>JAGHUN010000032.1 GCA_018064805.1 Candidatus Colinaster scatohippi
GTTAACCAGCAGAGATCTGATCTCGGTGCTGTTCAGAACAGACTTGAGCATACAATTAACAACCTTAACAACGTAGTAGAGAATACAACAGCAGCAGAGAGCCAGATTCGTGATACAGATATGGCTACAGAGATGGTTAAGTACTCTAACAACAATATCCTTGCTCAGGCAGGTCAGGCAATGCTTGCTCAGGCTAACCAGTCTAACCAGGGTGTTCTTTCACTCCTCGGCTAATAGGATAGTTGCATAATAGAGTGGTTCTTCGGTAGGGCTCATTAGTACGAAGAAAACCATAACTATCATAATTGGGAATCCGAAGTTATCTTCGGATTCCCTTTTACTATATTTGAATGAAGTAATATTATATACTTTTCCAATAAAAGAATTATATGAAGTATGGGTGGAGCACTTATGAATTATAGTGATGACTATTTTAATGAAGAAATAAGAGACGGTTACCGTATAAATGCTATGATGAAGCGTTATTGGGCGGCAAACATGGAAGTCTTGGCAGAGATTGACAGAATATGCCGTGAACTCAATATAGTATATCTGGCTGAGTTTGGAACTCTTCTTGGTGCAGTAAGACACAGGGGGTATATACCCTGGGATGATGATATAGATATTTCCATGACCAGAGATGCATTTGAAGTGTTTAGAAGGGAGGCACCGGAATTATTAACCGGAGGAATGACTATATATAATAATCTCCATACTGCATTTGGACCAATGCGGGTCGTCAATACTATAGCGCCGCAGATTGCTCCGGATTTTCTTGCCAAATATCATGGCTGTCCTTATTCAGCCGGTGTCGATATATATATTCTTGATAAAGTTCCGGCGGATGAAAAAGAGTCTAATGCCTTCAAAATGCTTCAGAATAGTATAAGATATCTGGCTCAGCGATTTGAAACGAAAAAAACATCTATCTCAGATTATCAGAAATATTACGGTAATGATGGGCATAGTGAGAGAGATGTTGCAGAAATGCTTAATAGAGTTGAAAAAGAGACAGGTGTACATATTAACAGGGAAGCTGATGTTGCTATTCAGTTAACGGAGCTCCTTAATACCGTTCAGGGCAAGTATTGGGATTCGGATTGTGATAAAGTTGTTCATATGCATAACTGGTGCAGAGAACGTAGCAAACCTACTGATATTGCCTATTATACAGAAATAGTTAGACTGAAATTTGAAAATATGGAGATTAGCTGCCCTATAGAATATGATAAGGTGCTTATGGAACGCTTTGGTAGTGACTATATGACTCCCAAGCAGATTGGAGCATGTCATGAGAAGGCATATGCAAAATCGCAGAAGATACTATTGGATACCTTTGCTGCATGTGGAATACAGCCACCTGCAGAATACCTTGAATAAAAAATTCGCCCTCAAGTGAAGGGCGAATTTTTTATATTGTAAGAAATTCCGGTATCTCATAATTGTGTTCGATAAGATAATCGAAAAGTCCCTTTTCCAGGGCACAGTATGCAGGATATTCATGAGCGGCTGTTCCTATTTTAGGTGTCATATAATCATCACCATAAAGACTTCTTAATACGCTGTCATAATTTTTAGGAACGGGAATAGTAATATTTTCAAATGGTAAGCGTATTGTTTCACTATAATCCTCACATTTGAAGGTACCCGCTCTGTCCAGGGCCCAATCATGTACATTGGCCATTTCGTTAGTTTTTTTATCAAAATAAGATGCTGCCAGAATATGAGATAAGGCTGTAAGCTGTGGAGCAAGCGGCTTATCTGTATCTAATGGATAATCAATTTTGTGCATAACCATGTCGATACATTCATTTATATCGTCCGGATTAATTTCAATCGGATTTTTTTGCTTTTTAAGCTGTGAATTAATGAAATCTTCGTTCGTGAAGTTCTCCAAGACATCAACACTAAAGACAAGACCTTTGAAGTCCTTACGCTCCGCCTCATCATCAGGGATATTATCCAGTGGAAATACATCAACGCCTGCTGAATATGGGCAACGATGAAATCTTTTGAGGAAGTCTTCATCCAACCTTGTATTATAGGTGCTGATTACTCTAAGTGGCCACATCTTAGTCTCTTTGGCATTAAATAATTGCATTGGCTTAGGTAATTCGGTGGGAGCAATTTTAATAAATCGCTCATAGTCAACTCTCTTCATTGCAATATCAACATCGTCATCCCAGGGAATATATCCTTTATGTCTAACGGCACCAAGAAGTGTACCGTAATCTGCATAATAATTAATGTGATGTTTTCTGCAAATGCGATCAATTTCTGCAAGAACCTCGAGATTAGCGGCCCAATATCTTTTCATCATTGATTTGATATGAAATCCATCCCTGTCTTCCGGTAAGAAATAAGATTCGTCAAAATTCATTGTATATGTCTCCTTATAACCGCTGGAATTATGATATTATTATAGTATATAATTATACGATTAGGAACTAGGAATTATAAGAAAAAAGAAGCTGGAGTGAGTAATGGTTGATTTTATTGAAGATTTATACAAATATGCTGAGTTACTTCCCTTTTTTAAGCAGATAATCGAGAAGTGTTATCAGGAAGAGCATACTAATGTCAGGCAGATTTGGGATAAAAAATCAGATTTGGTAGTGGAGTTCTGCGAACTTATATGCAGTATGGATGCTGAACTTGGCAATAGCCTGTGGCAACAGATAAGTGGTGCATGTGAATATTCCACAAAGGGAAAAAGTGGATATATGCTAATGGCTGATGGACTTGAAGCAGTGATGCCGGAGCTGTATAAGGCTATTGGTTTGTTAGGGGATATTGATGTGACAGAAGGAGATTACAGATTATTCAGTAGCAAAAGTGGTTTCCTTTCGCTTCAGAATATAATCGATGACCGCTATTTCCATAGTACATATAATCCTATGGAAGAGGCAGAAAAAATAGCCGGTAAGATATATACACCTGTTCAGCAGAATTGTCGTATACTTGGCGCTGGTTTGGGCTATCTGGCGTATCAGTTCTATGTTAAATCCTATGAGCGTTTTGATGTATATATATATGAGAAAGATGAGAATATTGTAAATTATGCAAAGAATTATGGTGTATTATCCTGGATACCTGAAGATCGTCTTCACATAGTTGTGGAAGACGATGAGGAGAAACTTGTTACCGCTTTCCTTGAAGATTCTGAGGCCGGTTTTGCAGGCAAAACAGCATATTATTGTTCTGATTACATATATCACAGAATATCAGAGCATGGTAAGGAATTGGTAGATAAAATTAATGTGATGTTTAATACCTACTACACATTAAGGGATCTTGCGGCAGGCAATTTCTACAGCAATATAGAGAATATAAATTCAACCGTATATGATATACCGGATGAAAAAAAGGCGGATGAATGGATTGTTGTAGGTGGCGGACCATCTGTGGATTATAATATTGATTATCTTAAAAGAAATACCGGAAAGAAAATTATAGCTGCCAGTACAATATATGGACGACTTATAAAGGAGGGGGTTAAGGTCGATTATATAGCGGTACTTGATCCGCATTGGCGTACATATGACCATATGAAGGATGTATCTGATTATTCAGCAACTCTGATAGTGAATGCCGTAGCTAATTGGAAATATGGAAAATATTATTTGGGTGAGAAATATCTTGTGCCCTGTTTTGGTCAGGAATGCGTAACCGGTTATTATCGAGATAAGGATATTAAACTGATTGATACCGGTTCAACTGTATCATCTATGTGTATAAAGGTTGCTATTCTTCTGGGGGCTAAGAGAATCGATTTAGTAGGTATGGATCTGGCACACCCTAAAGGGGTATCGCATGCAAGCGGTACTGTTGACTATAAGGTAACTGATTCGAACGGCCTTCCGGAAACAGATTGTGTGGCTGGTGGAAGAGTGACATCAACTTATCAGCTTCTGTTCTATAAGGAGGATATCGAGAAGATTATTGCTAAGGAATCTCAGGTATTGTTTGTCAACTACTCGAATGATGGTGCATTAATTAAAGGTACTAAATGGTATAAAGATATGTAAGATTAAAGCTATCCTTTTATATGAAGGATAGCTTTTAAAATTTGCGAATTGTAATATCGATTGATAAATTTAAAAAAATCTACACATCAATATCTAGCCAGAGACCGGCATTATGGAGCATGTCAAGCTGGTTACGATAGAATGGATAATTGTGGCCGGTTGTCATTATAACAGGGGTCATGTAGTCGCCAAAAAGTTCGGTAAGTATCTTGTCATATCCTGAGGGTACAACCACATCAATATTTTCAAATGGAAGGGTGATTGGAGAGAACCAATTATCCTCAAATGAATAATCTATGCCGTGTAGATGCTTATATACCAAAGTTATCTTGGATCCTTTGGTTGTTGCTGTTAATGAAGCAGCAAAATCAGAGGCAATTACCAATTGGTTCTCAAGGGGTCTATTATCTATCCCCTTAATTCCCAATGATGACTTAAGGGTTCTTAAACCTGTCACATATGCATTTTCAAGTTCAGTTAAGGTGCTTTTATCAAAGCTTTTACTGGTCTCCGAGTTAAATAAATCCTGAATTGCGTTAAGGTTTTTGATTATTTCAAATAAATCATGTTGCATATTTATTGTTTTCTTATCTTCTGCAATATAATCAAGTGGAAATATATCAATTCCAATAACAAAAGGACAATTATGAAAGGCCTTAAGTCGCTCCTCGGATATATCAATTGTGTTGGAGTTGGTTACTCTGGCGAAAGGATGGACATATTCAGGCTCGTTATAGGCGCTTAATATAATATATCCATCAGGTAATAGAGAAGAGGCTTCGTGAAGAAAATGATTATAATCCTCTCTCTTCATTGCGATATCAATATCATCATCCCATGGTACGAATCCCTTATGGCGTACTGCCCCTAAAAGGGTTCCCCAAAAGGAATAGTAGGTAATTCCCAGTTTGTTACAGACATCTGAAATTACGTTTAGTACTTCAAGCTGAGCAGCCCATGCTGATTTCATAGTGGAAGTAACCTTGAAGTCGTTTCTATATTCTTCTTTGAAAAAGTCATCATTAAAAATAAGCATATTTATTACCATGTTTCTGTTGATTACATATAAAAGATTTTTGCAATTGTAATACTTACAGGGGCTAATATGAAAGCAATTAGTAAGTCTGTTTTGTTTTCTATAATATCATATTATGATAAAATAAAAAAAATTGCTATCTAAAGTAATTTAATATTCCGGCTTAAATGACTAAAGAGGTGGTATATGAAACAGATAATTATGGAATGGGTTGCTGATTTTTCTTGCCCGGGGGGGGATTGCGGATTAACCTGCTGTACCGGAGATTGGAGAATAATACTAAAAGATGAAGAAATAGAAAAATATGACAGTTTACCGGGGGAAATAAGAGAAACTATCTGTTCCGCTATTGACTTTGATAAAAAAGAGCTAAAGAACCATAACGGTAAGTGCAGCTTGTTGGATGAAGATGGATACTGCAAAATTGTTAGGATGTGTGGTGAGGAATTATTGTCATTTACCTGTACCTTTTTTCCGCGAATTGATAAGGTCTTTGGAAATATAGAGCAGATAGGTGTTGAGATACTTTGTCCATTGGTTGCTAAAAGACTACTTGAGAATGAAGCAATAAGATATTTTGAAACTGAAGTCGAAGACGATGAAAGAGTTACTGCTGATGATGTTCAGATGACATATTGTAATATACTGGCATATATTAGAGGTTGCTTGTGGGAAATACTTGAATATCTTCCCGGAAAATATGGTACGGGTAAAGTGTGCATATTATTAAATATCCTTTTGAAACTGCAGGAAATTTTCAAGGATGGAAATGTTGACTCTGAGATGATAGAGCGAATACTGGACAGTTATAGCGGTGAAACTGTAGTAAACTCTTTTTTTGAAAACTGTGAGCTGATGAAAGGTATGTATGCACAGCATGCTAATGCCATACATAATGTATTTTTAGAAACTAATGCAAATTCGATTTTGGGAGATGTTTTACCACTTTTTAAGAAGTATCGCCCGGAGTTAATTGATAATCTTGTTGTGTGGCTTAATAATAAGGAATTATTTATTAGCGATTATAAAGAATATGCGAGATATTTTACTGATAAATATCCTATGTTTACTGAAAAGTTTTTGAATTACTCGCTATTTATAAGTATGATGGGATATGATCCGACAATGCTTAATCGCAGAATGTATGTCCGCATATATGAGCAGATGATAATACATTTAACTACAATGTCATTATGGAAGAATAGTGGTGAGATTGATGATAAGGAAATGGGCATTATTATATCGATGATAGACAGAACCTGTATTAATGGCGGAGAAAAGATTATTGATAGAATTTATGAATATATGAAGTCGTATTCAGATGGTAAAGATGGCGTTATGAATTTATTGCTGTTATTTACAGCATAACAAAATGTATGATGATTATATATCTTAATGGTGGAGCACGAATTAATGATGATGGAAAACAAAACTAAAGTATCACTGGTCATTCCGGCGTACAATGTAGCAAAATATGTGGATAGATGTCTAAAGAGTATTGAAGAACAGACTTATGGAGTTGAAAATCTTGAAGTGATTCTGGTAGATGATGCTTCTACAGATGACACCTTGGAACATCTTAAAGCATTTGAGGAGAAATATCCGGAAAATGTTATGCTGATTGCATGCGAGGAAAATGGGAAGCTTGGCTGTGCAAGGAATATCGGAATGAGTTATGCAAGTGGCGATTACATCATGTTTGTGGATTCGGATGATGTTATTGATGTGACCATGATAGATAAGATGGTTAAAATTGCACTTGAATATGATTGTGATGAGGTACAGTGTGGAATGAAAGATTTCCGATTTGATCATGAAATCAAATTGGAAAAGGACACAGTTCAGGAAGGATACGTCGATTTAACCGAATTAGAAGCGCGTAGAACGTTTATTCTCAATTCTCTAGCTACAGGTGTTGTGGGAAGGTTATACAAGAGTGAACTTATTAAGAGGAATGACCTGACTTTTCTTGAACAAATTTATTATGAGGACGTCCATTTTACAGGTGTAAAGATGTTCCTTGTTAACTCATACTATAGGATAAATGAAAAATTATATTACTATTTTCAGAATGATGAAGGCATTATACATTCGCCATATGTTCCTGAAAAGGTTCATCAGGAAACAGTTGTGCTGGATGCATTAATTGCTGATTTGGATAACAGAGGGTTACTTGATACTATTATTGAAAAATATTATCCGGAGTTTGAAGCATATTGTATTGCAAAAAGCTATATAGATCCGTTAAGAATGATGTTTGAGAGAAAATATAGCAGTGACCTTGGTGATATAAGGGAAGAGATTGATTTTTATAAATCGCATATTCTGGGAATATTCCCCAACGCTTCAGAAAATGTATATCTATGTGAAAGTGGCGGGGTATTTGCATTAGGTAAATGGCTGCTTGTGTCGGAGAGAAGTCGTACAGAACTAGCTTTTAGAAAAAGAACTGCTAAAAATGTAATACTTATGAACACACATACATATATTAATATAGGTGATCATTTGATTACTGAGGCAACCTATGGGCTGATTAATGATTACTATCCTGATTATACGGTGATTGAGGTGCCTAATACACATTATGTGCTTGAGAGAGATTTGTTGAAATGTGTCATTAAGAAGGATGATGTTATTATTATAGTAGGAGGCGGGTACCTTGGATCTCTGTGGATGGGACACGGAGAATACAATGTCAGGGGTATTGTAGATGATTATCCGGATAATCGTGTTGTTATTTTTCCTAATACTATGTATTATGATAACTCCGATACAGGTATCAGAGATTTGATGGAAGCTCGTAGATGTTACGAGAAGCACAGGAATCTGCATATGATACTGAGGGATGAGCAATCATATGTATTTGCCAAGAATGTGATGCCAAGTAATGTTAACTATTATTGTTTACCGGATACTGCCCTATATTGTGAATACGAGAATGATGATACCATTAGGGATGGAGTAGCTGTTTGTCTTAGGGCTGATCAGGAGAAGGTTGTCGATTCGAAAAATATTGTTAATACTGTTCTTGGCATTTCAGCAAGGAAAAATATTGGTGCAGTAGAGACAGATATGCTTGCTCCGGAAGCATTTCCTCTCAATGAGAGACCGCAGGTAGTTGCAATTAAAGCAGAGGAATTTGCCGGATATAGAGTTGTTATAACTGACAGACTTCATTGTATGGTCTATTGCGCCATTACAGGAACTCCGTGTGTAGCCTTTGATAATATTACGAAAAAAGTGTCGGGAGTGTATGAATGGATTAAGGAACTTCCATATATTCGTGTTATAAATGACATATTTGATTTAGAGGAGGCGGTTGAACAGGTTCTTGCAGGTTCTGAATCTAATTTGCGTCCTCATGCGATACTCAAGGAAGAATTCATCAATCTCGCATCTATTATTGCCCCGGTTGATATGTCGGAAAAGGAGCAGGAAACTGAGAAAGAGCCGTTCTTTGTAAAATCGATTGATGTTGCGGTAACTAATTATAATTGTAATTTTAGATGTGAATATTGCTATATATCTCAGGTTAAGGAATATGAAGATAAACTCTTTTCAGCACCTTATGATATGAATTTTATGCGCAGAGCATTTTCGCTGAAACGCTTTGGTGGACCGTGCCTTATTAATTTGGGAGCCGGTGGAGAGACCCTGCTTTCGATGGAACTTATACCGGTCGTCAAAATGTTCTTGGAAGAAGGGCATTATGTTAGTATTGTCACAAATGGAACAGTTGCGAAGGCTTTCGATGAGATATCGGCGTTCCCGGAGGAGTTAAGGCAACATATGTTTATTAAATTTTCCTTCCATTTTCTTGAACTTGAGAAGCGTTCACTTTTTGATGTGTTTTGGGGGAATGTTGAGAAAATGAAGGCAGCTGGGGTGTCATATACTTTGGAAATTACTACTTGTGACAATCTTATTCCGAGAATACCGGAAATTATTGATATGTTTAATGACAAAGCAAGCGGGGCTATGCCTCATATTACGATTGCTAGAGATGACAAGAGTCCTAACATTGATATGTTGACATCTTTGAGTGAGGAAGAATATGTTCGGACATGGGGAATATTTGATTCGGCACTGTTTGACTTTAAGATGTCAATGTATCACAGAAAAGTTACAGAATATTGCCTTGCAGGAAAGAAGTATTTCTCTCTCAATCTTGGCACGGGTGTGATTAACAGATGTGTGGCACATGAAAAAGCTGGGAATTTTTATGATGACATTACGACGCCGGTAGAAGGTAGGCAAATAGGTTGTAACTGCAGACTTCCATATTGTATTAATGCGCATTCATATATAACTCTGGGATTATGTAAGGATATAGAGGCACCAACTTATCTTGAAATGCGCGATCGTATGGACAGGGACGGCAATCATTGGGTAAAAGGGATAATGCGTGAAGTTTTTTCTCAGAAATTTCTATAATAAAATTAAAAAAGCAAGCACTCAGTAATGAATGAGAGTTTGCTTTTAAATTTTATTCCCTATTTAAAATCCTTATTATTTCGAGTATTCGCTCTTGTTGCCTGGTGTCCATTTTGGATAACTCTATTTGGAGTTCCGGAATAATCTTATCTTCGTTGAAGCCCAATATATCATTGGGAGTAGTATCGAATTCTAAATACTAAGACTTATAGCGAATATAGTAGCAAGTTCTCGATTATAGTGCTATCATTAAAAAATATAGAGAACGCATCGGCCTCTGATAGGGAAGGCGAAAATAGCGTATATTATTGGGGGAAGTTGTTTAAAGCCAGGTCTTGGGAGGAACTTAAGATGTTAGCTAAAGATAATGACAGAATGGAATCGTTTGTTGGTACAATTAAAAAGTTGACAGCTGATGAAGAGGTTGCCGAGGCATGTGAAAGACGAAGAAGATACCTTAATGATATTGCCACATATGAAGATGAAATAAAGAGTATGGAATCGGAGATTGCGGAGAAAAGCCAGGAACTGGAAAATAAGAATCAGGAACTGGAGAATAAGAATCAGGAACTGGAGAATAGGAATCAGGAACTGGAGAATAAGAACCGTGAACTGGAGAATAAAGACCGCGAATTGGATGCTAAGAATCAGGAGATAAACAGATTGAAGGAAATGCTTGAGGATATTAAGAGAAATCAATAGAAAAAGGATTATGTTGAAATAGGATATTACTATTGTATAAAAGGCGAGGTACATACAGTACTTCGTCTTTTATACGTTTATGGCCTATAAAATACCTAATGTGTTTCAGCTAATATTTGCTGCAGAGGCGTTGGTGCAATGGTTATATACCGGATTTTACCTGCTTAAGATTTGTTTCCCAAAGTGGCAGAAAAGCACTAAATATGTTATCCTAATAAAATGAATATAAAAACCAAAATATCCCATTTGGGTGAAAAAAAAGATCCTGAAGCAATGGATCTCATAATGAGAACAATAAAGAAGGTGCATTCGGCAACAACCAGTGAAACGTTTGAATCTATTGAGGCACTGAATAAGCAGCGAAGCGAAATCGAGCGTTTTTCCAAGCTTGTTGCACCAACAGGCCAGTTGTCTGTTACAGAATTTGAAATTGATGGTATGCCATGCGAATTTGTCACACCTTCGCCACACAGAAGCGATAAGATTATTATGTATTGTCATGGTGGCGGATATACCTGTGGTGGTTTGGGATATGCAAGAATACTTGCAGCCAAGATGGCACTACAGACCGGTATAAAGGTGGTTTCTTTTGAATACAGACTGGCTCCGGAGCATCCATATCCTGCAGCAATAGAGGATGGAATGAAGGTGTGGGATTATCTGATGCATAAGGGATATGGTGCCAGAGATGTAATACTATCCGGAGATTCTGCCGGTGGTAATCTTGCTCTTGAATTATGTCTTAAGCTTAGAGAACAGAACAGGTATATTCCGGGGGCACTTGTGCTTTACAGTCCATGGACGGATATGCGTGCAATACTTCCATCATATAAAACATACGAAGATAAGGATCCTATGCTCACATATAATTATGTGGCTTCAGTAAGAGCAGCGTATGCAGGTAAGGATGCAGATTATTCCCTACCACAGTATAGTCCACTGCTTGCTGACTTAAGTATGATACCGCCTACACTTATTCAGGTGGGCAGTAATGAGATTTTAAGAAGTGACAGTGAGCAGCTTGCCAAGAATATTCTTAAAGCAGGAAGCTATGCTAAGCTTGAAGTATATCAAGGTGGTTTTCATGTTTTTCAACAGCTGCCGCTTTCGAAGGCAGCCCATGCCATGGAGAATATGGGTGATTTTATTGATTTTGTTTTCAGATAGATTGCAGTAATAAGAAGTATATATAGTAACTAAAATAGAAACAGGAACAGGATTTGATGAGTGAAGATTGGTATAGACTAGATAATGTTGCTAAGGTATTCCTTGCGGTTCATACAAAGCGTGACCCCAGGGTTATGAGAATCAGTTGTTCGCTTAGCGAAAAGATTGATGAGGAAAAGTTGCAGAGTGCTCTTGAGACGACTATCAGCAGCAGACCGGAATTCCAGGTGCGAATCAGAAGAGGCTTTTTCTGGCATTATATGGAGCAGACAGATATTATGCCTGTTGTTACAGAAGAGAATGACAGGGTCTGTCCTATTTTATATGGAAAGAATTACAAGGGAACTCTTCATTACAAAGTAACATATTATAACAACAAGATTAATCTGGATATATTCCATGCACTTAGTGATGGAACAGGTGCACTTACATTTATAAAGCTTATTGTACTTAATTATCTTAAGTTAACGCATCCTGAAGATATGGCAGAAGTGTCATTTACTGATGGAGCATCAACTGATGACAGGAATCGTAACAGCTTTGAACAATTCTATGATAATGCAGATGGTCCATTACCCAAGACAATTCTTAACAAAAAGAGTAAGGCATATCATATTCAGGGTAGAAAATTTCCATACGATCAGCTGCAGTTCTTTGAGATTCATCTGGAAGCGCAGACTATGCTTAAAAGGGCTAAGGCCATTGGCGTAAGCCTTACAAGCTATATGGGTGCAGAGCTTATGATGGCCATACATAGAGATAGAGCGGCAATGCTAAGGACTAAGCCGATAACCATTTCTTTACCGGTTAATCTTCGTAATTATTTTCCGTCAGAGACTATGAGGAATTTCTTCAATAGTGTAGATGTTACGCATATTTTTGATGGAAGCGAGACTGTGGAAATGCTTGCTAAGGAATTTGATGAGAAACTTAAGGCAAGTATTGAGCCTACTCTTATTCAAAAGCAGATGAACCGGTATGAAAGTATAGAGCGTCTTTTTTTTACAAGAATGGTGCCACTTGCAATTAAGCAGCCGGTTGTAAGGATGTTCTCTAAAAAAGAATCCAAGACTGTTACGGCAGTGCTTTCCAATCTGGGTAACCAGAAGTTACCTGAAAAAATGGCAAAATACGTAACCGGTTTTGCGGATTACTGCAGTACGGAGCAGTTATTTATTACCGTTACCACATATGGTAATGATATGGTGATTGGAGTGGCAAGTGCATATTCGGGTACGGGTGTACTCAGGAAACTTATCAAGGCCCTTAAAGAAGAGGACTCAGAGATAACAGTTTATGCTTCCGAGGTTATACGATAATGAAGAAATGTTTGAATTGTGGAATCAATGTAGGTGGACAGAGACAACAGTGTCCCATCTGTCAGAACTCACTGACGGGAGAGGCTGCTGAAAATTATTGGCCGGTTCAGAAGAAGCTTAAGCTTCAATCCTTTTTTTACAAGCTTCAGCTATTTATTGTACTGACATTAACAGTTGTAAGTCTGTCACTTGATTTTTTGATGAATATTAATACAGGGAGACATTGGAGTATTCCGGTGTTTTTGTGGGCAATTTCTCTTGAAATGTTACTCAAGCATTTTATAAGGAAGAGTGTTCCGCCGGCCGCAATTGTTACAGACAGCGTGCTTCATGTGTGCGCACTGCTTCTGTTGACAAGCTGGTATATGGGCTTCTTTCGCCCGGTTGCAGAATATGTAGTGCCGATATTTATAACTGCGCTGCTTATTGCTAACCTTGTATTTACACTTACTGATAAAAAGGGAAATGCAATGGTATATCTGCTGGTAAGCATTATTATTGGTATTGCGGCCTATGCGTTCCTTTTTGTTAAAAAGGCAGATATTCCGCTTAGTTATACCATATGTCTGATGGTTAGCGTGATTACATTCATTGGTATATGTGTTTTCAGAGGAAGAGCGGTTAGGAATGAAGTTGAAAAGCGAATGAATATCTAGAAAGAGGAAAGAAATGACAGATGGTATTATTTTTGACGTAGATGGAACTATATGGAATTCTACGCCGACGGTTGAACAGGCATGGAATGCAGCACTTGAGAAGGCAGGGTATGAGGAAAGAGTAACAGCAAAGAGGCTTCAGGGACTTTTTGGTCTGCCTATGGATGATATTATTGCAGATATTCTTCCTAATGCCGATGCAAAAGAGAGAGCGGATTTTGCTCCACTATGCTTTGAATATGAGCATGAATATATTGCTAAGTATGGTGCAGTTGTATATGACGGAATTAAAGAGATGCTTGAGCAATTATCTGCAAAGTATCCTCTTTTTATTGTGAGCAACTGCCAGGCAGGATATATTGAACTGATGCTTGAAAAGACCGGCTTTGGAGAGTATATTACAGATCATTTGTGCCCGGGAGACACAGATTTATTTAAGGCAGATAATATAAGAATCATAAACGAGAGAAACGGGCTTAAGAATCCTGTCTACGTTGGGGATACGCAGATGGATGCTAATGCATGTATGGACGCGGGTGTGCCGATAGTCTTTGCGGCATATGGATTCGGTAAGGTAGAGAAGCCTGATTATGTAATAAATTCGCCTATGGAACTAACAAAGCTTTTCTAACATAGGTGGCTTTGTTTTGCTTGAAAACGGTATTGAGTAAATATATACTGTAAATTAAGGGTAGAAAAGGAAAAATTCTAATAATTTGACGTTTTTAATCAATATTTGGAGGTATGGGGGATGAAATTACGAGGAAAAATGCAACTGCTTATTGGGGCACTGGTGGCAGTAATGCTTATTGTTGTTGGTGTAATAGCTGCTCAGCTTAATTATTCAGCTATTCTTGATAATGTTGAGAGCAGTCTGGTTACATCTACAACGCTTGCAAGAAACCAGATATCGGCCAATATGGAGAGTTATAAGAAGCTTGCAAAGGTGACAGGTGAGGATGCAGTTTTGGCATCAGCTTCTTCTGATGAAGAGAAGGGTAAGCTGATGGATTTATATGCTACCGAATTCGGATTCACAAGCGGTAATATTCTTGGAACCGATGGTGTGAGCCTTAAGGATGGTACGGATTTTAGCGATCGTGAGTATGTTAGACAGGCTCTTGCAGGTGTAGTTAATGTTTCAGATATTACACTTAGTAAGCTTACCGGTAAATATGGATTCAGTGTTGCTGCCCCTCTTATAGGAGAGAACGGTCAGGTGGTTGGAGTCGTATATTACAGAATGGATGTTGATTTCATGGAAGCAATTACTGACTCTATTAATATTAGTGAGAACAGCTATGCATACATAGTTGATGGAACAGGAACTGTAATTGTTCATCCGGATTCAGAGCTTATTACTACATTGAATATCGCTGAGCAGAGCGGTTCGCTTGGCAAGGTTGGAAATGATCTTAAGGCCGGACAGTCAGGATGTGCATCATATACATACAATGGCGAAGAAATCATGTGTGGTTATGCGCCGATTGATGGAACTAATGGTTGGGGTATTGTAATTGCAGCGCCTGTAGCAGATTTCACAGTAACTATATATCGTACAGTTAATAAGATAATCGTAATGGTTGCTATTCTTACCGTTATCAGTATTATTTTAGCCGGTGTATATGCAGCAATTATGAGCAAAAAAGTAATAAATGTTGAAGAGGCACTTGTAGCAATTGCGAAGGGAGATTTTTCGACAGAGTTACAGGAAGCAGCAGGCAAGGATGAGATAGCAGTACTTAATAATGCAGCATATTCGCTTCAGACAACACTCAAGGGTATTATAGGCGAGACTAATAAGATACTTGGAGCTATGGCATCATATGATCTTACTTCCAAGGATATGAAGGCGTATCCGGGAGAGTTTGATTCATTGGTTCTGTCAGTTAATCATATAAGTTCGATTATAAAGGGATTAATTGCAGAGGTTAAAGAGTCTGCAAACTGTGTAGGTGTAGGTTCAAAGGAACTTGCAGATGCTGCCGAAAATCTGTCTCAGGGTACAGTGGCTCAGGCTAATTCAATTCAGACAGTGGCACATGATATTGAGAATATGGCAGAGAGTATAGCTAATTCCTCTGAAAACGGTAATCTGGTTAATAAGCAGTTAGTTGCTCTCGATGCAGAGATACAGACCGGTAATGAAGAGATGACAGAGCTTCTTAAGGTGGTTAAGGAAGTTGAGAGCATGTCTAATGATATTCAGAAAATTGTCGGTACGATTGATTCTATTGCATTCCAGACTAACATTCTTGCTCTTAATGCAGCTGTTGAGGCTGCAAGTGCTGGAGAACATGGTAAGGGCTTTGCGGTTGTTGCAGATGAGATTGGTAATTTGGCTAATAAGTGTAGTGATTCATCTAAGCAGACAGAGGAACTTGTTCTTAAATGTATAGATAGAATTAAAAAGGCTAAGGCATGCGCCGATTCCACATTTGAGTGTTTAAGTGGTGTTGTTAAGAGTTCAAATGAGATTTCAGAAGCCTTTGATAAGATTAACAGAGATACAACAGAGCAGGCAGTACATTCTGCCAATGTTCAGAAGGAAGTTAATAATATTTCCGATATCGTTCAGAACAATACAGCAGCAGCCGAAGAGACAGCTGCAGCCTCTGAAACATTATCAGAGCAGGCTATGAACCTTAACGGACTTATTATGCAGTTTAGATTATAATGAGTAAAAAAAGAGAAAATATTAAACAGGAAATATTTGATATTATTGAGATCGGTAATAAGTCTGATATACCAAGTACTCTTTTCGATATGTTTATCGTAGTGATGATATGGGTGAATCTGGCTGTTACGCTGGCCTTTACCTTTAGTCAGTTTGATCCGTATAAGGGATTACTTGAGGGAATTGAGACCTTTACAGTAATTGTTTTTACGATAGAGTATATTCTTAGACTTTGGACAGCAGACAGGAAATACAGAGGTATACCTCAGTGGAAAGCTTCGTTTAAATTTATTATTTCATTTTATGGAATAATTGATTTGCTCACATTTCTTCCGTTTTATCTGCCTTTTGTTTTTCCGTCAGGTATTGTGGCATTCAGAATACTTCGCGTATTCAGGATATTCAGACTATTTAAGATTAATTCGCAGTATGATGCATTTAATGTTATTACATCAGTACTTGAAGAAAAAAGAAATCAGCTTCTATCAAGTATGTGTCTCATCATGATACTTATGACAGCCTCAAGCCTTGCAATATATGGTTTTGAGAATGAGGCACAGCCGGATGTATTCAAAAATGCTTTTTCCGGAATATGGTGGTCAGTATCTACGCTGCTTACTGTGGGATATGGTGATATTTATCCAATTACTACTGCCGGAAGGATTCTGGGTATTATTACTGCATTCTTAGGTGTTGGTCTTGTGGCTATCCCAACCGGTATTATCAGTGCCGGATTTGTGGAGCAGTATACAATGATTAAAGGTGACAGGAAATCTGCAATTGACGGTGAGTTTGATTGCAAGGACTGTCCATGGCGTAAGGCATATATGGATGAACATAAGAATGATGGAGATAAAGCGTAGAGTTGTATATAAGAGTGTGCCGTGTGTTTTGTGAGTGATTTGAATAATGTATGGCAATAACATTTAACTTATAAGGGCGAGACCTAAAGGTCTCGCCCTTATAAGTTAATTATAGAAAAGCTTCGTTTGACTACTGTTCCGTCAACTCACATAAGGTAGTGGCAGTCGGAGCGGAATCCTTAAGCTTTGAATAACTGTTTTTATAAATATCACGCATCTTTATGGCATCCCTTTTAGGTACAGGCTTGATTACCGGCATAAGGTGGGCAAGTACAGCTGCCATACATCCCTTTTCCAGTACCATGGCAGCGGCATCAATATCATCCTTAGTCGCACCGGTGCAGAGTGCCCCACCTGACTTAAGGAGAATAGCATTATTGTCCTTAAGCAGATTAACAATGCGTTTGCCGTTTCTAAGTCTGCGAAGTCTGATGTTAATCTTGGTACATGGAAGCTTGACTCCTATAATCTGTGTCTGATCATCAATATAAGGCTTAATGGATTTACCAAGGCGACTGATTATGTTGGTGAAGTTACCACTTATGTGTTCAACATAATTAATATTGATATCTTGATATATGGTATCATGGAGCATTGCTATACCTTTGATGGAGGACGGAATATCGCCACGTGATGCATCCTTAATGTATCCTGCCGGCCATGAAGCCGTCTTACCACAGGCAGTCAGATGGATAACACTGTTATCGCGGTAGCTGCTGCCATAATCCGCAATTAGGTCCTTAGCTGCAGTATCCATGAAGGTCTGTGTGAGGAATTCATATTTACTGGTGCAGACATCCTCTAATGCTTCAGAAACAAGAAAGGCTTCGTCATAGGTCTTACCCATGCATACTACACCGTGGTGACGAAGAAGAAGGGCTCTGCAACCGGGATTCTTTTTGAGAGAAGCCTTAACGCGTGAAGCCAGTGCGACGCTGCTTGATATGGCGTATTTCGCACATGGAACACAATTGCCAAGAATCTCGTCATACTTGCGTCCTTTTTCCTTAAGCAATTCATTATATGTCTCAAATTCTGTCAGGTCAGCTCCCATTATGCTGATTGCGGAAGCATACATCTGATGTGTATGGATGACAAAGTTGATATCCGGGCACTGACGATAAACCTCAGCATGAGTTGCCATCTCGCCGGATGGTTTAATCTCACCTTCATAGGAACAGTCCTTGATATTTACAATTACAATGTCCTCTGGAACAAGCCCATCATAGCTTCGTCCGCTGGGGGTAATAACAAACTGTGTATCAGATATTCTTGCACTGATATTTCCCCAGGTACGTGCAATCAGACCTCTTTTAACAAGCTCAAGACCGGCTCTAAGAACCAGTTCTCTGGCTTCATTTAATTCATAACTCATAAACCTATCCATTCTGAAGCAACTTAGTCTTCAATTCAAATTCAACCGTAAGAAGTTAAAACATATTATATCATATTTGAGTGATAAGGAACCTTTGTTTAATTAGTGTACTTCAAAACATACAAAGACTTCGTTGTTATTCCGTGTAAAATCTCATATAATAAAGTAGCACATTGGAGGGAAAGATATGTTAGAACTCAAAAATATATGTTACGAAGTAGAAGAAAAAAAAGAAATATTACATGATATAAATCTTAAAATAGATGACAGATTTATTGCCATAACAGGTCCTAACGGAGGCGGTAAATCTACACTTGCCAAGATTATTGCGGGAATAATAACGCCTACATCAGGGCAGATTATTCTTGATGGTGAGGATATAACAGGCAAATCAATTACAGAGAGAGCAAATGCCGGAATCAGCTTTGCTTTTCAGCAGCCTGTAAGATTTAAGGGACTTACGGTTAAGGATTTGCTTACACTGGCAGCAGGCAAAAATACTTCAGTATCTGAAGCATGTCAGATTCTTTCTGAGGTTGGTCTCTGCGCAAGGGACTATGTTAATCGTGAGGTTAATGCGTCTCTGTCAGGTGGTGAGCTTAAGAGAATTGAGATTGCGATGATTATTGCAAGAGGAACCAAGCTTTCTATCTTCGATGAGCCTGAGGCAGGAATTGATCTTTGGAGCTTTAACAGTCTGATTAAGGTATTTGAGAAGATGTATGAGCAGAATAAGGGTTCTATTCTTATTATTTCGCATCAGGAGAGAATTCTTAATATAGCTGACAAGATTGTTGTAATTGCAAACGGACAGGTTGCTAATGAGGGGAAGAGGGAAGAAATTTTGCCCAGCCTTTTAGCCGGAACAGAGTATAGTACCTGTGATGCACTTAAAGGTTAATTAGTAAGGAGATTAAGATATGAATTCAATCGAGCAGAACCTCTTAGCAGAGGTTGCAGATATACATAAAGTACCGGAAGGTGCATATAATATCAGAGCTAATGGTAAGTTAGACAGCCGTAATACTACAGCGAATATTGATATAGTAACCAAGGAAGACAAGTCCGGAATTGATATTATTATTGCTCCGGGAACCAAGAATGAAAGTGTGCACATTCCGGTTATTATTTCGCAGACAGGACTTTCTGACCTTGTATATAATGATTTCTTCATTGGTGAGGATGCAGATGTTACGATTGTTGCAGGCTGTGGTATTCATAATAGTGGAGATAAGACCTCGGGACATGATGGAATCCACACCTTCCATCTGGCTAAGAATTCGAAGGTTAAATATATTGAGAAGCATGTAGGCTACGGAGATGGTAATGGCAAGAATATTATGAATCCGACCACAATCGTAGAACTTGATGAGGGAGCTTATCTTGAGATGGAGACAAGCCAGATTAGAGGAATTGATTCCACTAACAGAATCACCAGGGCTAAGGTTTCCGATAATGCGACGCTTGTTATACATGAGAAGCTAATGACTCACGGGGAGCAGTTTGCCGGAACTGAATTTTCCGTTGATTTGGACGGAGTGGGTTCAAGTGCCAATGTTGTTTCTCGTTCTGTTGCAAAAGACAATTCAAAACAAAAATTCCTGTCAGCGATCAATGGAAATAATAGCTGTAATGGTCATACTGAGTGTGATGCCATCATCATGGATAATGCCAAGGTAACGGCGATCCCTGAGCTTACAGCTAATCATATTGATGCAGGACTTATTCACGAAGCTGCAATCGGTAAGATAGCAGGTGAGCAGTTAATTAAGCTTATGACGCTTGGACTTACTGAGGAAGAAGCGGAGGAACAGATTGTTAACGGCTTCCTTAAGTAAGAAGAACCGTGAAATGATTTCCTAAATATAAAAAGGAATTACTTATGAAGAAGATGATTACTGGCATCCTCGCACATGTTGATGCAGGCAAGACAACTTTATCCGAGGCGCTTCTCTTTTGTGGGGGAGCGCTTCGTACTTTAGGAAGGGTAGATACCAAAGATGCCTTTTTAGATACCGATGCCCAGGAAAGGGCAAGAGGGATTACAATTTTCTCTAAATCAGCGAGAATGAATTATGATGATATGGAGCTGATTCTTGTGGATACACCGGGGCATGTGGATTTCTCTGCGGAGATGGAGCGTACCCTTGCTATTTTAGATGTCGCTATTTTAGTTATTTCAGGAAGTGCAGGAGTGCAGGCGCATACCAAAACACTCTGGAAGCTGTTAAAGCGATACAATGTTCCGACTATAATTTTTGTAAATAAAATGGATATGCCGGGAACGGATGAAGAGGCAGTGCTTTGCAATATCAAAAAGGAACTGACTAACGATGCGGTTACTTTTTACAATAATGATGGTGAAAAGCCGGAGGATGTATATGACAATATAGCTACCTGTAGTGAGGTACTTTTGGAGGAATACCTTGAAAGCGATACTGTGAAGGAATCAAGTATTGCCACAGCTATAAGAAAAAGAGAACTGTTTCCGTGTATATTTGGTTCGGCGCTCAAATGTACAGGGATAGACGGTCTGTTAAAGGTGATGAAGAATTATGCTGATGCCGGTGAAAATGCGGTGAATTCAGATTTGTTCAGTGCCTACTGTTATAAGATAACAAGAGATGAAAATAAGACAAGACTTTCACATATTAAGATTACCTCCGGAGAATTGGCTGTAAAGGCAATTCTTGGTGAAGAAAAGGTTAATGAAATAAGGCTCTATAATGGAGAAAAATATAATGCGGTTACAATGGCCGGTGCCGGTGAGATAATAGTTGTTCCGGGGCTTGTTAATACTAAACCGGGAATGACCTTTGGAGATTTGACGGAAGCAAAGGTGCCTATGCTTGAGCCGGTGCTTTCGTATGCAATAAGATATCCGGATACGATGGACAGAACTCAGATGCTTAAGCTTCTGCAGGAACTTGAGGAGGAGCTACCGGAGCTTCATGTGGAATATGATGAGGAGCACAGGGAGATCAGGGTCAGTCTTATGGGAGTTGTTCAGACTGAGGTTCTGACCAAGCTTCTCGAAGACAGATATGGAATAAAAGTAAGCTTCGACGTGGGCAGTATATCTTATAAGGAGACTATTACCGATGTGGTAGAGGGTGTTGGACATTTTGAACCATTGAGACATTATGCAGAAGTCCATCTTCGTCTTGAGCCACTTGAAAACGGTGCGGGAATGCAGTTCGCATCAGAAGTAAGTACGGATCTGCTGGATTTGAACTGGCAGAGACTTATACGGACTCATCTTGAAGAGAGGATTCACAGGGGAGTTCTTACAGGAAGCCCAATTACAGATATAAAGATTACAATCGTTGGAGGTCGTGCCCATACCAAGCATACTGAGGGCGGTGATTTCAGGCAGGCGACCTACAGAGCTGTAAGACAGGGACTTATGCAGGCACATTCGGTGCTTTTGGAGCCCTTCTATGACTACACGCTGGAGATTCCTGAGAATATGGTTGGCAGGGCTATGACAGACATTGACAGGATGAAGGGAACATCGCTTCTTACTGAGTCGGTGGATGGTGTGGCTGTAATTAACGGACGTGCACCTGTGGCAACAATGCATACATATGCCACAGAGGTAGCAGCCTATACTAAGGGTACAGGACATCTGTCACTGTCGCTTGGCGGATTTGCACCATGTCATAATACTGAAGATGTACTTGCCAAAAGGCACTATGATCCGGACTCTGATATGCGTAATCCGTCTGCGTCAGTTTTCTGTGAACATGGAGCCGGTGTGATTATTCCATGGTATGAGGTATTCGACAGAATGCATATACCAAGCTGTGTTAATGGAATGGAGCCACCGGAGGATGTAGCCGGTATGAGACCGCTTCAAGCGCCAAGAAATGCGGGTGAACTGAGTATTGGAACAGATGAGATTGATGAAATTATTAATCGCACTGCGTATGCCAATCGTAAGCCTGTTGCTACAGCACATAAGGGTATATCTGCTGCAAGAGCAGCTTCAAGGAAAAAAGATACATATATACCGCCAAAGGAAGTTGAGTATAAGGGCACTAAATCAAAGGAAAAATATCTACTGGTTGATGGATATAATGTAATATTTGCATGGAAGGAATTATCAGAGATAGCAAGTGTAAATATAGATGGTGCAAGGGGACGGCTTCTGGATATTCTGTGCAACTATCAGGGGATTAGCGGATACAATATTATTGTTGTATTTGATGCTTATCGCCTTAAGAACCATCCAACAGAGTTTGTTGACTATAACAACATTCATGTGGTATATACTAAAACAGCAGAAACGGCAGACCATTATATTGAGCACTACACTCACGAGAACAGCAGGAAATATGATATTACTGTTGCTACCTCAGATGGTGTAGAGCAGGTAATAATCAGAGGAGCAGGTTGTCAGCTTATTTCATCAAGGGAATTTGAAGTGTTGGTTGCCAATTCGGTGAAGGCCTTCAATGAGACTCACGGAATAGAATAGAATATGCCGGCGGACGTCGCCATATTGCATTTATTGTGGCATTTTGCAGACACCTGTGCAGAAGATGAGGATTAGTTAGTAATGAAAAAATTGTATGTGCAGAAGATTAGGGCAGCTTTATTGGTACTAATAATAGCAGCGCTGTCTCTTAACGGATGTAAAAAGGGAAATAGTGATACTAAGCAGGAGGAGACAACCATTGCCTCAGAGGCTTCAGCAAAGGAAGCAATCGAGATAATGGAACAGGAAACTGTGGAAGCAGAGAGTGAAGCAGAACCTGTAAAGGAAGTTAAATACAGTATTCCGAATGAAGCTGTATCTTCAAGAGCTATTGTTTTTGATAATAATGTTTATTTTATTGGAACATATGAAATATCCAGGATGGAAATCGGAAGCGGCGAATATCAGACACTATGGAAAAGCGATGCTCCGTACAGTTCAAGCAATGCCTATGGAACCGGTAAGGGCGTTCTTCTTTATGACAAAATATATTTCTACAGCGAGATATGGGAAGCTGATGAATGGAAAAGGTATCTTCAGGTAATAGATGTTAATGGTGATAATTACAGCCTTGTTGCTACTTACGATTCTGAGGCATATGCAACCGGAGATATGTATTACTATGATGGAATACTTTATGTAGATGGTAATGGTGTAAATGACTGTTATGCTATAGATGAGCTTGGAAATATCACAAAGGAATTATTAAGGGCAGATATTGCAGAATTACAGGATGAAGATAATGTAAGAACCTATATCGACTATATATACGAGTCCGGCCATTCAAGATATTCACTCCCTGAAGCGATTAAGAGCGGTAAGGTTGTAATATACGGAGAAGGCGAGCAATTGCTTCGCGATATGAAAACCGGCAGAGAAATAGGGCTTGGTGGACATGTTGTGGCATCTAACGACAGCGTTCTGCTAGTATGTGATGAGCAACATAATAATCACATATATGGAACAATAAGTTTAAAGTCAGGAGAATATAAATATCTTCTTAAATCGGATAAGGAGAAGGATTTCATTGCTATAGATGAAAAGTATGCCTACTGTTATGATGCTGATAATGAATCGAATGCGGTTTTCTCAAAAATAAATCTGACCAACGGTAAGGAAAGTGAAATCTATAAGTATGAGGTGACAGATTCAAGGCTTGGCGATGATTTATTTAGTTATTTCCCACCGGTTAAGGTCGGAGATTATTTGCTGTTGCCGGAGAGCCATGACCTCGCACTCTATCTTGAGGCAGTTAAGCTTGACGATGACACGGTAACTGTGGCTGATGAATGTTACTATGATAGCGGAATATCTAAGATTGGTAAGCTTGTAATTAAGAGAGAAGAGTGTAATGCTTCGGACGGAGAAGTTGTGACATCCGCATATATGGTAATTCCTAATCTGGATAGTAAATTCGCAGGTTCCAAGGCAATAAATGATATCCTTAATAAGCAGGGTAATGTTGTATTCGAGCTTCTTAATGATAACAAGGATGAGTGTCTTGATTTATATAATCCGGATGAGGAAAATAACTATTTCTATCCATATTCATTTGATATCAGAATGTCAGAAGAGCTATACTTCGATGGTCATATATTGTCCTTCTATCTGAGTGGTTATGATTATTATGGTGGGGCACACGGTATGCCATACAGATGTCCATACGTATTTAATGTAGATACAGGCAAGCAGTACAAGCTCTCTGATGTAGTAACAATAAGTGAAGAAGAGATGGTGGAAATGATTAAATCAGAATTCCTTAAGCCTGTAGAAGCCGGTGAGGCTATGTATTGGGAAGAGGATACTGTAACAGAAGCAATTGACAGGCAGCTGTCATTGGAATTTGAGAATTTCTACTTTACGGAAAAGGGTGTTCTTTTCTATTTCTATCCATATGAGCTTGCTGCTTTTGCGGAAGGATTCCCGGAGGTTACTATCCCATATGAAAAACTTGGTATAGATCTGAAGGCATTGGCAAGTGGAGAAACTGAAGAGACTGAAGAAGAATCCACAGAAGAGTAACCGGATGTATGTAATCATACTGCGTGACAGAGCGTAGAAAATGAGCGGTTATTGTTATAATTATAAGAAAAATAAAACTCCTCGTAATCGGTATAGCCGGTTCGGGGAGTTTTTTATGGCATAATAATTATTGTCTGATATTTTCCTGATAATGGATGTGGCTGTGGGTCTTCCTTTTCGAGTGTTATCATTGGCGCAAGAATTCCGATGCTTCTCATATATGAGCGAAGCATTTTTTCAGCCTTGAAGAAGGCCATTGTCTTATCAGTGCCCTTTGCTCCGGTAAGTCTCAATGCAAGATGGTTATTGGGGTAGATAAGTATCTGATAACGCTTGATGAAATCTGCCCCCTTGAATACCTTGTCCATATCGGCAATCGGAACAATTATTTCTTTTCCACCATATACAAATCTTATCTGGTCGAGGCTTCTGCCAAGAATTTCAAGCCAGGGTGAATAGTTTCCACACAGACAAGGCTTGGTGTGCATAATAACCCTGTCTCCAAGCTCATATCTTATAACCGGCTGAGGATAACTTAACAGATTAGTTATTAATACCTTATCGGATGGTCGTCCGGGCTTAACAGGTTCGCCCGCAGCATTAACCGGTTCAACCAGTACCCAGTTATCATTTATATGAAGGTGATGTTCTCTGCACTCATAGGCGATGCAGCCTGTCATTGAAGTGGAGTATGAACTGAATACATCACAGTTAAATATCTTACGAAGTCGCTTCCTGGTTCCTTTATCAAGTGGCTCACCATCTGCAACAATAAAGGCAGGTTCAATCTTAAGACGTCCGGCTTTTTTCTCATCTGCCATACGCATCAGTACTGAAGGGAAACCTGCAAGCATAGATGGATTGAAGGAATTGAGTCTGCTTACCAAATCAGCGGATGAGGCCTGGGCCGGAAGAAGAATTGATTTCTTTTTTCTGGCCGGAAGCGATTCCCTACGCATCTGTGAGAATACATTAGGGAAAAAAGGACCGTTTTCCGTATAAATGGCAGCTACCCTTGAACCGTGATTAACGAAGTCCCAGAAATTCTCGCGACGGGCAAATATGTTATGTATATAGTCAGTGCTCATAGCCATGGCGGAATTGCTGTCATATAAGGTAACTATAGAGCTTCCGTCAGTACCGCTATTGCTGATAACATAATACTCGCCAAGATACAGGTCAGTCTGATCGGCATAATACTGAACATAGCGATCTACACTATCAGAACTTACCTGAGAGTCGGTAGACCATCTGTCGTAATTATCGAGAAATAGCTGACGATTAGTGGTTGGTAAATCACGGAGTGTGAAATTGTCTCTAAGGCCGTCATACAGGTCATGATACAGAGGGCTGTTCTCTCTGGCATATGTAACCAGGTCATATAGCCTCTTTTTTCTTAACTGAACGCGTTCCTTAGGAACCATTTTCTTATATTCTTTTGTGAGTTTAATGGCCTTATGAAGGCTTAAATTGTCCATTTGTCAGTGCCTTTCTTCTGACTCTCATTAAGTCACATATTATAAAGTACCACTTTTTAATGATTTCTTCAATTAAATAAGTCATTATGGTGGGAGTATATGTTATCATATATATAACCTTTATTTATGATGCTTTGAGAGAGGATGACTATGATAACAGTTAAGAATAAGGTTTTTACGATTAATACAGCTAATACATCATACATAATGCATGTAAGAGATGGTAAATATGTTGAAAATGTATATTATGGCAGAAAAATTATCGGTTCAGAGACAGTGAAGGCAGGTGATAAGCTTTCAGGGGATGCCAAAGACTTGCAGGGTGAGCTTATCAATGCTCTTATGGAAAAATATAACAATCCTTATGGTAATTCCATAGCTGCAAAAGGAACTGACCCCAATATTACGCTTGATAATATGTGTCTTGAGTTAAGCAACGCCGGAACGGGTGATTACAGAATGCTTCCCTACTGCATAGAGGATGAGAGCGGATGTATATCGACAAGATTTTATTTCCATGAGTCACTTTTGTATGAAGGACTATATGAACAGCGTGACAAGACCTGTATGCCATATGCAAAATGGGTTAAGGAATATAATGCAGGGAGCAGACCTTGGACTCTTGAGCTTATCTTCAGGGATATGAGGACTTCAGATGTTGAAGAAGAGGCAAAGAAGTCTGATGATAAAGATAAAAAGGCAGACAGTGACTTTTCCGGGCTTGAACTCAGGCAGATATATACAGCTTTTGAAGACTGTGATGTTATAACCAGGCGAACAGTTATCATTAATAAAAGTGACAACAGTGTCAGAATTAGAAGCGTTGCATCAATGATGCTGGATCTTCCTGATACGGATTATACACTTATGACCTTTGATGGCTTGTGGACCAGGGAACGTCATAAGAGGGAGAAGGCCTTAGAGTCAGGAATTTATGAGACCGGTTCTACAAATGGAACCAGCAGTAATATACATAATCCTTTTTTTATCCTTCGAGAGAATGATACTAATGAGAAGCATGGCAACTGTTTTGCTTTCAATTTGATATATTCAGGTAATCACCGTGAAAGGGTGGAGGTGTCGGAATATGGCAAGACCCGTATTATTACCGGGATGCACGATCATGGGCTTAATCTTAAGCTTAATAAGGGAGATATTTTCTATACCCCTGAGGCGGTCCTTACCTTCAGCCATATGGGATTAAACGGTGTATCTGATAATTGCCACAGGTTTGTTAATGAACATATAGTTCCGCCGTTTTTTAGAAAAAAGAACCGACCTATCCTTATTAATAATTGGGAGGCAACCTATTTCGATTTTAATCGTCGCAAAATTCTTAATCTTGCTAAAGAGGCAGCAGAGCTTGGAATGGAACTGTTTGTGCTTGATGATGGCTGGTTTGGTAAGCGAAATGATGATGCTTCGTCTCTTGGTGACTGGGTGGTTAACGAGAGTAAGCTTGGAGGTTCATTAAGCAGCCTTATAGATGATATACATAAGCTGGGACTTAGCTTTGGTATCTGGGTAGAGCCTGAAATGATTAGTGAAAAAAGTGCGCTGTATATGAAGCATCCGGATTGGGCAGTAAGAGCCAATGGACGTGAGGCTTATATCGGACGCAATCAGATGATTCTTGATTATACCAAGGCTGAGGTGCGCGATTATATAGTAGATGCACTTTCAAGACTTCTTTCCGAGAATGATATTGCATATGTTAAGTGGGATATGAACAGACCGCTTACAGATACTAATTCGGACAGACCGGGAAGCTTTTTCCATGAATATGTTCTGGGCTTGTATGATGTTATTAAGCGAATTACGGATAGTTTCCCTGAGGTGTTATTTGAGGGTTGTTCAGCAGGTGGTAATCGTTTTGACCTTGGTATACTTAGTTATATGCCACAGATATGGACCTCTGATGATACCGATCCAAATGAGCGTATGATGATACAGGAAGGAACCTCGTATGGATATCCACAGTCGACTATGGGAGCCCATGTGAGTGCGGCACCAAATCATCAGACCCTAAGAAATACAAGTCTTGCAACACGCTTTGATGTGGCTGCTATGGGTGTGCTTGGATATGAGCTTGATCTTACGGTGCTTACAGGAGTAGAGCGTAAGAATATTAAAAAGCAGATTGAGTATTATAAGCAGCATAGAAGCCTGCTTCAATTTGGTAGCTTCAGAAGGGTTAAGAAAAAACATAATACGGAAATATGGCAAATAGCGTCTGCTGATAAGGAAAAAGCAATTTGCTTATTGTATAAGCGGATGTCAGAGCCTAATCAGTCTTATGATATTCTGTATGCGGATAATCTTATAGAGGATGCGTTGTATAAGGTGTCAGTCAGGGAGACACAGGTGTCGATTAAGAACTTTGGTAATCTTATTAATCAGATTTCTCCTGTTAGGATTAAGGAAGAAGGTGTACTTCAGGCCATGATAAGCAAGGCCTATGCTCTGGATGGAGAACGGGAGGAATATGTTGTTACCGGAGCAGCATTAATGTATGCGGGTGTTAAGTTAAATTCACGTTTTGTCGGAAGCGGATTGGGGGATGGCACACGAGTTATGCCTGATTTTTCTTCGAGACTATACACAATCGAAAAAATGTGATATATTGTGGAAGGCGACTGCGTAACCGATTGCGCAAAGTAATAGTCCTTCCTACGTGAAACAATTACTAAGTAGACAAAGGCCATATAATAAGGGTATACTTATGCTATTACGATGGCTTTATACAGGAGGAGTATATATGAGCAAACCGGCATTAGTAATATTGGCGGCAGGAATGGGAAGCAGATACGGTGGACTTAAACAGATAGACCCCATCGATGAACAGGGACATAAGATAATAGATTTTTCTATATATGATGCGTGGAAAGCAGGCTTTGAAAAGGTTGTTTTTATTATTAAGCATGAGATAGAGGAAGATTTCAAGAAGATGGTAGGTGATCCAATCTCTAAGCATATGGAGGTTGAGTATGTCTATCAGGAACTTGATAATGTACCTGAAGATTTTTCTGTTCCGGAAGGAAGAGTTAAGCCATGGGGAACTACACATGCACTTATGTGTTGTAAGGATGTGATTGATGGTCCGTTTATGGTTATTAACTCCGATGATTACTATGGTAAGGATGGATACCGCGTAATGTATGATTTCCTTACCTCCACAGCAGATGACGAGAAGGCATATGCAATGGTAGCTTATGAGCTTGGTAAGACACTTACTGAAAAGGGAAGTGTTACAAGAGGCGTGTGTAAGTCGGATGCCGAGGGATATCTTAAAGATATTGTTGAACAGAAGATGCTTGTTAAGACAGAAGATGGCGCAGCTTTTTCTGAGGATGAAGGAGTTACATTTAAGCCTATCGATGTACTGACACCGGTGTCGATGAATATGTGGGGCTTCAAGAAAAGTGTATTTGACGGATTTGGTATAGCACTTACCGATTTCTTTGCAAATAAGGTGGCTGTCAATCCTGCAAAGGCAGAATGTCTTATCCCTACAGAGGTAGATGTGCTTATTAAGAATGATAAGGCAACTGTTAAGATGCTTACTTCATCAGAGCAGTGGTTTGGTGTTACATATCAGGAAGATAAGCCGTACGTAGTGGCCAGTATTAAGGCTTTGAAGGATGCAGGCGCGTATCCTGAAAAGCTATGGTAGTATAATTTATTCGCTATCGGGCGACAGGAGGATTTATGGCAATTTTAGTTACAGGTGGTGTTGGATTTATTGGAAGTCATACGGTTGTCGAGCTTCAGAATGCAGGATACGATGTAGTTGTTCTTGATAATCTCTGTAATGCTAACAAAAAGGTACTTGATAGAATAGAAGCAATTACAGGTAAGAAGGTTCCTTTTTACGAAGCAGATATTAGAGACCGTAAGGCACTTGATGAAATATTTGACAAGGAGCAGATAGACAGCTGTATTCACTTTGCAGGACTTAAGGCGGTTGGTGAGTCTGTTCAGAAGCCACTTGAGTACTATGATAATAATATTGCAGGTACACTTATACTGCTTGATGTAATGAGAAAACATGGATGTAAAAATATTATCTTTTCATCAAGCGCGACAGTATATGGTGATCCGGCATTTATACCAATTACAGAGGAGTGTCCAAAGGGGACATGTACTAATCCATATGGCTGGACAAAGTCGATGCTTGAGCAGATTATGAGCGATATGCAGAAGGCTGATCCTGAATGGAATGTAGTACTCCTTCGTTA
>JAGHUN010000123.1 GCA_018064805.1 Candidatus Colinaster scatohippi
CTGCAATTACCGGAGGCTCCTTAATAATCTATGTCATATTCCCATTTTCTATTTTTATTGATTCCTTTTTAACATTAACTGGTAAATGATTATTTATCATCCAAAATTCCCTACAGCTTATACTGCATAAAATTATTATTATGCACAAATCCATATTCTGTATAAAGTTTAACTCCCATATCTGATGCTGTAATCTGAATCGTACCACAACCATACGCTCTTGCTTCACCCACAACTCTGTCAAGCAATTCACTAGCGATTCCCATTCTCCTATATTTAGGATTGGTATACATACTCGATAGCAGTCCTATCTTACCGCTAGGGCATCCAAAATACGGTGGCTTTTCAACAAAAGACATTCCACTTGTACCTATTATCTTTTCTCCATCCATTGCAAGCCAGGAGACAAATGTTCCATCTTTCATATGTCTTTTGTAATAATCTTTCAACGCTGGTACCAGATCAATATCTTCTGTTGCTCCTTCTTCACGGAGCTGATTTATCCTCATATTAATGAAAATATCTAATAAATCTTCCGTAAGCTTTTTATATATTATGTTCATTTGATTAATCTCTCTTTTCACAAACTATATTGTAAGTTTTACTTCATTACAGCATGAACTATCAGCCTGTGCGTTCCAACCATAAAAGGAGTACATGTTATAAGTGTTAAATTCTTTCCCTCTGCATAATCCAAAACACTTACATCTTCAGGTTCAACAACCTCTATTGAGACCACCTCATATTCGTATATATTATCTTTGGTTTCAAGCTCTATAACATCCCCTGGCGTAACCTCGCCAAGTCTGTTGAAATATTTGCCAAATACATAATTCCTATGTCCGGCAATACAGCAGTTACCGTCTTCTCCGGGCAATGCAGTATTTTCCATATGCCCCAAAGCACTGGATAATACTCCTCTCGTAGAGCCTTCCTTTACTGCTTCTTCAAGCTTGATTTTAGAGATTCTTAAAAGGCACATAGCTGCTTTGTCATCGGCGTCCTCGTCCTGCACACTAGCAGAATCCAAGGTCCCGGATACTACTTCTAAGTCTCCCTGTGAGGCCACAGTGCCATTTTCATCGATTCTTTCAATGACAACCTGAGTTGGACGTTTTTTGAACTCATCGATAGCAATTGTACTTTTTATCAAATCAATTAAATTAATCGTAATTACAAATATAATTATGAAACTGCCGGCTATAATTAATATTTTGCCGGCAGTTCTTCTATTCCTTTGCTTTCTTTTATTCACAATAGTTAGTTCCTATTATTCCTTTTTTTCTTAGTAGGCTTGGTCAAATATATACCATAGCCAATCATGAAAAAGCCTAGAATCATTGCGACTAAGGATCCCGTCAATCCACCTGTTTTAGGAAGTTTTTTACCAGTTGTATCCTTACTCTCACTTAATCTGTCTGCATTAGCCTTAAAGGCCTCTGCATTAGTACCATTCCCATCTATATCCCCTGATGATGTTGTTGGATCTATCGCCAGAGACGGTTCAGAGTCCGGGCCTGATAATTTTTTATCTTTTTGGCTCTTTTTACATAAATAAAACTTAGAACCACCAAGCTTTGATGAATCATACAAGAAATCTGACGTTGCAACTTCAATCGCCCTTGAACTAAGTTTATATCCCTCCGGTGCATCTACTTCGCGGATTCTATATTCATCCAAAGGCAATCCACCTGCATGAACGATACTGTCCAGGGTGCTTGTATTAATTACCTTAGTCACACCTAGCGGTAAGCCTTCTTCACCATCTAATCCTTCATACGTATATTTTCCTTCACTATCTAAGGTAAACACCAGATTCTTACCGGCTTTATTAGTTATCTCATATGAAGCAGTCTTACCTAATATAGGCTTATTGGAAATATCCGTTTTTGTCACTTCGATTTCACCAATCTCCGGTATATCAGTGAATTTTACCGCTCTTGGATACAAAACAGGCTTTCCGGCTTCTTCTTCTACATCATCATCATAAAAAACAACATGATACTTTTTATTAGTAGTATCATCTTCATCATCTTCTTCACTATAGAATTCCGGCAATGACAGCTTTGGTACTATTTTGTTTGAATCCTTATACTCTATGTTAGTAAATGTCTCACCATCCATCGAGTAGGCAACCGGTCGAATCCTATAGAAGTAAGGATCACCATTCGCCATATACTTCCAGACAGGGAAATATGCAGCATAACTTCCATCTTCAGTAGTTACCAAAGAAAGTTTTCGAACAGCCCCATTACTATCGGTGCAAATTGCTCCGTTCTCATATAATGTCAAGTAATCAATACGCTGAATCTTTCTCCATACGATATCAACATCTTCCCCGTAATAACCTTTTTCAGTAGTAATATCATACTCAGAGCTTGTATCTGAATCCTCATAGAGTGGTATTCCATACAATACCGCAACTCTGACTGCTTTAGGCCTATGCTTACCCAACCACTGAGAAGTCATATCAGAATCATTCCAAAGCTGATCAAATTCGAGGTTGAACTCCGTTGCACCCTTGAACCTGTAATCAAGTATTTCTTCCAGATAGATATCTTTTGTCACATGGCCGATCCCGGTCTCTACTTGAATATCTATCGCAGTATTACCATCAAATAATTCATCAGTAGTATATGCAAAATCCGAAGATGTATTACTTACATCTACAACTCTATACTGATATACCTTTGACACATCCGGAGTACCTGAATTGATTGGATGAAGTGGAAGTCCCGTAAATACACATAATCCTTCTGAAGATTCCTTTTTATAAACTCCTTTTGTTAACGAATCTTCATTATCATCCATTCTATACGATTGAATTGTCACACTCTTGTAGGTACCTGCTCCGGATTCATTATCAAAACTTACCATCGATGATGGATTCAAATTAATTGTTTGTTCATTTGCTTCCGAATCATTTTTTTGCAGACTAACTGTAACGGCTCCGGAATATACCTGCCAGTCTTTTCCTTCACCTGTGTCATTTACTTGCCAATCAGAGCTTTCTTTATTTATTCCACCAATACCAACTGTATTTTTGTCTACAATGCGATACTGTAACACCACTTCGGATGTTTTCGGTAATGGCTCAGACGCATCAAAGTGCCTCTTTCCGTCCATTGTGGTATAAAAATACTGCCATGTTGTTTTTGCTTTGAAAAAGGCCTTTTCATTATCGATTCCATAAAGTATAAATGCATAATTTTTAATCGGAGTAGCTACATTGTAATCTGCCCAGATATCAATAACACAATAATCACCGGCATTATTACTAAACTCCATTGCACCGGTATCTGAAGACGCACCGGTGAGCTTTTCTTCCCTATCACCTATATTTTTTCCATATTCATCAGAATCTGAATTATCATAATATATCTTTGACTTATCTATTCCGGATATATTATTCTGCATTGCAACTTTTATTCCATATCGATTATTCTCAACATCCAGGAGAGGGAAATGCACTTCACCGGCTTTAACATTGAAACTTACAATACTATAGTTAATGCCCGAATCATCACCGATTACCACATTCCCATGCTCATCTTTTCCATTCCAGAAGATTTTGTTCTCGCCATTAACAAGCGTATTTGACAAAATGACTTCATTATGTGTACCCTTAGCATATCCATACTCTTTTTCAAGCGTCTCATTACCTGTAAAATCAATAATAATCTCATAGGTCGATGGTAATATCTTATCGGTCGATTCTAAAGACTTGTCGTAATTAAAAGAAAAATAACCTCCGTATCCCTCTGTTCCTTTTCCATCTTCAATGCTGTTAAGTCCCTTGAAATTGAAGTCTTTATATGCATTAGTATTTGTTCCAATACTTTCATCGTCTGCCAAAGCAGCATTGCCGGTATAGTGCTGCAACAATTCAGCATCTGCATTTTCAAAAGTTATAAAATAAGACTCATCCTTATCAGTTGTAGGTATAGAATTAAGATGTACACCCATCTCAATCAGGTCGTCCAACTGATTTCTCTTACTTTTTACAGATCTGGCAAGTGACCTGTAATGTCCGTCTTCGTGATCATCACTACTTACTAATAGACCTCTTTTATTTGTAAAGAAAACAAACCCAAACGGATCCAGACCGTTAAAATCAATCTCATATTCAAATCCATCACTCGTAAGCGCATAAACAGACTCATTTAATATAACTTCATTACCACTTATGTTATCGCCAATTGTCCAGATAAGTGCATCAGTATATGTTCGTCCGGTAATTGGTTTCGTTGGTGCTTCGCTTGCTGTGACAGTTATATCCCATGCTCCGACATAATTGTTTGTCTTCTGAAGAAACTGGTCTGTTTTTTTGACTTTGGTCGCTGCAACGACCTTAGTATACTGTGTTCCAAAGAATCTAAATGTATATATGCCAGTCACAGGTGCGGTAAAGGATATTGGTGTATATCCACCCGGATTTTCGGCATTCTTTGCCCCCAGTGCTTCCTGCTGCCAGTTGTAAATTGTACCCTGTGCTGAAACATTTGTTGAAGTATTTACATTTGTAATTTCTTCCTTTTTAAACAAATAAATATTTTTATCGCCATACGATTTAGAATTTTCTATCTGACTAATAACTGCTGTAGGATCGGTAGAGCTGCCATAGATTCGATAAATATCTTTACCCGGTCCCTCCTGCATTGCAGACGGGCTATATGGTAAGGTAACAGCAATACTTGCATTAGAATATGCGCTTCCAACACCATAACCAAATGAATCCGCTAAGCTTTTTTCAACTTCGCCTTTTGATAGATTTATAAAAGAACTGGAACCAAAAGATATTTTTTCCCCTTCATTGGCATATACATATATCTTCTGAAGTCGTCTGAGACCTGCCGTAGAATTTGGCATCCACTCAATATATGTTCTGTAACCTGTTGGTGGTGTGAGACCGCTATAATATGAGCCATCATTTGATTCGATAATTGTGAACACAGAAAAATGCTCCGGTTCAACAGTTACTTCATCTCCACTAACTGTACTCACCAGGCATTCCATTGATGATAAGTCGTCTGCAAAGTGAAATACTTCTACTTCCCCTTCTATTTCATCATTTGCAAACTCTATAGATAATTGAATTGGTGTTATATCTTCGTTATCGATATATTTAGACCTGTCAGGCTGTAATTCTTCACCTGCAGTATTAAGAACTTTAATATCAAAGGATATCTGCTTGAATTCCCCTTCGCATACATTACTTATCTGAGAATCAATCTCATCAAGTATCTCCTGATCTTCTATCTGTGTTGCTGACAGAGATAAATCTTCCCCTTCCGGAAATACTCCATCATATGCTTCTAATTTAATCTTGTAGCCGGCTACTTCAGTCTGTATAGAATATTCGATACTATGAGCCTCTAATGTGGTATCTTCCTCAGTATCGGATTCTTCCTGCTCAGTAGCAGTTTCTTCCTCTGTCACACTTTCATCTTCAGAGCTTTCTTCTGATTCGCTATTCTCTACCTCAGTACTTTCCGTAGGTTCCAGACTTTCCCTCTCTGATTCACTTTCTTGTTCAATAGTCCCTTCCTGCTCGGTAATAGTTTCTGCAGCTGTCACAGGATAAGAAAATGAAGTAGCAATAATCAGAATGGCTAACACTATAGCTTCTATTCTTCTAATAATTTTCTTTATTCTTATAAAATTAGTATAAGTATACATTTGTTCTGCCTACCAACGAGTATATTCTCTCCATGTAATTACTTTATATAGTTTATTGTTCCTACACTATGTAAACCAATTACCGCTACATATTATAGTCCTTTTGTATCAGAAATGTAATACCTAATATTTAAAAAAGGCCCTTCAATGTTTAACATTAAAGGGCCTTTCCATTATTTATTATCCTTCTAAAACTCAAAACCGGCTTTAAATGCCGGTGAAACAAATGCATTTTCCCAGTCTTTTACATCGTACTTCTCTATATTAGGCAATACTATTGCTCCTTCGGTCAGAGCCTTAATTGCCGGCTCAAATGGGCCACATCTGCTGCCCACAACCGTTATCTCATTAACAGGAATTAAGCTTAAGTTGATATTTGCTTTATCCGCATAAGTACTTTTAAGTACAATCGTACCCATCTTCCTGACAAGGTCTATTGCAATTCCTATTCCGTCAGGACTTCCCGTTGCCTCTACAACCACCTCATAGCCTTCATGCATATGCTCGGTTGTAGTTTTTGCAATCTTTTCAAAAAGCTTAAGTTTCTCAGGATGCTTACCAACTACTGTAACATCTGCACCTGCGTAATGCATAACATTAGCAATACAGAGTGCTAATCGCCCATCCCCCAGCACGCCAACCGGAGTACCCGGTTTAATATCAACCTGTTCCAAAATCTCAAATGCTGCTGCCAGTGGCTCGACAAATACAGCCACCTCTGTAGGCAGTTCATCCGGAACAATATGAAGATTCTCTGTTTTAAGAGTCATATATTCAGCAAAACAACCATCCTTTGATAAACCGGGAGTCGATCTATTGGCACAATGATGAGGTCTTCCACTCTTACAGTACAGGCATTCATGGCAAACTTCATTAATCTCACCTACCACTCTTTTACCTATCAGACTCTCATTATCTGACTCCTCAACCACACCAACAAATTCATGTCCCATAATACCCTTGAAATCAGGTCTGTAGCCCTTAAGAATCTCTTTGTCCGTACTACATACAGCAGAAAGCAGGATTCTAATCAGACTTCTGTCTTCGCCTCTTTTAGGAATCTCTATATCCTCACGGTATACTGCTGTTTTTCCATCGTAATATAAGCCTCTCATTAAATCTTACCTGCTACTGTTTATTCTTCTGTTTCATCCATTTCATCTTCTGTATAAGCCTGGATTTCTCCACCATAGTAATCGATATATCCATACTGCGAAAATACTTCGTTACCGGCAACATCAGTTGTTATAAACATAATCGCAAACTGTCCATCACCAAGATCTTCTTCAGTAATCTCCATATCGTCACTGTAAACAAATGTATCTAATTCTGTTTCATTCCAGTCATCAGCTTCATAATCGAAAATATATCCGATAAATGTGATTTTATCGCCTGATTTGAGCTTTGCTGTTACCCTGTTTGCACTTACATTAGACGCACTAGTATCTACTGAGTCCTGCAGTCCAAGCACCTTATAAGATTCTGTTTTGTATTCATAGGAAATAGACATATCCATATCTTTTCCATTAACCTTAACAGGAACAGAATAAAGATTATAATCATCACCTTCATAAACAATATCAAGATACATCCTATGACCACCAAGACTTGCCCACACACCACGGAAATTATCTCTGATTACACCATTATCCCAATCGACTTCAACATCATTGTCAAATCCAAGCGCGATATAAGTGTCATTAGCCTCATCATACATAAGGAAATCACAGATTACTGATTCAACTGCATCAATATTCTTGCCAATATCAGTTGTAATATATCCTTCATCATCGACACTTATCTCAAGGTCCTTACCATCATTTTTAAAAGTAAGTGTATCAGCAATGTCACCTAATTTATCAGCTGAAACCTGAGCCGGCTTAAAAGACTTCGTTGCTATTTGACGATACTCATCATAGTAACTGTCATCTTCATAATAATAATCATATTCTGAATCATCATACTCCTGCGCATCATCATTCGAAGAGTCATCATTCAAATAGTCATCAGATGCGTTGTTGTCACCCTCCGTAGTTGATGCAGCTGCAATAGCACTAAAATCCTGAATCTTCTCGTTATACATACCTATAAGGTCAACCGTTTCCTGTGATAACTGACCGGTAATAGCATAACGCATAGCGCTTGTGTAAATGTCAGAGGCTGTAACCGCTTCAATTTTCTGCATGTTATCCTCAGCCTTATCATATGGATAGAATACAGAAATACCGGTTGACTCTGATCGATAACTACCATGAACATTATATACAACAGCTCTCTTTAATGCATATCTTGCAAAGGATTCACTATCAAGTGCTCCTCCACACTGATCCATCAAATCTCCAAGATCTACCATATCAAAGTAACCTGATGACTCATTGTTTCCACCATAGTTTTCTGACTTCTGAGCAGCACGTCCGTATGTTGCAAATACATCAGTATCTCCACTTGTTGCCTTACCTAAAAGTTCTGCACCGATGGCATTCATTGCTCCGGTCACAAGGTTAACCTGTGTAAGGTCAATTGCAGAAAGTGTCGCCTCATCATCTGTACCATACATTTGACAACCACCAAGGAAGGAATCACATATAGCCTTTCCGAGCTTAGCATTAGACATACTTGGATCTGACGCTAAATCATTAAGCCAGTCTGTATAATACCATCCATTTCCCGGTTCAAGCTCCTCTGAAGCCACCAACATTTCTGCATGATTTCTTAAAAGCTCTGCTGTATCAAGTGTTGCCATAAGACAACAGTCAAAACCTACCATTTCTATTCTGTCTTTGCCATATACACTGGAAAATGCAGCATCAATCTCATTTAATGTAAGATGGTCACCATCAAATATTTCATCATAGCATGCACCTGAAACACTTGCTCCACCATGATCCCAGAAAATAACAACTTCATTATCTGCAGGATAATTACTCCTACAGAACTGAAGAAAGTCTTCAACAGTTTTCTGCTCACCCATATTAACCAAGTTACCGGAATCAACAAGATCAAAACTACTTCCATCATATACAAATCTTTGAAGATAATTAGGATCAACGTTCATATTCCATGAATTAGCGCCACCTGCCTGGATAACCACATTGCTATCATCAGGAAGGCTCGCATTAAGAATCTCATTGATATCCTCTGTTGCTGCTCCGCCACCACTTTCAAGGTCACTTCCGCAGATATAAATATATATACCCCAATTACCACTATGACTATCATTAATTGTTGTAGCGTACTCAGTAAAATCAAATGCCTGGTTTATAAAATGACGTCCGCTTGCAAGCTCATTAATCTCTTCAGAACTTGCATCCGCAACCTTAGCATTAAACTTTCTATATACTCCAACCGGATCCTGAACCACATACTCAACTCCACCTACAGACTGTGAATTACCATTGTCCCCTGAGCCGTTATCAGTATATCCATTCTCTGTGTACTCAGCACCTGCATTCTCTTCACTATACTCTTCATCATCAAGTAATGCTGAAATAATCAGTATTACAAAAAGTATAGCCACAATAATCAGAATAACTTTCCAAAAGCTTTTCTTCTTCTTTTTTTCTTTAACCATTTAATCCTCCCTTTGAAATGGTCCCTTTCCATTTCCCTTTTTACACAATT
>JAGHUN010000065.1 GCA_018064805.1 Candidatus Colinaster scatohippi
TTGACTCCACCCGCATAGCGGGTGGGTTTTTGTCTCACGCGTATTCGTTTCTCCTTGAGAAACTCATATACAACGCGTTCAACAGGCTAAAGCCTAATACGCAAAAAAGACGCTCTCCTATTGCTAGGAAAGCGCCTCTGAATACAACTTTATGAAATTGATCTGTCCGATGCCATTTCTGCATTATCATGCAAATTTAGACACCACTCAGTCGCAGTTTTGTTGCAAATTTGTTGCAAATCTCAAATCTAAAGTCCGAAAACCCTTGATTTTACTGAATTATTCGATGATTGTAGATGTCGGACACAGAATCACCATATCACGCAAATCCATTATCTATCTCTTTTTTAATCCCCAGTGTATATATAATACGTACTAAAAGTTTAGTTTCCCTCTTTTTCATGCAAAAAGGCACCCAACTGTTTCTGGTTGAATGCCTCTGTAAAACAATAAACTCACCTATAATTACTTATCTTTTTCTCGCCTTTGGATAATCAAATCTTCAAGTTTGTATTCTCAGCCAATTATTAGCTTATCTAATTCTTCCGCTGTTTTCTTATAATCCATGAAAGCTGAAGTACCACCATATCCCAGCACCCCTCTCTCATAATTTGCAACCGCGCTAATATACTTAATATCAACAATGCAGTCATTACTATCTATGCACAAAGTCGCCCAGACTTCAATTTTTATATTTGCATCAAGGTTGAATTTATAACTAAACTTCCACTGATATTCTTTTAAATAACCTATTTGTATAGCTAAATTATGATATTTACTTCTGGGTTTCAAATCGCTAAATGTCAATTTTGAAACATCAATTTTCTTTCCTAAGTATTTTTTAAAAATCGAAAGATATTCTCCCTCGTCCTCCACATAACACTCCTCTATTATAAGGTTCCTTCTATATTCCGAATTTTTCTTATTTACTTCAATCAAAAAATCCTCATTCTCTGAAATCGCCTCAATATATTCCGGATTCTCTTCACCCTCTTCATAATTACATGGATTAAGATATTCCGGAATTATCATTCCAAAATCAGAATCATTCTGAGCAAAATCTAATATTTTATCATTTTCTCTAAAAGATTTAATCGCCTCTTCTTTTATCTTTCTTTCTAATTCCGTTCCTTTTATTGATAATTCATTCTCTACAAGAGAGTTTTTTTCATCCTCATATTTTGATGAATACTGATATGATTCAAATAACTGTCCTTCTTTTGTTTTAATTCTGAAAATTACATCCATGTTATATATACCTTCACTTTCTAGCTAGCTAAAAATTAAAAATAAGTAATTTTTATTGATTATTAAGTATGCTCAAATATTGTTTTACAGGTTTCTCGTAGAATTTTTCATTTGATGTCATTGTTGGATGATATCCATCCAAGCAAATAAATTTTTCCGTTAATGACCTTCCATATGCTTTTTTCATAAGATATGAAATGTCGGGACTACAAAAAACAATTACACTCGGATTTATAAGTTCAACTATCTGCTTATATAAAAATTCTCCTAAAGGACTTTCAATATGCTCGAAATAACCTATAGTTTCTTCTGATAATTCGCTGTCAGTTGTTGTTCCTCCGCCTACTTTCTTAATATTTATAACTGCTATTTGATTCACCATAGAAATATATTTATCATTTGCTGTCGCATATTCATATATACTTTCGCCACTAATATTATTTGGATTTTTTTCACCCTTAATAAACGAAATATCCACTATATCTTCATATCTACAAAATTCTCGCTTTTCATAAGCGTCCTTTAGTCCGTATGACAACTTAACGATTCTTAGCCAAGGATTATTCCCCTTGAATTTGTTCACACCTATTTTTATATCTCCAAATTTATCTCCAACATGATCAAATCTAGTCTGTCCATTCCACTCTTCATAATAATCATTCAGTTCAAATATATTATCCTTTCCTATACTTGCTTCCTTTAAAATAAATAATGGACGAAAACCACAATTTTCTTCAAACCACTTTGAAGGACAAACAATCCCATCCTCAAAAAAAGGAATCCTTTTCACAACTGTTTCATCCGAATTACGTTCTCTTAACCATCTCCGAACTCTATTTTCATATTCAGACATAAATAAAGCCTTTGCTTTTTGATATTCATCTGCACAATTTATTATCATGATACTTTATTATCCCATATATTTTTTATATATTAGACCTATTTCTTCTTTTAATCTGTTCTGTAGTGATTCCGGCTCCAACACCTCCACATACGGTCCATACTGCAACGCCCAGTAGAACATTGCATTCTCATTGCAATTAACGGAAACTGTAACCTTTCCATCTTTAACTGAGCATATTCTAAAATCTTTTCCAAACCAGTCTACAAGCGTATTAATCATATCCTCATCTATAAGGAATTTCACTCTGACACTTTCGCCTCCAAACATATAAATATGCTCTGCCATATGTTTAGGAAGACTGTATCCATTAGCAAAATCTTTTACCTTACTTTTAGGCTTAACCTTTTCCTCAAGAATCCTAACTTCGGTCATTTTATCAAGCCTATAGTGCGATACATTATCATATGCATCATAATTTCCAATCAAATAATAGAAACCATTACTGGCAACAATCTGATAAGGATTAACAATGTATGGTTCTTCCCTTTTAGGGTGTAGCTTCAGGTCTGTTCCATACGAATTATACGTAAAACTTATCTTCTTCTTTTCTGATATAGCATCGTTAACAGCATCAATTGCATACATAAGCTGCTTATTATCTTCATGATGAAGCTCCGGCAGATTATAAATATGTGATACCTTTGCAGAAAAATATTTATTTCCCATAGCACAAAGCTTATCTACAAGAGCCTTTGACTGTTTCCGGGTTAAGCTCTTTGAAAATAAAACACTGTCTATAAGCATTCTAAGCTCCGCGTCGTCGAATTCTCTTGACTCCAGATAATAGCCACCCTCCGTTGATATGTCATATCCCAGTTCCTGCAAATATTCTATGTTGTTCTTCACAGATCTACGATCGCACTTCATATCATAGAGTGCGTTTAATTTTCGGATTATTTCCTGTTGTGTGAGTTTGTGTGCTTCGTCTGAATATTCCTTCAATATGTCTAGAATAATCATATTTAGCATCTTTTTGTTAGCTGTAGAATACATCGCATTCCCTCATATATATTTTTGTAAGGTATTTAACCACTATCACCAACAAGTTCATCCGTCTTAACCATTAAACGCAATAGTTGTATCAATCATCTTTTTCCTCACTGGCATTTTCGGTCTTACCATCAGTTGTCTCGGCTAACTTGTCATCCTTTGAAACCTTTCTTGGTTTTCCGGACGGCTTAACAACCTGTTTCTTTTTTCTCTTATTATTCTTAGCCTTCTTATTATCTTCTACACTTACTCTCTCAAGTCCAAGCTGCATCATATATTCTTCAGCATCATCAAGTACATCATCCAGATTCTCGCTTCCAAGATCAACATCGAGTGGCTGCTTCTTGAAGAGTATGTCATACATTACCGGAATAATAAAGAGTGTCATAAGTGTCGCATATGCAAGACCACCTGCAATAACAAGTGCCATACCACGACCAAGCTGTGTACCCATGTCGTCGCCAAAGATTAGATTCGACTCAGCAAGGATTGTTGTAAGTGCCGTCATAAGAATCGGTCTCATTCTCGTTTTACCAGTCGCAATAAGTGCATCCCAGCGTTTCATTCCACCCATTCGAAGCTGGTTAGTATAATCTACGAAAACAATACCATTATTAACAACCGTACCCATAAGAACCACAAAGCCCATCATACTAAGCGCAGACAGATTCTCACCTGTCATCCATAGGATGAGGAAGCCTCCTGTAAAGGCAAGCGGAATTGTGAATAATACGATAAACGGACTAAGCAAACTTTGGAACTGTGCAACCATAACAAGGTAAATAAATAACAGACCAAGAAGGATAACCAAAAGCATCTGCTTAACCATTTCTATTACAGTATCATACTCACCACCAAGCTCATACCTGTAGCCGGATGGCATATCGTAAGCTTCAAGAAGTGGTTCAAGTTCTCTGGTTAACAGTGTAACATTGGCCCCTTCCTTAACACCTGCCGATACAGTCATATATCTGGACTGGTTCTTTCTGTTGACAGTTGAAACACCATCTCTTATTTCTACAGTAGCAAACTCAGAAAGCTTATGTTCAGCTGTAACCTGATCATCATCCTCATCATACTCGCTTATTGTAAAGGTATAATCAAGAACATTTTCTTCTCTTATTGGATTATTATTGTCTAATATAATGACCTTCATGTCCATATTATCAATATTAAGTGTTACAGAATCTGCATCGTTATCAATCTTGTCTGCAATTTCCTGATATATCTGTGCAACTGATAACCCCATACTCATAGCCTTATTCTTATCTATGGTAAGCTGAATTACCTGGTCTGCCTCTTCTGTACCATTGGAGATGTCTGTATATCCATCAATAGTAGCAACAATATCCATTACATCATTGCTAATTCGCAACAACTCATCAAGATCCTGTCCATAGATATTAATGCTAAGTCCGGAACCTCCCATAAGTGAATCCATCTCACCTGATGCTGTAGATACCACAAAATCAATATTTAAATCCGCAACTGCCGCCTCCATATCAGACATTATCTTCTTGATTTCCTCAGCACCTGCATCCTCGTTTTCTGTTAATGCCATAAGAGACATGCTTCTGAAATTGACAGAACCACCCGTGACATTTCCTGCAATAAGTGTTGTATCACCTCCGGCCATCATTCCCATCGAACTGATTCCCTCTACCGTAAGCAGCCTGTCAATTGCTTTATCAGTAAGTTCATAGCATTTCTCTCTATCGTACTCCTCCGGATATGTAATCGAGGCTTCAATCTGTGTCATTGTCATATCCGGAATCATAACGATTCCCATCTTTACAACTAGTAACCCGGAGAACACCAAAAGTCCCAATGCAGCAAGAATTGGTACCACCTTTACTCGAAGGCAGAATTTGAGAGCCACACCATACAAATCCTGAATCTTGTCAAAAAGCGGATGCTCTTTTGTAGTTGCTTTCCTAAGCACTGTAGATGCTGCTGCCGGAGCAACCGTCATGGCGATAATAAGTGACGCCAAAAGACAATATACAATCGTCAGGCACATGGGCATCATAAGTTCCTTTACAAGTCCTGTTGTATATATCATTGGAAGGAATACACAGGCAGTTGTAAGTGTTGAAGATATAATAGCTCCTGCAACCTGTTTTGTTCCCTGTACTGCAGCTCTTGGTGCTTCGACTCCCCTTCCTCGCAATCGATAGATATTCTCTATAACTACAATCGAGTTATCAACTAACATACCTATACCAAGTGCCAATCCGGAAAGAGAAAGCATATTAAGTGATATATTGCTGAAGTACATGGCCACAAGCGCAAGCAACACACTAAGCGGAATACTGATTGCAACAACAAGAGTCGGCTTTACATCCTTTAGGAAAATAGCAAGGATAATTATAGCAAGTAAGGCACCGATAGCCATCGACTGAAGAACGCTCTTAACAATCATGTTAATATAGTCACCCTGATCCATCATAACCATAATATTGATGCCTGGGTACTTCTCCTTAAGTTCAGCCATATTTTTTTCTACAACCTTACTTACATCATTCGTACCAGCAATACTACTCTTGAATATAGAAAGAATAACACCGGGTTCAGCCCCAAGACGAACATAACTATCCAGTGAATTGTCTATTATTGTTACATCCGCTACATCTGAAAGCTTTATGTCGCCAACATTATGAATATTACAAAGTACTGTATTATTAAGTTCATCTATAGAATCTATATTCTGACCAACCTTAATAAGCCACGAATTGTCGTCTTTGTCATCAACATATCCCGCAGGCATCTCAAAATTCTGCGCATAAATGATTCCTGCAAGAGTTTCAAGCTTAACAAGGTCATTAATATTGGCCTTCTTGGTAGCCTCTATACGCTGCTTTTCATAATTCTTTACTGCATCATAATAATCATCCCAGCCGTCGGCAAGCTGCTTTTCGCCATCCTTAAGCGAATCCCAGCCGTCATCAATCTGCTTTTGAGCATCCTTAAGAGAATCCCATCCATCGTCAAGCTGCTCCTGCGCGGTGTCGAGCTGCTTTCTGCTGGCATCCAGCTGTGCCTTTCCGGATTCAAGCTGCGCCTTTCCAATTGCAAGTTGCGCATCGGTGCTACCAAGCGTGGCTGCTGCATCCAACTTTTGCTTTTCAATTTCCTTATAAGCTTCTTCAAGCTGACTAATACCTGACTGAAGCCGATTAATTCCTTGGGCTGCTTCCTCATATATAGCCAGAGCTGTAAAATAATTCGTCTGCTTTTCCGGATCATCCGGATTAGCTTCATATTCTGCTTTAGCTTTATTAAGATTATCCTCAAGAATTTTAAGTTGTGCTCTTGCATCACTTAACTTTTTATTATATTCAGTTAGTGACTGTTCCATTTGGCGGCTGGACGCCACCAAGAGTCTAAAGCTCTCTTCTTTGGCTTCTTTCAGCTGTTTCTGGCCCTCTTCCATCTTCTCGATATTCTCATCCAGCTCAGCCTCGCTTGTTGCAAGCTTATATTTATTATCATCAAGCTCCTTCTGACCATCTATAAGATCCTGTGCACCATCCAATAAATCCTGCTGCGAATCAAGAAGCTTCTGTTTGTTTTCTGCAATTGTATCAGCTGAATCCTCCAGCTGTTTCTTAGCATTGTCTAACTGTTCAACTGCATCCGCAAAGGTTCCATCAAGCGACGCCAAAACCTTATCATTCACAACATTAATCTTGTTCTGATTCAATTCAATCTGTACACTTTTTTCTACAAGTCCCATCTCAGATACAGAAGCCACACCATCAAGTCTGGCAAAGGTCGGTGTAATATTGTCCTCTACAAACTTAGAGGTCTCCTCAATAGACATGCCCTCCATACTTACAGCCAGATACATACTTGCCATCATATCTGTACCAAGCTCCATTATAGACGGATTACCGCATTCCTCCGGAAGTACCGCCTGCAAAGTATTAAGTGCACTTGACACCTTTACCATTGCACTATCAAGATTAGTATCATCCTGGAATTCAAGCTGAATCATTCCGTAATTTTCATTACATACGCCGTATACATTTTTGACACCATTAATAGTACCCAGGGCACCTTCCATCGGTTTAACAACTTCTTCTTCTACTTTTTCTGAACTTGCTCCGGGATATGTGGTTATAACAAGAAGATATGGGAGCGAGATATTTGGCAGCAGATCAAGCTGCAGTTTGAACAGACTTACGAAACCAAGTACAATAACTGCAATTACACATACAAGTATAGTAAATGGCTTTTTAACACTTAATTTTGACATTGAATTTATCCTTTGAAAAATAAAACGGATTTATAATGAAACATTCCAGTTAAAACAAATGAAGTTCTTAGAACGTATCTAATATCTTAATATAATCAGAATACTAATCCAATGGAAGATTATACAAAATTGTAAATAGAAAATCACCTATTTTTTGAATAGTTTACTTTTTTTTAATAAATACCATTATGAACAACCGCTTACTCTTTATAACATATCATTCCCACGCCCTGATTCAATTAATTTGATATATCTTTCAGGGTCACGTTTCATTTCTGCCATAGTCTTAAAAGCATTGAGAACCATCGTCTCTTTATTACAGGATACCGGATTCTTACCAATTTCACTTAATAGATTATACTTATCCATCATCCAGACAAAAAGGTCCGACAAGCTATATCCTCCAATGTTCATCTTATCAAGGAAGGTATGATGCTCAAGATAGTAGATGAATTCCTCATACAAGGCCTCATCATTCAGGAATTCCATCCATAATTCATCAGCCCAATCGCTATCCTTACCTGCGTAAGCGCATAATTCATCAAGATAACCTCTGATTTTGAATTTTGTCGTATCGAAAACAATGCTCATATAGCTACTTCCTTACTTTTTGATAATTTGATGTTATATTTCCAACTAAAAAGAGACTACACACAAATGCAGTCTCTTTCTATCTCTTTTTATCTATTAGAGTATAATCTTAACTCCACCAATATCCATTACCTTGAATTCAAACTTCTGCTGTGATTCCTCGCCATCTGCTGTTACATGAATCAACTCACACCATGCAGTCTGACGCTGGCTCTTAAGCTGCTCAAACTGAGCTGCCGCCTTATCAAGAGTTGTAAGCTCTGTCTCAACTACATTACTTGATAAATCCTCATACTTAAGCTTATACTCAACTGCTGTACTTCTCTCACCAAGTCCGTTATCCCAAAAATGCTGATCTGCCATACCTTTATCCTCTACTTTCATGCAATATTCTTCCTCTTCCCCATTAAGAACATAATAGCACAATGCACTGAAAAATACCAAGCAAACATATTATTTTTTTTATAAAAAAACAAAAAATCGGCCACACAGTTTTCGCACAGTTCTATAGTCCAAACGCATTGCAAAAAACAAATACATCTGTCCCAATTAGGAACGCACTACCGATAAAATATGCCTTATTTCTAAAGCCATATCCATATCTGTATCCTATATATAATCCGCAGCAGGTCATCACAATTGCAATAAATATCAGAACCGGCAATTCTATGACAAGATCCGTTTCAAAAGCTCCAAATGCCACTCCTACAAAAAATGTCCTTATTCCTATCTCCAACCCCGACTTTATTGCACTCACAATACTAACATCATCATTCCTGCATTCAACTACATTTTCACCCTTTATCCCTGCAACAAGCATCCATATGGCAAGTGTTGCAAGGATAACAATGGCAATAAAGTGAAGCATATTGGAATTGGCATGTGTCATTCCTGTCAGTTTGATGGCTTCTATAGTAATATCCCCAAGTGCCAATGCTATTAGTTGCCATATTGAAAAAACAGTTCCGTATATTGCTACTTTTTTACGGTCAATCTTGGAATACGAAGAACTTAAGCATATAATTCTGGCAAATATATCAAAAGATACGCCAACTGCTATCAGTAATATTTCAAATAACCTCATCCGGTAACCTCCCCATATACTATTAGGCATACCATGCCATCTACTTACTTTATGGCATCAGTTTTGTAAACGAACTTAACTGACGAATCTACAGAAGAATCTGCTGCAGAGAAAATATTATACTCATTACCCGCATCAAGTACCGCATTAAGTGTATCCACTACATCCTGAACATCATCACCAAAAAGTTCTGTAAGTTTATCGATACCTTCTGACTTAAACTTGAACATACCATCCATAAGTTCTTTAGTTCCATCTTCCAAAGTAAGTGTTCCTTCATAAAGCGTACCGGCGCCCTCCTTAAACTGATTAGTACCATCTTTAAGAGCCGCTGCACCTACTGTCAGTTCCCCTGTTCCGGATTTAAGAGTACCGGCACCTGCTACAAGCTCACCCGTTCCGTTTTTAAGTGTACCAACACCTGCTACAAGTTCCCCTGTTCCGGATTGAAGCGTAGCTGCACCTGCTGCAAGCTCACCAGCACCGTTATTTAATGCATTGACTCCTGCAACTGCTGCCTCTGCACCGGTCTTAAGTGTTGTCATACCATTAGTAATCTGGCCATTACCTGCAATAAGCTTATCAATTGAACTAACCCCTGTACCGTCATTAGCAGTCAGACCATATAAGCCTTTGCACACACTGCTTAAATAATACTGTGCATCAGGTGTCATTCCATTAGCCTGCAAATCTGCCTGAACATTTGCCACTGTTCCTGAATATGTACTTAAATAATTCATAATCTGTGTATAAGCTGTATATGATGCAAGTATATTACTATACTCCTGATAATCTGCTGCATATTTATCAACTGCACCCATTATTGCATCAGCATCATATGAATATATCTCTTTATCAGCTGTTGTGTACTGAGTATATGAAAATGTTCCTGTCTCTGTTTCTTCTGTAGAATCACTGCTATCCAGACTATAATCACCATCTGTGATAATCTCTCCATCTTCGCCGACAACAGTTTCACCCTTCATATAATAATTATTGACAGTTGTTGAAGTAACATATGTATATTCGCCTGTTAACTCCTCACTTCCTACTACCACCTCAACATTCTCAACAGATGGTGCGGCAAGAAGTGCTTCTATCGATTCACGATCTGCTGCTAGTATTCCTTCATATGAATTAATTTCACTCTCATACTGGGCTGCAAGATTAGCATATTCATTAATATCCTGCTTCATGTTATCTGAAAGGTCACCTACTGACTCAATTGCCGATTCAATTGAAGCATTCATCATACTTCCGCCCTGACCGTAGCTCATCCAGGAAGCACCATATGTCATCTTGTAAGCCGCATCTGCTGCTGCATACAACTGTGAAGCACCATTCTTCAAATCATTAAGTCCTGTCCCAAGCGTTGTTGAACCTGTTATCAATTCATTGGCCCCCGATACAAGTCCCGGAGCTGCTGCTGCCAGTTCACCCGTTCCCTTTTTAAGTTTATCTGCACCTGCCTTTAGACTTCCGGCACCGTCATTTAATCTTCCGGCACCTGATAAAAGAGAACCCACACCATCATCAACCTTGCCGATTCCATCTGCCAGTTCACCGGCTCCGGAGTCAAGCTTACCTGCACCTTCAAGTAATTTGCCCGCACCATCATCAAGGTCCTTGGTTTTATCTGCTAATGTCTTAGCACCATTAGATAATTCAGTCGATCCATCATGCAACCTCTGGCTACCTGCTGCCAGTTTGTCAACCCCACCTGTCAGTTCATCCATCGAATCTGTAATTCCTGATGTATCAATATCAAGCTCCGAATCAAGATTTAAGCTTGAAAGTACGTCAGACATTGCCATTGTCATTGTCTGATTCATCGTAAAATCAACTACATCTGCTGTTATTTCTACATATTCAGGTATTTTTTTCTCATTAAGCAAATCTGCATCAGCCTGGGAATCAAGCTTGTCCTTAATACCTGTAGTCTCTAAAGAATCAGCCAATCCCGGAAAGGCCATTCCAATTACAATTGCATTACTTCCTGAATCAATAATTCGTCCGTTTGTTACTTCTATGTTGGAAAAATGAGCACTATCCAGTATTGCACCGGACATCATCGTAAACGGGACATAGATTTCTTTTTCCTTACCATTAACTGCAACGGTTCTCTTCTCGTTATTGGTATAATCAAATCTGATTGTTACCTTTCCTGACTTACCTGCAAGTTCAGCCGGTGCGATTTCCTGTCCATCCAGATAATATGTAAGTTTCACATCTACCGGAAGCTCTGCATCCGTAGTTCCCTGATAATGAATATCATTACCATTGGCGTTCCATGTAATATTACCATTTGCATCGACCGTATACTGCTCATCACCTGATACATTCTCAATATCTGTAAGATTAGTTACATCTGCAATCTGCTGCCCTGCCTCAGTATTTTTAAGCCAGTCACTTACAATAACCTTATCTGTCTGTCCATTGGCATCTGCAAGGACATATACGATTTCCTCCTTTGCAGGGTTGCCATTTGTAGTATGCCCCTTACCTGCCTGTGTCTCCATAATCTTCTGTAATGTATCCGATTCTTCATCAATGTTTACCTCTACTGCAGTTTCTGCCACTGTAGCATTACCACATCCTGCAAGACTTGCTGCCATTAATGTCATCATTGTAGCCATTGATATGAACTTAATTCCAAGCTTTTTAGCGATTTCTCTATTTTTCATCTCTATATCCTTTCATAAAACAAATCATTCATTTGCCAGTATTTAAAATCATTTCAAATTCGTTACCTTTTTAGGTCGGAAACCAATACTCGTCCTTATAATCAGTGGATCAAAAATCATAAGCACACTTGGTAAAACAAAGATTACCGTCACCATACTTATCAGGGCACCTCTTGCCATAAGTATGCAGAGTGAACTAATCATATCTATATCTGAATATGTGCCAACACCAAATGTTGCTGCAAAGAACGAAAGTGCGCTAACAATTACTGATTGAATTGAGCTTCCATGTGCAATTGTAATTGCCTCCTTTTTGTCCTTACCTGAATATCTCTCATTCTTATATCTGGTTGTCATCAGGATGGCATAATCAACTGTCGAACCTAATTGAATGGTTCCTATTACAATTGAAGCAATAAAAGGCAGCTTCGTTCCTGTAAATCCGGGTATACCCATATTAATGAAAATCGCAAATTCGATTACTCCCACAAGTATTACCGGAAGTGATATTGATTTGAAAACAAGTGCAATAATCAAAAAGATTATTCCTATTGATACAGTCGATACTGTATTAAAATCAATATCTGTTATCTGTATCAGATCCTTGGTACAAGGCGCCTCGCCTATTAGCATTGCCTTGTCATCATACTTGTCTATAATGGCATTAATCTCATCACACTGCTTGTTTACTTCATCTGAAGCAACCGGATATTCGCTCATTATCATGACCATTTCCCAATCGCCTGATTCAAGCATCTCCTTTGCCTTGTCAGGAATCATAGACTGCGGAAGACTGCTACCGGTAAATGCTTCTATACCAAGTACATTCTTAACACCTTCAACCTCTTTTGCCTCATCCATAATTGCCACTTTATATTTATTATCAAGATTCTTATCCATCAGGATTATATGGGATGCTCCCATTGCGAAATCATTGTCCAGCTTTTCATTTGCCTGCACACTCTGAAGTGTTTTGGGAAGCGAACTGTCAAGATTATAATAAACACCTGTATGTGTGTATCCCCAAATTGCCGGAATCCAGATAATTACAAAGAGGATTGCTATAATAATGTAATGCCTGGTTATAAAAGCAGATATCCTGTCAAATCTTGGCATAAGTGGCTTATGCTTTGTTTTCTCTATGCCCTTATCAAAAATAAGAATCATCGCCGGAAGAATTGTCACACAACATATAACTCCAATTACAACTCCCTTAGCCATTACGACTCCAAGGTCAAGTCCCAGTGTAAAGCTCATAAAACAAAGGGCTACGAATCCGGCAACTGTTGTAGTTGAGCTTGCTACAACAGATGAAAAAGTAGCGCTGATTGCCTGGGCCATCGCCTCTTTTTTATCATCGCATTCAAGCTTCTTCTCCGAATAGCTATGCCAGAGAAAGATTGAATAGTCCATTGTTACTCCCAACTGAAGCACTGCCGTAAGTGCCTGTGTTATATAGGAAATCTCCCCAAGGAATATGTTGGTTCCAAGATTGTAGATTATCGACATTCCTATACTAAGAAGAAAAAATAACGGAATCAGGAAGGAATCCATTGTAATAGAAAGCACCACTACTGAAAGAGCAACTGCAATTGCAACATAGATAGGAGTTTCCTTATTGGAAAGATCTCTTGTATCTGTTACAATCGCCGACATTCCGCTTAAGAAACACTGTTCATTAGATAGCTCTCTAATCTTTCCAACCGCATCCATCGTTTCATCTGCTGAAATTCCGGTATCATACATAATGAACATCATTGTTGTATCTGTATCTGCATTATTAAATGCTTCATAAATATCCGCAGGAAGCATCTCCATTGGAATTGACAAATCCATAAAGGAGTCATACCAGAGAACATCCTTAACATGATCTACCCCTTCAATTTCACTCTTTAGCTTTGAGACATCTTTCTCTTCCATGCCTTCTACCATATACATTGAAAAGCTTCCGACACCAAATTCATCAAGAAGAATCTGCTGTCCCTTCATTGTCTCAATCTCTTTAGGAAGATATGTCAGTACATCATAATTAATACGAGTATTAAAATATCCTATCGCTGAAGGTATAAGCAAAAGCAACGCCATCAGTAAAATAACGAACCGCCCCTTTACTATCCCCTTTGAAAGTTTTTTCATCTTATCAAGTCCTTTCCTTTTCGTTATGCTTTACAAGATATTTCTTCTTGTTTTCATCTTATGCCTCAATAATAGAAGCATTAGCTATACTCATACATATTCAAAAAAAGGAAAGTGTCGATAATATGTAGACATTTAGGTGACCGCGTAGCGACTATAAATACATATATTTATAATTTGTAATTTAAAAATATACATTTAACATGATTTGTATAATTCATCGAGTTGAAACACTTCATAGTCTCGTCAGAGGTTATTGCACGTGAGTAAGCATTCAATATTCTTCAACAGCATAACATAGATGTAACTCGCGAAGCGTGTTACATCTATGTTATGCTGTCGCCAAATGTCCATCCATGCAAGCATGATGTCCACTTGGCTCGTTGCCATAACAAAAAAGACCACTGTGCCTTCAATCGCACAATGGTCTATTAGTTGTTCTATTCAATTATTTCATCTGACCGATAATTTCATCCAAATTACTTTCAAATACCGTCTCGCACAAGGCAGCCAGCTCACTTGGTGGAATAATCATATCTGTAAGTATCCATTTCACTGTAATAAACCGAATCGATCTGGCGTAATATTCAGCCAGCATATCCGGAGTCATCCACTTTCTAAAATGACCATCCTCTCCACATTTGCTAATAATATATTCCTTCAAGCGCTCTTCAATTAGCTTTTGAACAATTGATGCAAACGAATTCTGACCTTCAAGCCTCGCTGCATGCATATAGAATTCCTTCTCATTTTCTACATTAGTGAAAATGAGTATAAGACTTTCCTTGATAAAGCCGCCATTCACGAGTGGAATAATTGGTTCAATCAGTTCCTCCCTAATAATCCACTCAAGTAATTCATACTTATCCTGAAAATGATTATAAAAAGTAGGTCTAATGACACCGGCATTATCAGTTATTTCTTTAATAGTAATCTTTTCAATTGGCTGAGTCAGAACAAGTTTCTTAAAACTCTCCGCCAATGCCTCATTAGTTGTCTTTTTTTCCATAATATCATTCCAGTAAAAAAATATCAGTCGATAAACCGTTACATGTATGCAGCACTAACTAGATAATGCGCATTACATAGCTGTATTAGCATATGGATCATAATAAGCATCAGTTGGATTCAAACCTTCCTTAATGCTCAGGTACATTGCAGCCATTGTTCCGTAAATATATGGATTTACATAGAACAGACCAAGTATTCCGCATGTGAAAACTGTAAGAATAACCCATCCGATGAATGAAAGCTGAAGGACAAATGCATCCATCTTGTTGCCCATCATCATATCCTTAGACAATGCAAATATTTCATCTGCGCTTAATGATGAATCCTCTGCAAGTAAATATGGAACCAACATATACTCATAACTCTTGATAATACCCGGAACAATCAAAAGCAAAGTCCAAAGGAATATATATAAATCTTTAAGGAACATAATCTTAACGATATTCATATAATCATTCTTAAAACCATAACCAATCTCGTTAAGAGATGCATTCTCAGAATCATTAAGAATAAAGAATCTCTGGCATCCAACTGCAATTGGATTAAATACAAAAATCTTGAGTGCAATAGAAATGAGTATTGCTACACAAGCTACTCCAAGGATTATTGCTATTATTTGCGGTGTAAAAATATTAGCCAAATCATCTGCACCATTATTCTTGGCATTATTATACGAGCTTCCTGCCGAGCTACCGCCCGAGCCTCCTGCACATATACCTAATACTACGGCAGTAAGTACTGCATACCAATAATTACGATTTAATGCAGCCTTTCCCCTTGCTTTAACTTCTTCCCTAGTCCACATATCAATCTCCTCCTTATATTTGACACATTTGACATATGATAATTATACACATATTTTCCAAAAAGAGAAGCAACATATTTACCAAACAATTTCAAAAAAATAAACTATTTTTTCTAAAAAGTACTTGCTTTTTATTTTATAATATAGTATATTAAACAAGCGCGTTACAGAAACGCACTAAAATGGCTCGTTGGTCAAGCGGTTAAGACGCTGCCCTCTCACGGCAGAATCAGCGGTTCGATTCCGCTACGAGCTGCTAAAAGCACTAAGGTGATTACCTTGGTGCTTTTTTTAACTTAAAATTATTGTCCCATTGTCACCAAATTGTTACTCTATTTTTTCTTGCTTTTCTTTGCCAATTATTATGCCCTTGCGGCCAAATCCTACCTGCTCTCGTATACGCACAATTATTTTCTTTGCTCTCCTTGCAATTTATTGTGTCCGTGCAGCAAAAAGGCGCTTATACACAATTATTTTCTTACTTTTCCTTGCCATTTATTGTGTCCGCACGGCAAAAAAACGCCTATACACAATTATTTTCTTACTTTTTCTTGCCATTTATTGTGTCCGCGCAGCAAAAAGGCTCTTATACACAATTATTTTTTTACATTTCCTGACTTTTTATTGTGTCCGTGCAGCAAAAAGGCTCTTATACACAATTATTTTCTTACTTTTCCTTGCCGTTTATTGTGTCCGCACAGAAAAAAAGCTCTTATACACAATTCCTTCTTTTTAATAATTATTGTAACGAAATATTATTACAACAAACTAATCCCAACACTTAGATTCTTACAGCTAATCATGGTTTATTAACACTTCTGTTGCTACAACTAATCAATCATCCCTTCATCTTCCGGACTATGTACTCCACATACCGCTCCACAATATCTATATCCGTATGATCATATAGCATTCTTGCACCAACCACATCCTCTATCTCGTTAAATACAGGCTTTCCATTATGAAAAATAAAATCAATCCCAGCAAAATCAAGTGACATTTTGTTAGTTATTTTCTCTACAGCACTTATCATTTCCTTATCTGAAAGGATATCATATTGCTCACATGTTCCCCCAAGACAATAATTGCTTTTGAATCGAGCAGAAATATCTCCCGTACTTGATCCCATTCTCTTCATTGCAGCGACAATTTCCCCACCAATAATATATACTCTAACATCGATACCCGGATTGTTGCATGCGTTCTGAATAATATAATTGTCGGAATCCTTATCCACCAATATTGCTTCAAGCTCCGTTTCGTCTGATACCCAAAACACCTCAGTGCCACCATGACCATTTCTTGATTTAACTACACATGGAAAAGCTATCCGACTTGATGTTACACTATCCTCATAATATTCATTTATACTCATCATAGGAAGAAATGGAGCAAGCCTGTAACACTCAATCCATTTGTACGTAGAATATTTGTCATTGCAAATTGCGGATACCTGGGATGAATTGAATACTCGGATACCCTTTTTCTCAAGCATCACACTGACAGCCGGGTTAATGTCACGCATTATTGCAAAATCAACATCTCCAATATTCCCAATCTCATCTGTATAGGCAAGCCTGCACTCGATATCATGCTTTTTAAAGCATTCGATATATTTTCCAATATACCATTCCCTGTTGGCAGCTACATTTTTATCGTATATGATTAATCCTCTCATTACTTTTTCAACTCTTCTATAATATAGTCCATAATACAATCCGCTACATTCACACCCGTACAGTCAAATATATTTTTAAAATGCGCATTAGAATTAACTTCACAGAGAAGAGGCCCCTTATCTGATAACAGAATATCAACTCCTGCAAAATCAAGTCCAAGCTTCTCCATAACCCTTAATGCTAATTCCAATTCATCTCCTGTCACCTCATGAGGACGCATACTACCTCCATTAGTAACATTTGCCCTGAAATCATGGTCATTATATCTTTCCATTGCGCATACGGCTTTATTACCAACCATATTGATTCGGATATCATTTCCGCTGCATTCCGCAATATATTCCTGAAAAATAGCCGGTCTGCCACCAATTTCACTAAGTACCCTACAAGCAGCATCGCGATTGTCGGCAAGGTATACCTGCGCACCGAAAGAACCATGACATTCCTTTATAACTACCGGATATTCAAAATCGCTCATCAGCCCATCAACAAAATCAAAATTGGTAAAACCAATATTTTCATATGTCATAGGAACTGCCTTAGTTAATGGCATGGCTATCTCACTATCAGATAAAATATCATATGTTACATATTTATCATCACATATCCTGATTGCCTCTGCAGAGTTAAATAATCTGATTCCTCTTTTTTCCAAGCTTTTAGCCAATGGTATATCCTTGTCCCAGAACAAGCCAAAATCATAGCCTTCCGGAATGATTTCCCCATTATTAAATACATCTAAATCTATATCTCTCTTATATGCAGCTTTTTTGAGCCAATCATATATTTCATTGAACTTATTTGAATTCAAGAAAGCATTTACAACAAGAAACCCCTTTAATTTCATTCTCAACCTCACGTTTTGCATAATAATTAAATTATAATTAAATTCTATCCAAATCAATAGACAACCACAAAATCTAAAAAAGGAACTCATACAAAGTTCCTTTTTCATGCTTATTCAAGATTATCAACAATAAAACGGGATATTTCATCTCTGGTCGGCATAACACTGAGTGCCCCCTTACGAGTAGTAATAATTGATGCTGCTGCATTGGCATATGTAAGCAAATCGCTAAGATGATACTCATCCAGGCCTTCAAACACCGCGGCTCTATCCCAGTTCCTGGTAATACCAACCAGTTCCCCGGTCCCCTTCTTCACAGCTCCCTGCACACCTGCCATTCTAAGCATATAGCCTAAAGCGCAGGCGCAAAATGTATCTCCTGCTCCTGTTGTTTCGATTGTCTTCTTAGTAATGAAGCCCGGTACAAAAGCAGTTATACCATTATGGAAGGCCATACTACCATCTGCCCCCAGAGTGGCAAAGACGATAGGAATATCATATTCCTGCTGTAGCTTTAATGCGCCACGCTCATAATCGGTATCACCAGTTATTAATTCTATCTCATTATCAGAAATCTTAAGTACATCGCAGACCTCAAGACCCCATTTTATTTTTTCGACAGCATACTCTTCACTTCTCCAAAGTGGCTTACGATAGTTAGGATCAAAGCTTATCAGGCATCCGCTTTCTTTTGCTATTGCAACAGCCTTCTTTGTTGCAGCCTCTCCAATCTCATCAGTCATCGACAGGGTTCCAAAGTGGAACACCTTTGAGTTCTTAATAAGTCCGACATCAATCTCATCTGCTTCTAGCATTACATCTGCACCAAGTCTCCTATAAAAGGAAAAATCTCTGTCTCCATTAGGTTCATTGTGAACAAATGCAAGTGTTGTCTGATACTCCTTGCTGAAGATAAGCCCCTTTGTATCAATCCCGGCCTCTCTAGCCCTGGATTCCAGCATACGACCGAACATATCATCTCCAACTTTCCCAATAAAAGCTGATTTGAATCCAAGATTACGAAGCATAGCAAGAACATTACATGGAGCTCCACCCGGATTGGCCTCTAAAAGAGGATTTCCCTGGTTACTCATACCATTCTCTGTAAAATCCACTAGGAGTTCACCAAGTGCAACAACATCATATTGTCTATTCATGCAAATATCTCCCTCTATACTTCTTAATACCGGTTATATGTCAGCCTGCTATAAGTCTTAAAATGTCGTTATACATTACAAATACCATCAGTACTGCCAATAAGGCAAAACCAACAAGATGAACAATTCCTTCCTTTTCAGGAGGAACCGGCTTACCTCGAATTACTTCAACAAATAAGAATATTAGTTTGCCACCATCAATTGCCGGCAATGGTAACAAATTGATTATTCCAAGATTCACACTGATTAACATTGACAGGTTTAGGATGTTAAGGAATAAAACCCATGGACCATACGGCTGCGTAACTTCCCTTACCTCGTCAATTGTCTGCGCCATTCCAACCGGCCCGGCAATATCATCCTTGCTTCCCCGTCCCTGTAGAAGCATAAGTAAAGTCTTTGTAACTCCTACAAAGCCATATCTGACTTCATAATATGAATATTTGAATACACTTAAATCCTTACAGGTTATATACTTTCCATATCCCCTAAAGCCTACCAGATATCTTCCTTCTGCCTCATCATATACAGGAGTTACTGTCACAGTATGCTTTTCACCATCTCTAATGAATTCAATAGTCATATCATGCTCTTTGCCAAGATATGTATTAACATATATCTCGCTTGCAAGGCATACACGACTTCCATTCATTTTGGTTATAAGATCTCCCGGCTGCATACCCGCTTCCTGTGCCGGATATCCATCTATCAGCCCATTTATAACGGGTGTTGTTGAACCGGTATTCCATACAACAATCAGTGCAATAAGATATGCCAATATAAAATTAAACAAAGGACCGGCAATTACAATTGCTATTTTCACAAATACCGGAGCCTCTACATATGGTATTCCCTGTTTTTCGTTAAGAAAGCCGTCATCATGTCCTTCTTTATTCTCAGAAATACCACGCTTTACTTCTGTTTCTTTTACTATTTCTTTATCTCTGCCATCATCCTCAGATGTCTCATCTAACATATCACCCATATCATAGATGCAGGCTCCGCCTATCGGAAGCAGCCTTATACAGTAGTCTGTGCCATTTTTATGATAAGACACAAGCTTGGGTCCCATACCAACAGTAAATTCTATGACACGAACCCCATTAATCTTGGCAACTATATAATGCCCAAATTCATGGCTTATTACTACAAGGCAGAATACAAATACAAAAAGTAAAATCGTAATTAAACTATCTAGCATCATTCCTCCATAAGCTCCCAAATCACAAGTTCGCTCACAATATTCTCAATTCTTGTGAACTCCCCCTATACACGCTCAAGCGGTATACTTTTACATAAGCTTATTCTCAATATATTCATAACATTCTTGCTCGGCTGCAAGAATCTCATCTACTCCCGGATTTTCTATAGGCTTATGCATAGCCATACATTCCTCAATTAATTCATATATCTGTAAGAATCTGATTTTTTCATCAAGGAATAATGCAACCGCCTTTTCATTAGCCGCATTGAATACGGTTGGCATACTGCCACCTATTTCTGAAGACTTTCTGGCAAGTGAAAGTCCCTTGAAAGTCTCATAATCCGGCTCCTCAAAGGTAATCTGCGCAAGCTTTGCAAAATCAATCCTGTTATTAACCATCGGTTTTCTATCCGGATAAAAAAGTGCATACTGTATCGGAAGCTTCATATCCGGAACTCCCAATTGGGCAACTACAGCTCCATCAACAAACTGTACACCCGAATGAATAATAGATTGCGGCTGAATCAGCACATGTATCTGATCAAGTGTCACACCAAACAGCCACTTGGCTTCTATGACCTCCAGCCCCTTATTACACAGCGTGGAGGAATCAATAGTAATTTTTCTTCCCATAGACCAGTTTGGATGTTTAAGCGCATCTGCAACCGTCATATCAGCAAGCTCATCTCTCTTTTTACCTCTAAACGGACCACCTGAAGCAGTAAGAATAATCTGATCAATTCTGCTACTGTCAACCTGTCCCTGAAGAGACTGAAAAATTGCGCTATGCTCACTGTCAACGGGAAGAATCTTAACTCCCATTTTCGCAGCAAGCGGCATAATAATATGTCCTGCAGTAACAAGTGTTTCTTTATTAGCAAGAGCAATATCTTTCCCTGCCTCAATGGCTGCTATCGTTGGTCTGATACCTATCATTCCCACAATTGCGGTTACAACAATATCCACCTCTTCAAGCGTAGATATATATATAAGACCATCCATTCCGGATAAAACCTTTGTATCTGTATCTGCCACTGCAATCTTAAGTTTTTGGGCAGCATCTTCATTACACATACATGCATATGCCGGCTTAAATTCTCTTATTTGTTTTTCCATCAGTTCAACCTGACTGTTGGCAGCTATAGCGATAACCTTAAGTTCTTCACTATAATCCCTGACAATATCAAGAGTCTGTGTTCCAATTGAACCGGTTGACCCTAATATAGATATCTTTTTCACTATGTTTTCCTCTGTAAGTAATTAGTATAGTCCTTCTGCAAAAATCAAAAGTATATAGATAACAGGCATAACAACAAGCCAACTATCTACTCTATCCATTATTCCACCATGTCCCGGAATCAGCTTACCATAATCTTTAACATCATAGTTTCGCTTAATTGCCGAGGCCATAAGATCACCTATCTGAGAGATAATACTTCCAAGTGCTCCCATTATTGCAATTATTATAATATACCTATCATCTATAACACCTAATCTGTTAAATATAATCGCATATGCTGCACAGCTTATTCCTGTTAAAACAATAGCACCAACTGCACCCTCAATTGATTTCTTAGGGCTCAACTTAGGTGCCAGCTTATGCTTTCCGAGAAGGCTTCCCACAAAATAAGCAAACACATCACTTCCGCAAGCTACGAGAAAAATAAGTCCTGTCATTATAAATGGATGCTCGGCATATAATCTGACTCTATATCCAAATGAAAGCATTAGCGGCGCATACATCAGTACTGCCAGCGTTTTCATTATCGTACTGGTTGTATACTTAGGAAAAGTGAAAACAAAAGCTCCCATTAATGCCATAAAATATGCAACGAGCAAACAAACTGTCCACTGATCCATCATATAGAGATCAGAAAAAGTTGTAACGGCAAATAGTCCAACTGTTCCGATATATAATATAATCTCCAGAATATTTACCTTTTTATCCTCAGATTTAATTCCAATTGCCTTTGATAATTCATAATCTGCAACTAATGAGCAGAACAGTAATAATAGGCCAAATGTGTATGGCGAAAAATAAGCACTGGCTGTAATAACGATTGCCATTACAATTCCACTTAATGTTCTGGTAAGCATCGTATGCATCTCCTTAATTATTATTCTTCCTTAAGACCACCATATTTGCGATCTCTTCTATTATATGCCTCTATAGCCTTTGTAAGTTCTTCCTTAGTAAAGTCAGGCCACGGGCAATCACAATAATAGAATTCAGTATAAGCAACCTGCCAAAGCAGGAAGTTAGATATTCTCTGTTCACCACAGGTCCTTATAAGCAAGTCAGGATCCGGTAAATCATGTGTATCCAGATAACTGTTAAGCTTCTCTTCACTAATATCTTCCTCTGATATTGTACCATTCTTAAGATCCTGTGCCATTTGTCTTGACGCTCTGACAATCTCATCACGTCCACCATAATTAATTGCAATCTGGAAATGAAGGCCTGTATTTTGACTGGTGGCTTCTTCCAAATCAGCTATTGAATCCTGCAAATCCTGGTCTAGTCTGCTCTTATCACCAATTACACGAACGCACATATTATTCTTATTAGCACGCTTTTTAGCATTAACCATATAATTGCGTAGAAGCTTCATTAGTGCTGCGACCTCGTCATCAGGTCTATTCCAGTTCTCTGTAGAAAAGGCATAAACAGTGAAATACTTAATCCCCATATTCCAGGTGATTTCACACATATCCTCTACAACCTTGGCCCCCTGAATGTGCCCTGCATTTCTGGGAAGGCCTCTTCTTTTTGCCCATCTCCCATTTCCATCCAGAATGATAGCAACATGATTAGGTATATTCATTCTCTCTCCTATAATAAAATCATAGAGAGACCTGCCAGGCAGACCCCTCTATTTCTCTTTTTACATTAAACTGTAAGAATTTCTTTGTTTTTAACTTCAACAGCTTCGTCAATATCTTTTATATACTTATCTGTCATCTTCTGAAGCTGACCTTCCATATCCTTAATTTCATCCTCGGATACATCTTCCTTAGCAAGCTTCTTAAGAGCATCGTTACCATCTCTTCTTATATTACGAATAGCAACCTTAGCATCCTCGCCCTTCTTCTTAACATCCTTAGAAAGTTCCTTACGTCTTTCCTCTGTAAGTTCAGGGAAAACAAGACGTATTACCGAGCCATCATTACTTGGTGTAATACCGATATCAGAAGCAAGGATTGCCTTTTCGATTTCCTTAATAAGGCTCTTCTCCCATGGAGCAATCTGAATCATTCTGGCTTCAGGAACTGAAATATTACCAACCTGCTGAATAGGTGTAGGTGTTCCATAATAATCAACCTTAACCTTATCAAGAACATGTGGATTAGCACGTCCTGCTCTAATTGTCTGATAATCACTAAGAAGGAAATCGTATGCCTTCTGCATCTTATCGTTATATGTCTCTAATCTAGCGTCCATAATAACCTCCGTAATCTATACTGTAACCTTTGTTCCTTTGAACTGTCCCTTTACAGTGTTGACAATACTATTTTTCTCATTAAGACCGAATACCCACATCGGCATCTTATTATCTCTTGCAAGTATTGAGGCCGTCATATCAACTACCTGAAGGTTCTTAGCTATTACTTCATCTATTGAAACTTCATCGTATCTCTTGGCATCCGGATTAGTTCTTGGATCCGAATCATAAACAGCATCTATCGCTTTTGCAAGCAGGATTACATCTGCATCAACCTCAATAGCCCTGAGCATTACTCCCGTATCTGTAGAGAAATACGGATGACCCGTGCCACCTGCAAAGAATACAACCATACCTTTTCCAAAATACTTATTGGCTCTGTCCTTTGAGAAAAGCTTTGTGAATGAACCACACTCAAATGGAGTAAGGATTGCTGTCATCATTCCCTCTGCTCTGAACATTTCAGAAACATAGATGCAGTTCATAATTGTTGCAAGCATTCCTATCTGATCTGCTTTGGTTCTGTCAATTGACTCGCTACTTCTTCCTCTCCAGAAATTGCCTCCACCAATGACAATACCTACCTGTATGCCATCATCAACAAGTTCCTTAACCTGTTTTGCCACATCAGCAATAACAGCATCATCGAAACCGGTATGCTTATCACCTGCAAGTGCCTCACCACTTAACTTGAGTAATATTCTTTTCATGATTGTCTCCCTGATTATTAGTCTTTAAAGAATGCTGATGGGCTTACATCTGCATAGCACTGAGAGCACATACCCTCAATAGCTGCACCATTATTAATCTGAACAGACTTTGACTTGATATTACCCATTACAATTGCAGTTGAATCAATAACTACAGGACCATGTACATCAATATCACCCTTAACAGCTCCGGCAATTACTGCTGCTGTAGCGTAAATATTACCACGAATAACAGTTCCGGCTCCAACCTTAACAGCTCCTGAACTTGTTATATCACCTGTAATTGTGGCACCCTTTGCATATATCTCAGAAGCCTGTGAATTACCAATAATTGTACCAAGGATATTTAACTTGCCCTTAACATCTACATTACCCTTAATAGCACCGATCACATCGATAGAACCATGTGAAGAAATATCACCGTTGATTGCCATCATCTTAGTGATTGTAGCAACCTCGTCGCTTACGAAGTCTTCCTCTTCTTCCTCAACAACCTCTTCCTCAACCTCTTCAACAACAGGCTCAAGAGTAACAGGCTCTTCTACTGCAACCTCTTCTTCGACTGTTTCCTCGACAACCTCTTCCTCGATTGTCTCTTCTACAACAGGCTCTTCTACTGCAACTTCTTCTTCGACTGTTTCCTCGACAACTTCTTCCTCGATTGTCTCTTCTACAACAGGCTCCTCTGCAACCTTTTCAGCAACTGCATCAAGTGCTGCTGCATAATCTGCCATTGTAATATCCATCTCTGCTGACGATGCAATTATATCGGCTGCCTCAACAGGAACATCAAGTCCCATTGACTGTTCAGCTGCTGCAAAAAGCGCATCCTCATCGATTTCTGCCATTGCTTCTGCAGTTGCATCATTCATACCATCATCTGGTACAAGTTCATTAACAGCCTGTGATAAATCTTCTTTCAACTCCTGAAAAAATCCCATTTTTATTCTCCTTACTCACTTGTTTTATGCTGTACAGCTTCCGTATCCTCCGTAATCGGAAGGATTTCAACATCTTCCATCGCCTGTATCTGCTCTATCAGCACCGGTAGCGCAGCTACAGTGGAATATTTTGCTGAAGTATCATGCATAAGAATCACTGATTCCTGGTAATTATTAATACCTGCCATACAGTTTGCTACGATTCTTGCTGCTGATAACGTCTGGCTCGTTGCATCACCACTTGAAACATTCCAGTCGAAATAGGTAACTCCCTGTTCTTCAACAAATCGACACAGTTCCTCCATATCAGTAGCACTTACAGTATTACTGCTTCCGCCCGGAAATCTATAGATAACAGGATTAACTCCTGTCGTCTTCATTATATAATCTCTAATCGCAAAGAAATCCTTTTCAAAATTCTCTTTGCTTTTATATATTTCACTATAAATATGTGTATTAGAATGCATTCCGATTGAATGCCCTCTGTTAACAATCTCCTTGAACATCTCCTCATAATCGGAATGTTCTCCGGTAACAAAAAAAGTTGCCTTAACACCATACTGATCAAGAATATCAAGTATCTGTCCTGTATAAATGCTCGGACCATCATCAAAGGTAAGATATACCTTCTTAGTGTTATCCTGCTCTACAAACGAATTAATTTCCTCATGCTGCTCAATATTTATTGAAACGGCTGCCTCTGCAACCTCTGCCTCTGCAATCTCTCTTTGTTTTATCTCTTCAGACAATTTCTCCTGAAGTTCACCGGTTATACCTAACTGAGCTTCGTATTGTGATGTCATTTCTGCAAGATTATTATTGGTAACATGCAGTTTACACCCAACATATATACTGAAAGCTGTCGGGAACGTAATCATCACCACGAAAGTCCCAACAATCATGCGTTTCAACCTTTTGACACGCCGACGTCTTCTCTCTGTATTTGATGTGTCACTCATATCTTAATCCTTCATAAAGAGTACTTTCAGCACTCCACATTTGATTATACCTTGATAAGCGTCTATTTGCAACATAATTGCACGTATCTGACATATGCTTTTTACATATTTTACACAGATATGCCACATAAACACATTCAAATCTTATTCTACGGGATTGGCATCCTCATATTTTTCAAAAATAACTGAATCAAAAGTCTTCCAGGCACTTTCCTGTTCAGCAATTCCTCTGGCTGTCCAGCCCACGAGAAGAGGTTTAAAAAGTCTGCATAACACAAACCCCGGTTGCTTACAATCCTGATGTCTGTAAGCAATAAAATCCGGCCTTGAGATAACATTGATCAGTAACTGTGACAATGCTAACCTGGTAACAATATTCTCTTTCTCCTTTTTCATGCTACATGAAAGTTGCCCTCTTACAACCTCAGGATGATTAACACGAAACCACCTTACCAGGAATGGGCTGAAGGATTCTATACAGTAAATCCCTTTATATTCTTTAAGTAAGTCGTATGTCTCACTACAAAGCTTATCATTACTATTACCGTTGTGATTTTTAATCTCACATATAAGAGGAACATCATTAAGCGTTTTCAGAACCTCTTCAAAGAGCGGGATTTTCTCTGCAGTTCCCTTGAGTCCATACTGACACAATTCATCATATCTGCAGTCAGATACTTTTTTCTCAACACCACACATACGCATAAGATTCGCATCATGAAATACAACTATTTTCCCATCTGCAGTATACTGTACATCCAGTTCTACTCCATATCCCGCATCACGTGCACGCCTAAACGCAGCCATACTGTTCTCAGGTATCCCCGGTTCATGCAGACCTCTGTGAGCATACATAAGTCCCGCAAAAGAACTGCAGTCCCTTTTCTCATTCGGGGCAATCAAAAAAGCTACAAGTATGGCAAATATAAGTATAGCAACAATTAGAACTAATAATTTAAGCATTATCAGCTTCCTCTTTCAATTTGAACTACAACAAAACTAATCATCCATCTCTTCATACATTTCAAACTTATTCTTAGGCATAACAGGTTTATTATCTCCATGCTTTACCTGTAACATCGTAAGGAATGAGAAGAACACAAACAAAGCACCATATGGGAACAGCGTCCAATAGCCAACATACTGCAACAGAATTCCTGACAACATAGGCGTTGCAATCTGGGCGGCCATTGAAAATGTGTAATAATATCCCGTATATCTTCCTATATCAGACTCCTTACACATCTCAACCACCATAGGTAACGAGTTAACATTTATCGCAGCCCAGGCAATTCCGACAAATCCAAACACAATAAGTACTATCGGTGTATAACCGCTATAAAGAGCATTAATTACCGCACACGAAGCAAAGCTTGCAGTCAGAAGAAGTACACCACCTATTATCGTTTTCTTACGTCCAATTCTTGATGCAAGTTCACCAATAGGAATATATGAGATTATAGCAACCGCCATTCCTACAGTCAGGCAACTATTGGCACTTCCAAGACTCATTCCCCATTCAAGTGTTGCAAACTTCGAAAACGAAGTCGATATGGCATTATATCCCATATACCACAGTGCAATTGAAAAAAGAACAAACATCATGCTCTTTTTAACTTCTTTTGGAAGGAAGCTTTCTCCTGTAGCATCGTCCTGAACTTCAAGATTATCTTCCGGATGTTTTGCCTCATATTCTCTAACTTCCTCAACACACTTAGGCTCATTGATAAAAAGGCATAGCAATACAACGGAAAGAACCATCAGAGCCGCAATAATAATAAATACAAGCTGATAGTTATTTCTTTCACCTGCATTCTTAAAAAGCAGGGCTGAAAGGATGAGATATATTATTCCACCTACAGCGCCCATAAGGTTAATCACAGCATTTCCCTTACTTCTAAGTGGCTTAGGAGTTACATCAGGCATTAATGCTACAGCAGGAGACCTGTATGATGCCATTGCAATAAGCAGTATGGCAAGGATAATGATAAATATCACCATCAGGCCCTTTCTTGGATTTGCATAATACATATTATCAATAACCGGCAAAAGTACCATCAAAGCTACCGCAACAGCTGTACCGATTATTATATATGGCATTCTTCTTCCTATTTTTGTCCTGGTCTTATCTGACATTGCTCCTAGTAGTGGCAACAGAAAAAGTGCCACCACGTTGTCAAGAGCCATAATAACACCGGCGATTGAATCCGGCACATCAAATGTATTCTTAAGAATTAACGGAATAACATTATCATATAACTGCCAAAATGCATTAATTGACAAAAATGCCATACCTACTAAAAATGTACGTTTATAATTAAGTTTCATTTTTCTTCCCTTTTCTTTTAATGATTACCGCCATCTCCCCCGATACTTCAATCTTTATTTTGCATATACCTTTTTATTTAGCGGTGTAGTATTTCTCACTTCCAAACCATCCAGGCTACGTATATACTGCTCAAACTTTGAGAAACCGTATTCCTTAGGGTTGAAAGCCGGGAATTCATTCTTTATATCAGAATTAAGCGAACCTAAGTTGATGCCCTTTTCACCATGGCTTCTAACCATTTCTATAATCCGCTTTTCCATTCCATCGTCTGCTTCAGGAACATTTAAGAATACATTTATTGATGTTCCTATGTGCTCCATAGATAAAAAGTCAAATGTCTTTAAGAAAATAGAAAATTTGGAATATCCGTAATTACGTGTATCAAAATCAGGATAACGTTTCTGCAGTCTGCTACCAAGTTCCCCCATATCTATTCCATTTGATTCATTACCATTAGCAAGAATAATATCCTTAAGTGCTGCAGCAATCTTTTCAATCGGAGTTATAGATGTCTCATCATCCTTCTCTTCTTTTTTAGGCTTTGTATCAACCTTAACATTCTGCTTATTGTCGCTCTTCTTAGCCGGTTGCTTAACGGTTCGGTCTTCTTTATCATCATCCTCATCAATGATTCTGTCTAAGAATTTGAACTCATTGCAGGCTGCGCAAAAAGGTGCAGGTGTCTTAGATTCACCCAGACCTATTACCATCTTACCTGCTTCTCTCAATCTTGCTGCCAATCTTGTAAAATCGCTATCTGATGAGCATATTGCAAAGCCATCTACTTCACCGCCATACAAAATATCCATCGCGTCAATTATCATTGCCGAATCAGTGGCATTCTTTCCGTATGTATAGCTGTATTGCTGAATAGGTGTAAGACTATGCTTAAGCAACACCTTTTTCCAGCCCGATGCCCCATTGCCCGTCCAATCGCAATATACTCTCTTATACGTAATTGTTCCCTTATTTGAAATCTCATTAAGAATACTATTAGTGTACTTTGGTGCTATATTATCTGCATCAATAAGTACGGCAAATCTCTTTTCCTCTGCCATCTTTCCTCCATATCTTTATTCAAAAAAGAAATCTGACCCTTTCTGTTCGAATAATCAACTAAAATATCACTTTTCAATATTACTATTATGCGTAATACTGTCTGTTTCACGCCATGCCCCAATTGTGTCATCATAGCCCGCTTTAACTTGTTCCAGTTCTCTCTCTTTTTTCTCAAGTGCTTCCGGAAGACCTTTCAGTGCGGCAAATGGCATAAACTGCTTCGCTCTTTCGCTGACAGGCATTTTTTCTCTTATTCTTGATGCCATAACCACTCCTTATATCTCTTTACGATCATATCTTCTGCATTTCTTCTACCTACGAGATATCATATATGCCACCTGTGATTTTTATGTCCGGTAGCAAGTTACACTCCACTCCTATGACCGCCTATCTGTGTATTACGCTCTCTTGTAGTTCCATGTTCTTCCAGATTCATTCCCTTTAATATAGCATTTTTGCCATACCGATCTTTTATTGACAGAACCGCTTCCTGTACCTTTCTATTACGGTCAAGTGTATTATCATCCGTAAAAAGACTATATTGGTGATATTGTTCTGTGACAACATTGTTACAGGTAATATTTACACGTTTAATAGTGTACCTCGGATCTGCAATTTCTTCATACAATTTCACAACTGCAGGAACAAGTATAACATCTGCATTAGTCTCATCATTTATTCTTGCAGTTCCATGCGCAGAATCTATTCCCAACCTGCTTGAATAAGACAAATGAAGTGTGACGGAAGATGTTACCAGATTCTTAGAAACGAGTTCAAGACATAAAAGATCCATCATTTCCTTAACAATAAGTCTGCAATCATCATAAGAATAATCACTGGCAAGAACCTGACCACTACTTATACAATTGGTCTGTGAATGATAGTTCTTTATATCCTGCATTGTAACCGGTTCACGCCCCCAGGCATGATCGATTAAAAGTTCTGCGTCAATACCAAATAATCTATATAGCAGTTCCTCATCGGCTTCGGCCACATCTTTCATCGTAAAAATCCCATAATCCGCAAGTTTTCTCGCTATGCCCTTACCGACACGCCAGAAATCAGTTAGTGGTTTGTGATTCCACAATGTTTTCCTATAGATTTCCTCGTCCAGTTCTCCAATAAAATCCTCCGCATGCTTTGCGGAAATATCCAGTGCAATCTTGGTCAGATACAGATTGGTTCCTATACCACATGTGGCACGAATACCAAGTCTGTCATAGATTTCACCAATAATCTTACTTCCCAGTTCTCTTGCCGTCATCCCATACATTTTGAGATAATCCGTGACATCCATAAATGCTTCATCAATTGAATACACATGAATGTCATCTTTGGAAATATATTTAAGATATATTCCATATATCTCGGCTGCATAATCAATATACAACTGCATCCTGGGAACTGCTGCAATATACTCAACATCCTTCGGAATCTCAAACACTCTACACCTGTTTTTTATTCCCAGCGCTTTCATGGATGGAGTAATTGCAAGACATATTGTTTTTTCTGTTCTGGACATATCTGCCACAACCAGGTTGGTAGTCATCGGGTCAAGCCCACGTTCTACGCACTCAACCGACGCATAAAATGACTTTAGGTCAATGCAGATATACATTCTATCACTCATAGCTTTGATTATATCATATTTCACAACATAGATGTAACACGCTTCGCGAGTTTACATCTATGATTAGCGGTCGTCAGATGGAGTGCATGCAAGCATGCACTCCATCTTCCTCGTCGCCATAACAAAAAGAGCGTGACAAATTGTCACGCCCCTTCTTTTTAGCTTATATGCCGTCTGTTTTTCCAGCCTCAATTAATATATCAATCCTTTACAGACTCCTTAAGATGCCAGATATCTCTGTCATACTCTGCAATTGTTCTGTCTGATGAGAAGAAACCTGCCTTAGCAATATTAACAAGCATCATTCTCTGCCACTTAGCTCTGTCTTCATAATCTGCAAACATCTGATCCTTAACCTTAATATAATCCTCAAGATCAAGAAGTGTCATGAACC
>JAGHUN010000064.1 GCA_018064805.1 Candidatus Colinaster scatohippi
GAAGCACTTGAAAAGTGGCCAATCGAGCTGTTCTCAAGACTTCTTCCACGTGTATATCAGATTGTTGAAGAGATTAACAGAAGATTTATTCTTGATATTGAGAAAAAGTATCCAAGAGAGACCGGTATTACAGATGAGAAGATTCGTAAGATGGCTATCGTATATGATGGACAGGTTAAGATGGCTCATCTTGCTATCGTAGCAGGATATTCTGTAAATGGTGTTGCCAGACTTCATACAGAGATTCTCAAGAATCAGGAACTTAAGGACTTCTATGAGATGTTCCCTGAGAAGTTCAATAATAAAACCAATGGTATTACACAGCGTAGATTCCTTCTTCATGGTAATCCGCTTCTCGCAGACTGGGTAACTGAAAGAGTTGGTGATGCTTGGATTACAGATCTTGCTAAGATTAATAAGATTAAGACAGCTGCCAACAATAAGCAGGCCAGAGAAGAATTCATGGCTATTAAGTACCAGAATAAGGTTAGACTTGCTAAATATATTAAGGAGCATAACGGCGTAGAAATCGATCCTAATTCTATTTATGATGTTCAGGTTAAGAGACTTCATGAGTACAAGAGACAGTTACTTAACATTCTTCATGTTATGTATCTCTATAACCAGATTAAGGAGCATCCTGAAATGGAATTCTATCCAAGAACATTTATCTTTGGTGCCAAGGCAGCTGCCGGATACAGAAATGCCAAGCTTACAATTAAGCTTATAAATTCTGTAGCAGATGTTGTTAACAATGATGAGAGCATTAATGGTAAGATAAAGGTTGTATTCATTGAGAACTATCGTGTATCTAATGCTGAAATGATTTTCGCGGCAAGTGATGTATCTGAGCAGATTTCTACAGCAAGTAAGGAAGCATCAGGAACAGGTAATATGAAGTTTATGCTGAATGGTGCTATTACACTTGGTACAATGGATGGTGCTAACGTAGAAATCGTTGAAGAGGTTGGAGAGGAGAATGCAGTTATCTTCGGACTTTCTTCTGACGAGGTTATTAACTACGAGAACAATGGCGGATACAATCCTATGGATATCTTTAACAGTGATGAAGACGTTAGAAAGGTGCTTATGCAGCTTGTTAACGGCTTCTACTCACATGATGATCCGGAGAGATTCCGTACACTTTACAACTCATTACTTAATACAGAATCAACAGATGTTGCCGACAGATACTTTATTCTTAAGGATTTCAGATCTTATGCAGATGCACAGAAGCGTGTTGAGGAGTTCTATAGGGATGAAGAGAGATGGGCAAAGGCTGCAATCTTAAATGTGGCATGCTCAGGTAAGTTCACATCAGATCGTACAATTCAGGAGTATGTTGATGAGATTTGGAAGCTTGATAAGGTTAAACTTCCAAGAAAATAATTGCAAATATTAGATATTGTAGGGATGGGCAAAAAGGTCCTTTTTGTCCATCCTTTAGTGTTATGAAAAAGAGGAATGGAGGAAATAATATGATTACACTTTCAGATGGTGGCGCATATCTTGTTAATGGAACAGATATTGTAGCTGCTGATGTTAATGCAAAAGCTGCGATTGAGAGTAAAACAGGTAAAAATGTATCTGTTGAGGAAGCAGTAAAGAATACAATAGCATATGGGATTTTGGAAGCTCATAATACTTCAGATAATATGGACAAGCTTAAAATCAGATTTGATAAGCTTACAAGCCATGATATTACATTTGTAGGTATTATTCAGACTGCCAGAGCATCAGGACTCGAGAAGTTCCCTATGCCATATGTTCTTACAAACTGTCACAATTCATTATGTGCAGTAGGTGGTACTATCAATGAAGATGATCATATGTATGGCCTTACATGTGCTAAAAAGTATGGTGGAGTATATGTGCCACCTCATCAGGCAGTAATACATCAGTTTGCAAGAGAAATGCTTGCAGGTGGTGGTAAGATGATTTTGGGTTCGGATTCTCATACTCGCTATGGTGCGTTAGGTACTATGGCTATGGGTGAAGGTGGACCTGAGCTTGTTAAACAGCTTCTTAATCAGACATATGATATTGACAGACCGGGTGTAATTGGAATTTATCTTACAGGTACACCGGTAAAGGGTGTTGGTCCGCAGGACGTTGCAATTGCCCTTATAGGCGCTGTTTTTGCTAATGGATATGTAAAGAATAAGGTGCTTGAGTTTGTGGGCCCTGGTGTGGCTAATATAAGCCCTGATTTCCGTATTGGCATTGATGTTATGACTACAGAGACAACATGTCTTTCGAGTATATGGGAAACAGATGATCAGGTTAAGGAATTCTATGATATTCATGGCAGATCTGAAGATTTTGTCCTCCTTAAACCGGGTGAGGTTGCTTATTATGATGGAATGATTACCATTGATCTCAGTACAATAAGACCAATGATTGCAATGCCATTCCACCCAAGTAATGCATATACTATTGAGGAGGTTAATGCTAATCTTAAGGATGTTCTTCACGATGTTGAGGAACGTGCAAAGGTTAGTTTCGGCGATAGTGTTGAATTTTCGTTACAGGATAAGATTAGAAATGGAAAGCTTTACGTTGACCAGGGAGTTATTGCAGGATGTGCAGGTGGTGGATTTGAAAATATCTGTGCTGCAGCTGATATTCTTAAGGGTAAGTATATTGGAGCGGACGAGTTCACATTAAATGTATATCCGGCTTCTACGCCTATTTATATGGAGCTTATGAAGAATGGATGTGCTGCAACCTTATTAGAGACCGGTGCAGTGCTTAAAACGGCCTTCTGTGGCCCTTGTTTCGGTGCAGGTGATACTCCTGCCAATAATGCCTTTTCTATTCGTCATAGCACGAGAAACTTCCCTAATAGAGAGGGTTCAAAGGTACAGAATGGACAGGTTGCTTCTGTTGCACTTATGGATGCCCGTTCTATTGCTGCAACAGCGGCAAATAAGGGCTATTTAACCCCTGCAACAGACTTTGATGGTGATATAGCAACATATGCGTATCATTTTGACGAGAATATCTATAAAAACCGTGTATTCGATTCTAAGGGAGTTGCCGATCCTAGTGTTGAAATTAAGTTTGGTCCTAATATTAAGGATTGGCCGACAATGTGTGAGCTTCCGGACAATTTGATGCTTAGAGTTGTATCAGAAATTCATGACCCTGTAACAACAACTGACGAGCTTATCCCTTCAGGAGAAACAAGCAGTTTTAGATCTAATCCGCTTGGTCTTGCTGAGTTTACTTTATCACGTAAGGATCCTGAATATGTAGGCCGTGCTAAAGATATGAGAAGCGTCCAGGAAGACCTTATGGCAGGTAAGGACGTATATAATGACAGACCGGGGCTTAAGAGCGCTATGGATGCCGTAAAAGCCGTATACGCGGACGCAGAGAAGTCTATTGGATATGGTTCAACAATATTTGCTGTTAAGCCGGGTGATGGTTCGGCAAGAGAACAGGCCGCATCATGTCAGAAGGTGCTTGGCGGATGGGCTAATATAGCTAATGAATATGCTACAAAGAGATACAGAAGTAATCTTATGAACTGGGGAATGCTTCCATTACTTATTAAGGAGGGAGAGCTTCCTTTCAAGAATCTTGATTACATCTTTATTCCTGATATTAAGACGGCTGTTGCTGAAAAAACAGCAGTTATTAAGGCGTATGTGATATCTGCCGGAAAGCTTGAGGAGTTTGAACTTACACTTGGAGATATGACAGACGAAGAACGTCAGATAATCCTGGCAGGTTGTCTTATCAACTATAACAGAGTGTAGAATAAGGCTAAAAACGCTATAAAATAGTATAAAAGTCTAATGGGTGCCATTCATTACTATGAGTGGCACCTATTTGTTATGGCGACGAGGAAGATGGAGTGCATGCCTGCATGCAATGACATCTGACGACCGTTAATCATAGATGTAAACTCGCGAAGCGTGATACATCTATGTTTACAAATAAAATGTGTCAATAGTTAAAATATAAATTAACTATTGACACAAAAGAGAGGGTATATTAATTAGCTATATCCAAGTGATTAAGGGTTCCAACACCGCTTCCGTCCTCATATAGAAAAATGCCGGTTTTTCTTATGGCACCATTCACATTCCCTGAATTAGCGGAACGGAGCGTAAAATTAGTATCAGCATTGCCAAGATATATGGCTCCAATATTCTTATCCTTTAAAGAGTAAAGTTTATCATAACCATTGTTATCTTTAACCCATATTTTTAAATTATTGAATATTTCATCGTTTTCATCTATCCAGCCATTATTATCGCTATCATATTTGGATAGATCATAAAAGCCATCGCCGCTGGAAGTTCCAAACAGTTCAGAGCCATTATTAATGATTCCGTCATTATTCTTATCAAGTGCCAGAAAACCACTTCCCTCGGCAAGTGTCGATATGCTGTCGTTATTGCCGTCATTATCAAGATCAAAGCTTATTTTGGTGTCAGTGAGTTCGGCAGGATTACCGCTAAAATTAATGACCAGAGGATCACACATATTACCGATTGAAAGTCCTTCCTCACGATAATATTCAACGAAGCTTCGACTCATTTCGACATCGATATTGAAACTGATTGATCTGCCGTCTTCTGTCGTTACATTACCGTTTGATGTAAAGCTGACAGACTCGTTTTCTTCATAATAGCTCTCCTGAACACCTTGTATTTTTATAACCTGGAAAGAATTTGGTGGATTTAAGTCGTCATATGGACTTGCGAATCCAAATTCTTCGGCTAATTCTTTGGACTTTTCATGTCCAAAAAGTAGGCGCCATAGGTATACTACAAATTTCTGGTGCACATCTTCAATTTGACGAATTGAGCTATTGTTTTCAATTTGCTTTATTCGCTGGCTGATTGGTGACTGCATACTGTCAATCATATCCCGAATGGAACTGCGGGAATCGGTTGCCTGATCCTGGGAGGATTCTTTTTGGTCTGAACCAATATTGGTGCCTTCTGAATCAGTAAATGCGTCGGTCATACTTGCTAATGAGCCTTCAAAATTTTGCCTGGTTAAACCAATGGCCAACTTCCTTGTTGAGCTGGAACTAAAAGTTCTGGCGGAGTCCATTCCTATTGCGTAGGAATCGATCTTCAAATAAATCTCCTTTCATATAGAAAAATTATGCACTATTGCATTTGATGTATATATCGGTTGAATAATGATAATAAATAACGGTTTGTTTTTCTTTAATATTTTTGTAACTCCTTGTATAATGTAAAAAGTGGGTTTGCATATGGAGGGAAATACTAAAAAAAAGAGGCCGGTTATGAGGTTTAATAGTAGATATAGAATGGTTTTATGCGGTGTTTTGGCAATAATGCTTATAGGTTGTGGAAATGCAGGTAACATTGGAGCAGAAAGCCATATACAAGGTAATATAGAAGCGACTGATGTGTTGTATATAGAAGATGCTGTTTCAGATGAGGAGAGTGGTCTGGCTGCTGTATCTGAAGTGGAGGAGGAAAATGAGGCAATTGACCTTAATACGGTAGAGGGAAATGATGCATTTATTATTGATGACATCGGATATAGGCCTGTTAGTCGCAAATATGTATATATATACGGTGAAAATCTGGATAAGAAATATGAAATAATAAATATAGAGAATGGAAGAACCGTATTTGCAAATGAACTGAAGATAGTGGCAGGTAAGGAGACGGACGGGACAAAGCTTTATGTTGGTGATTTTACCGATTATGTCTCTAAAGGAACATTCAGGATTCATCATGAAGAACTGGGATATTCTAAGGCATTTAGAATTTATCCGGATAGAATACGGGACGAGTATAAGGAAATATATAATCAGATAAAGGCATGTGAAGTTGAAAATAAAGCTGATCTGCTATATGTTCTTTCTAATCTGTTACTTATTAAGGATGTATATCCGGATGCATATGCTGATTCGGATTACATAAATGCTAAGATAGATGAATTGATTGGTTTGCAAGATGAACTTGCAGAAGAGGCTGAACCGGGTGACGAAGAAATAACAATGGCTGCTCAGTATGCAGGTGTCCTTGCCCAATATAGTGTTATATATGAGGAAGAAAATGCAGAATTGGCGCAAAAAGCACGGATGGCAGCACAAAGGACATTTACATATGCCGAAAGAAATAGGGATAAAGTAGCGGGTGATATATATTATTTTTCGTCTGCACAATTATACCGTGCAACCGGGCAGTATATGTACAGAAGCGCTATAGAATGGTTTGATTCATTGGGAAGTGAAAAGACAGATTACAGCCGTTATGGATATGTATTTTTGGCGGATGTAGCGTATTTAAAGACAAATAAAAGGACAGACTATGAGAGATGTCAGTCGCTTATGAAGAATTATCTGTTGCAGGCAGGAAAGATATCTCAAGATATTGATAAGTCTACTTTTTATGTTGAGAAGAATATTTCAAGGTTATCAGAATTACAGATACTTGGAAATATGCAGAAGCTGGCATTGGTAAGCTATGTTGTGTCAGGTCATGAATATACTACTATTTTGGAAAATTATGTACATTATATGAATGGTGTAAATGACAAGTCTGATGTAGATACCGATGCAAAGATGCAGGAAAACGCAGTGATTTTATCTAAAAAACTATTTTCACTGGCACATTTATACAATATGTAAGGAGAGCACATGTTACGAATTATTATTGCGGGAATTTTTGTATTCATTTTTTTGGTATTAACAATACCGGTACTGTTGGTTGAATGGATTGTTGGTGAGTTTAATCCAAAGGCTAAGGAAAAGAGCTGCTTTCATATCATACAGTGGGCATTTAGATTGGTTCTGAAGGTCTGTGGAACTAAGGTAATTATATATGGAGAGGAAAATATACCTACGGACAGGAGTGTGCTGTTTGTGGGCAATCACAGAAGTATATTTGATATTCTTCTGGTATATACAACAGTCAAAAGACCTACAGGAATTATTGCTAAGCAGGAACTCAAAAAGGTACCGCTTTTGAATGTATGGATGGCAAATATCGGATGCTTCTTCCTTGATAGGAAAAACATCAAGGAAGGCCTTAAAATGGTGCTTAATGCCGTTGAGAAGGTAAAGGACGGAATGAGCATTCTTATTTTTCCTGAAGGAACCAGAAGCAAAGAGGAGGGTGTAGTACTTCCTTTTAAAGGTGGAAGCTTTAAGATAGCGGAAAAGAGTGGTTGTGATGTTATTCCGTTTGCAATTATTAATTCTGCAGAAATATTTGAGAATCATAAGCCGTTTATAAAAAAGACGAAGGTTATTATTAACTATGGTGAACCAATTCATACATCAGATTTTGACAGAAAAGAGTATAAAGAAATACCGGATATAGCAAGAAATAAAGTAATTGAGCTTCATGACTCAAAGAAAAATGAGATTTAGAGGTAAAGAACATGATTGTACTAAAAAATGGTTTGGTTGTTGATCCGGATAGTAATTACAGTGACTATGCAGATGTAGTAATAATAGGCGAGAAAATCGCCATGATTGAGAAAAATATTGATATTCAGAAGCTTGAAGAGGAAACGGCTGAAAAGGCGGAGATCCTGGATTGCAATGGATGTATTATTGGACCGGGTCTTGTGGATGTACATGTGCATTTTCGTGACCCGGGATTTACTTATAAGGAAGATATATATACAGGGGCAAAAGCCGCGGCCAGAGGCGGAGTGACCAGCGTTGTGCTTATGGCGAATACAAAGCCGGTTGTAGACAATGTAGAAACGTTAGAATATGTGCTTAATAAGGGTAAAGAGACTGATATTCATATTTATTCCTGTGCCAGCATTACGAAGGGGTTAAAGGGAGAGGAAATTGTTGATATGCAGGAGCTCCTTATGAAGGGGGCAGCCGGATTTACAGATGATGGTATACCGATTCTGGATGAGGAAATGGTAAGAAGAGTAATGCATGAGGCTGCAAAAACATCCTCTGTATTGAGTTTTCATGAAGAAAATCCTGCCTATATCACAAATAATGGCATTAATAATGGAATAGGGAGCGGCTATTTTGGAGTAGAAGGAAGCGACAGGCTTGCAGAAATAACAATGGTAGAGCGAGATTTGAAGCTTGCATTAGAGACAGGAGCAGTCGTTAATTTCCAGCATATTAGCACAAAGGAGGCTGTAGAGGCTATTAGAAGGGCTAAAAGTCTTCCGGAAGGGAAAAATATACATGCTGAAGCGACTCCGCACCATATGTCGATGACTGAAGAGGATTTACAGAGTTATGTAACCCTGGCGAAGATGAATCCACCCCTTAGAACAGCTGAGGATAGGGAGGCAATAACACAAGGTATTGTGGATGGAACAATGGATATAATTGCTACTGATCATGCCCCTCATTCAGATGAAGAAAAGGGCAAAAAAATAACCGAAGCACCTAGCGGAATCATCGGTTTGGAAACAAGTATGGCAGTATCATATAATACACTGGTAAGAACAGGTAAGATGGATATTGTGCAATTATTCTGCAGAATGAGTAAAAATCCTGCAGAAATGTATAAAATTAATGCAGGAAAACTTGCAATTGACAGAACAGCCGATATAGTAATTTTTGATCCAAACAAGGATCATTTATATGATACCACATATTCAAAATCTTTCAATAGTCCATTGAAAAAAAGTTTAATAACAGGTGATGTAGTGGTCACAATATCTAGTGGCCGCATAATATATAAAAATCTATAAAAAATCAATACTTATGTAAACCAAATAAGTGAAATTGCATTTTTGATGCAAAAATTCATATGAAAAATGTAAAAATGAAAGAATAAAAATATAGAAAGGAATAAAATATGAAAAGAAAGGTAGCTGGACAAGTGCTAAGGAATGAGGAAATAGCGCCTGATATCTTTAGCGTTTGGATTGAAACAGATTTGGCGGAAGATGCCAACCCGGGACAATTTGTTGGTGTATATCCTAATAAGGATTCGTTATTATTGCCAAGGCCAATTAGTATATGTGAGGTTGATAAGAAAAGTCATGCAATTCGTCTGGTATATAGAATAGTAGGAAAAGGAACCTCTGAATTTTCACATTTAAAGGCAGGAAGAAGAGTTGTCCTTTTAGGCGTACTTGGTAATGGGTACGATTTAAGTAAGGCAGAAGGGAAACACGCGATATTAATGGCGGGAGGAATTGGAGTTCCGCCGATTGTTGAATTGGCAAAGCAATTAAGCGGAAGAGATGGTGATGGTGATAAAAAGCCTGTTTCTGCGCATATTTCAATAGTAGTGGGATATAGAGATGCTAATACTTTTTTGCTTGAAGAACTGCAGCAATATGGCGATGTCTATGTTGCTACCGAGGATGGAAGTGTAGGAACAAAAGGCAATGTAATGAACAGTATAGAGGTAAATAAATTAAATGGCGATATAATTTATGCATGTGGTCCTATGCCTATGTTAAGAGCTATAAAGATGTATGCAGAAGAGAAAACTATTCCTGCATATATATCATTAGAAGAAAGAATGGCATGTGGTGTTGGAGCTTGTCTTGGATGTGTTTGTAAGACCACTAAAGAGGATCATCACAGTCATGTTAATAATGCAAGAATCTGTACAGATGGTCCGGTATTTGAAGCAAGGGAGGTGGATATCTAATGGCAAACATGGGAATTGAAATAGCAGGTGTAACTTTTAAGAATCCTGTGATGACAGCCTCAGGAACATTTGGATCAGGAATGGAATATGGAGAGTTTGTTGATTTAAATAAGCTTGGTGCCGTTGTGACTAAGGGCGTTGCTAATATTCCGTGGCCGGGTAATCCCACACCAAGGGTTGCAGAGGTATATGGTGGAATGCTTAATGCAATTGGACTTCAAAATCCGGGTGTTGATGTGTTTATTGAACGTGATATTCCGTTTTTGAAGCAGTATGATACCAGAATTATTGCAAATGTATGCGGAAAATCGGTTGAAGACTACATCGATGTGGTGGAAAAATTGTCAGATACTGATATTGATATGATGGAAATCAATATTTCGTGTCCAAATGTCAAGGAAGGTGCAATTGCTTTTGGTCAGAAGGCTGAATCGGTTTACAATATTACTAAAACGCTAAAAGAACGTTCGAAGAAGCCAATAATAATGAAGCTCAGTCCTAATGTTACTGATATTACTGAAATGGCTAGAGCGGCGGAAAGTGCGGGAGCGGATGCAATTTCGTTGATTAATACTATTACAGGTATGAAAATAGATATTGAAAGAAAGGCTTTCGTACTTGCAAACAAAACGGGTGGTATGTCAGGACCTGCAATAAAGCCTGTTGCAGTAAGAATGGTATATCAGTGTGCACAGGCTGTGAATATACCTATTATAGGCATGGGAGGAATATCAAACGCCGAGGATGCAATAGAATTCCTTATGGCCGGTGCTACCGCAGTGGCTGCAGGTGCCATGAACTTTGTGAATCCATATCTTACAGAGGAAATGGTAGATGGAATTGACAGATTCCTTAATAGACATGGATACAAGGATATTCATGAAATTATCGGTTGTGTAAAATAACACTATATATCAATAGACTTGAATAGGCGCTGTCGTAGCAATTGTACCGACAGCGCCTATTTATTACTTAATATAAATTATTTTACTAACTAGTTAGTTGGAAGACTCATTAGCCCAATCATCGAACTTTGCCATTACGGCATCATAGGTCTTCTGTGAAATGTCAGGAAGAGTATCGCCCCATGTCTTGGTTGCTTGCTCAAATCCCTTTTTAAATGCTTCACGCATTTCTTCAATTTTGTCAGGATCACCACCTGTAAGTGCTTTAGCAAAGTCAAGAATCCTGTCAGATGTTTGATTAACACCCCAGTAACCGTCCTCTGCTATGTCTGCTTCAGCCTGTGCCTTTGTCTCAGCATCTACAGTAAAATCACCTTTTCTGAGGAAACTCCATATGTCATCAGCCTGTCCAATGGCATTTCCTTGTCCGGAAATAAGCTTTTCCACAATATTTCTAAGCTGCGATGTTCTTTCTTCGGCCTCAGCTTTTAACTTTGAAATTAGATCAGTATTAGGTGTATAGGTCTTTTTAACGGAATCAGTTTTGGTTGTTTCTCCGGATGGTTCATAAATAACACCTGTTTCTGGAGACTTTTCTTCTGTTTTTGTCTTTGAAGACTCGTTAGTTTTGACCTTGCTATCGTATGTGTTATACGAGCTTATAGCACCTGTAACTCCATTTACGCTCATGTTTTTTTCACCTCCCTGTTTGTGCTATGCCGGTTTGTTATAATAATTATATATCTTCTTTGATATTATTATCGGCTATTTTTGAAAAAAATGAATGAAAAACAACAAAAAAATAATAATTTGAATACTATTATACATTACTTTAACTTGCCCATACAATAAAAAATTGATATAATGACGTGAAAAGTTAATTATTTAGGAGGAAAAATCTTTGAGTAAACCATTGATAATATTCTTAATTGTTTTAGCGGTTTTACTTATTGCAGTAGTTGTACTTTATTTCCTTGGTAAAAAGGCTCAGAAGAGACAACAGGAACAGCAGGAACAGATTGATGCCGCTAAACAGAGTGTTTCGATGCTCATTATTGATAAGAAGAAGATGAGATTGAAGGATTCGGGATTGCCACAGGCTGTGTTAGATCAGACGCCTAAGATGATGAGGATGTCTAAGATGCCAATTGTAAAGGCTAAGGTTGGTCCACAGATTATGACGCTTGTGTGTGATGCAGCAATATTTGACAGTGTACCTGTTAAAAAAGAGGTAAAAGCAACTGTAAGCGGTATTTACATAACAGGTGTTAAGGGACTTCATGGTAAGCCAATAGCAACACCTGAGAAAAAGAAGAGCAAATATAAGCAGTTTGTAGAAAAAATGCAGGAAAAGGCCGGTGCAAAGCCTTTGTAAAGGTTTCTACAGTTATATAAAAGAGATATTAAAAAAGATGATTGTCATAATAATTAGAATATGGCAATCATCTTTTTTGTATAATATAATAATAACACTAGATAAAAGTTAAATATAAAATTAACAAATAAAAGTCAGATGTCTAAATCTCCGGCATTTTTTGCAATGATAGTAATATTGCAATCTGAAAGATGTTCATAATTAATATCAAGTGAATAGCTTATATCAAGCCTAAGTTCGTCCTCGGGAGTATTTATATCAATGCTATGTGTATCAATTCCAATAACAAGAGTACCGAATGGAGTTGCATAGTTAGTTATATTCTTTTTGGCAACCTCAAATAGCATACTGGTATTAATAACGCCTTTTTTGGTAAGTGTCATACTTGTGGAATTGAATTTAATCATATTCTTCGTAGTATAATCTGTACCTTCTACAGGCTCATCGTATATAAGATAATGCATATTACCACGAATATAGTACTGGCCGGACTGAAAAACCTCTAAATCTTCGGGATCGTCACTTACATCAAAATGCAAGCCTTTTATCGAAATAAGAACATCTTTATTCATATTTACTCCAAGTTTGAATGATCATTTCTAATGAGTCTAAGTATTGAATTTTCCTGATTCTTAATATGAACATGAATAGCACTTTTAGCCATTTCAACATCACGTTTTACAATAGCATCAGTTATCATGCGATGTTCAGTGATAAGAGACTGCCACCCTGAAGCATCCTTTATATATTCAAATCTGTATCGATACATCTGTTCAGCAAGATTATTGACAATTTGAGATAATCTTGGATTTCGACAGGCTTTGAATATAATATCATGAAAATCAACATCTGCGGTTGTGATACCGCGAATATCGCCATCAGAGACAGCTTTTTCAAAATTAGTGCATGCATCCGTAAGGTCATTAATTTCACTGTCGGTGATTCGCTGACATGCAAGTTCGGCTGCAAATTCATCTAAAGCGAGGCGAATTTCAAGAACATCGGACATACTCTTTTCGGTAATATGAGCTACCTGGGCCCCTTTTCTGGGCATCATAACAACGAGACCTTCCTGTTCGAGCTGACGTATGGCTTCGCGAACCGGTGTACGTGAGACCCCAAGCTTATCTGCAAGATGAATTTCAAGTAACCTTTCACCCGGTTTAAGCTCGCCGGTTAGTATGGCCTGGCGAAGTGTGTTGAAAACCACATCTCTAAGTGGAAGAATTGAATTCATATTAGTTGAATAATCAATCATAATAAATCTCCATAAAAATCGGCTAAAAGCCGAATATATAAAACTAATTAACGAATAATATCAATTCCCTTGCGTGCAAAATCAGTTACAAAACCTTGCTTGAAATTAATTTCTGATTTAAGAATTTCGAGAGCGCGACGCGCACTGTCGATATTATCGAAGATACCGAAAACAGTTGGTCCGCTACCGCTCATAAGGGAATTTAAAGCTCCCTCTCTAAGCAGGACAGACTTTATATCATTTATAATACCGTATTTTTTAACTGTAACAGATTCAAGTATATTACCAAGACATGATGCAACACCGGTAAGCGAGTTTGATTCTATCTGCGAGAGCATATAATCGACATCAGGATGACAGGTGTTATTGTCAAGCACCAGGTTATCATACACATATTTCGTTGAGACATTAATATCCGGCTTGGCTATAACAAGATAGCAGTCCGGCGCATCACTTATTGGGGTGAGGATTTCACCGATTCCTTCGGAAAGATATGTTCCACCCTCAATACAGAAAGGAATGTCAGCACCAAGTTTAACACCAATGTATCTTAATTCCTTGCTGGTAAGGCCGTATCCGAATAATTCGTTAAGTCCAACAAGTGTTGCGGCCGCATCAGTGCTTCCACCTGCCATTCCGGCAGCAACAGGAATATTTTTGTTAAGGCTTATGGTTACACCGTCGTGGTGATTAACTGTATCCTGAAGCAATTTGGCGGCGCGATATATAAGATTACTTTCGTCACATAATATCTCACTATTATCACTTTTGAGAATAATACAATCTGAATTGTTAGCATTAATCTCAAGCTCATCATATAAATTAACAGATTGCATAATCATTCTGACATCATGATAGCCGTTTGGACGCTCTCCAATTACGTCTAAAGCCAGATTAATCTTGGCATTTGCTCTAATAATCATATTCACCTCTAAAATATAAAAAAAGACCAAATTGTATAATGTATGTATTTTGTATATTGTATACAAAATATTTTAGGATATATTCTTATGGAATTCAATAGGGATATGTGGTAATATTTCTTATTATGCATAAATATAAGAAGATAAGAGTAACATTCTAAAAAACGAGGAGAAATTATGAAGAAAATTGGTTGCCTGATAGGCGGTATTATTCTTGCATCTGCAATGCTTACAGCATGTGGAAATAAAGCAGCGGAAGAAATTGCTGCAGCTTTTGATAATACAAGTCTTGATATCAGAAAAATTGATGTTGACAGCTATGTTGAAAAATTGGGCGAATATAATGGTCTAACTGTTGAAATTGACAAGAAAATGGAGATTACGGACAAGAGCGTTGACCAGTATATTGCTTATGTTCTTGATAATATGGGAGTCCAGGGTGAAAAAACTGAAGTATCAAGACCGATTCAGGATGGAGATGTAGTAAGTATTGATTATATAGGAACAAAGGATGGAGTTCCTTTTGATGGTGGAACCGGAAGCTACGATTTGACTATTGGTTCAGGTCAGTTCATTCCGGGATTTGAGAGCGGTCTGATAGGCCATGAGAAGGGAGAAGTAGTAGTACTTCCGCTAACCTTCCCGGAGAATTATGGTAATGCTGATCTTGCAGGTCAGAATGTTGAGTTTGAAGTAACAATTAATGAAATATTTGAGCAGAGTGCTCCTGTGCTAACAGATGATTATGTGGTTGGACTTGGAATTCCGGACGTTACGGATGTAGCATCATTTAGAGAATATATTAAGAATAACCTTGAAGCAGATGCGGAGAACAGATATGTTACAGGTAAGAGAGAGGCATTACTTAATGCGATTTATGAAGCCTCTAATTTTACAGAAATGGATATGCCGGAAAATCTGCTCAATTACTATATTGAAAGAACAGTGGCTGAGGATAAGAATACAGCCCAGTCATATGGCACTTCTTTAGAAGAATATGTTCAGGTAATGTATGATAAGTCATATGATGAATATATGGAAGAAGCTAAGGCAGCTGCAGCAGTTCAGCTTAAGAATGTAATGCTTTGCCAGAAAATTGCCATGCTGGAAGGTGTGACTGTCAGTGATGATGAGCTTGATAAGGAATTAATGGCTAATGCCACTCAGTATGGCTATAAGACAATTAATGAATTCCTTATGGATAAAGCCGTAAGCAAGGAGGACTTCCGCAATTATCTTATTGAAATTAAGGTTGTTGATAAGTTGCTTGAAAGTGCTACATTTGTTGAAAAGTAGAGCATATCGGATGCTTTTTAAAAAATATAAATTCTATAATATAGAAACAGAGAGGTAGATTAACATGGATATGACAAATATCAGAGATCTGTACAGAGAAAAAGAAAAGTACATTGGAAACGAAGTTACAATCGGTGGATGGATCAGACTTAACCGTGATTCTAAAACATTTGGATTTCTTGTGGTTAATGATGGAACATTTTTCGAGGCACTTCAGGTTGTATATGCAGATACACTGGATAATTTCCAGAATATTGCTAAATTAAATGTTGGTGCCGCAGTTATCTGTAAGGGCAAGATTGTAGAGACTCCAAATGCAAAGCAGCCTTTTGAAATGCAGGCAAGCGAGGTGTTTGTAGAGGGTGAGTCAACTCCTGATTATCCTATTCAGCCTAAGAGACATTCATTTGAATATCTTCGTACAATTACACATCTTCGTCCACGTACTAATACATTCGAAGCAGTGTTCAGAGTAAGAAGTGTTGCAGCTTATGCAATCCATAAGTTCTTCCAGGAGAGAGATTTCGTATATGTTCATACACCAATCATCACAGGAAGTGACTGTGAGGGTGCAGGTGAGATGTTCCAGGTTACAACACTTGATATGAATAACATTCCACTTACAGAGGATGGAAAGGTTGATTTCAGTCAGGATTTCTATGGACATCCAACCAACCTTACTGTTTCAGGTCAGTTAAACGGTGAGACATACGCATGTGCATTTAAGAATATCTATACATTTGGACCAACATTCCGTGCAGAGAATTCTAATACGACAAGACATGCAGCAGAGTTCTGGATGATTGAGCCGGAAATTTGTTTCGCTGATCTTCAGGATGACATGATGCTTGCAGAGAGCATGTTAAAGTATGTAATTCGTTATGTACTTGATAATTGTCCGGAAGAGATGCAGTTCTTCAATAATTTTGTAGATAAGGGACTCATCGAGAGACTTGAGCATGTAGCAAGTTCGGATTTTGGCCGTGTTACATATACAGAAGCTATCAAGATTCTTGAGAAGAACAATGACAAATTTGATTATAAGGTATTCTGGGGATGTGATCTTCAGACAGAACACGAGAGATATCTTACTGAGCAGGAATTCAAGCGTCCTGTTTTCGTGACAGATTATCCAAAGGAGATTAAGGCATTCTACATGAAGCTTAATGATGATGGTAAGACTGTTGCAGCCTGTGACTGTCTTGTACCGGGAATTGGTGAGATTATTGGTGGTTCACAGCGTGAGGACAAGCTTGATATCCTTGAGAAGCGTATGGAAGAGTGTGGACTTAATAAGGAGGATTACCAGTTCTATCTTGATCTTCGTAAGTATGGTTCGTCGCGTCATGCAGGATTTGGCCTTGGCTTTGAGAGATGTATTATGTATCTTACGGGTATGGGCAACATAAGAGACGTAATTCCGTTCCCACGTACAGTTGGTAATTGTGATTTATAAAAAGCGACTCTTTTTGCTGGAAAAGTAAGAGGTGACAATGTCACGTAGAAAAAATATATATTCGATTATTAGTTTAATATTGATTCTGTGTCTGACTGTTACCCCTGTTCGTGCTGATAAAACTGTGGATGATATCCGCAAGGAACAGGAAGATACGAAGGGGCAGCTTGATGCGGCTAATGAAGAGATAGGTGAGCTTACAGAAATACAGAAGGGTATAACTGAAGAGATTGAAGCTCTTGACGATGAACTTGTAGAAGTAATAGCTTCTGTTAGTATGGTTGAGGATGAGATTGAGGAAATAAAGGGGCTCATTGAACAGGCAGAGATTGATTTGGCAGCGGCAATTGAAGAAGAGAATACTCAGTACGAGGCGATGAAAAAGCGTATTAAGTATATGTATGAAAAGGGTGATGTCACTTATTTGCAGTTGCTGATGGAGTCAAAAAATGCTGCTGATATAGTAAACAAGCAGGAATATATAAGCAAACTGTATGATTATGACAGAAAGATGCTTATTAGGTATCAGGCAGCAAAGCAGGCAGTTGCGGACGCTAAGGCAGAGCTGGAAGAACAACAGGAAGAGCTTGAAGTAAGTATGCATGAGCTTGAAGAAGAAAAGAATTCACTTAATGAACTTCTTGAGGAAAAGAAAGCTGAAGCAGAAGATTATGAGGCTCAGATTGCAAAAGCAAAGCAGGATGCAGCGGTATTCAAGGCTAAGATTAAGCAGCAGAATGCTCAGATTAAGAAGCTGGAAGAAGAGGCCGCAAGGAAAAAAGCTGAAGAGGAAGCTGCAAGAAAGAAGGCAGAAGAAGAGGCCAGAAAAGCGGCAGGTGAAGCCGGTGGTGAAGATGCTGCAACGGAAAACGGTGAAGAGAAAGCCGGTGATTCCGATGGCGGTAAGAAGGAAGACGCATCTACAAAGGGAACTGAGATAGTAAACAATTCAGGTGGAAGTGCAAGAGGAAGAGAAATTGCATCCTTTGCATGTAGGTATGTTGGTAATCCATATGTTGCCGGAGGTACTTCTCTTACGGATGGTTGTGATTGTTCAGGCTTTACAACGGCGGTATTTAAGAATTTTGGTATAAATCTTCCCAGAACATCGACATCCCAAAGAGGTGTCGGAAGAGGCGTAACATATGCTGAGGCACAGCCGGGAGATATAATCTGTTATGCAGGTCATGTGGCTATATATATAGGAAATGGTCAGATTGTACATGCAAGTACGCCTAGTAGTGGTATTAAATACGGCTCGGCATTGTATAAGCCGATTCTGTCGGTCAGACGAGTAGTGGAATAATGGCATATCAATAAGGTATGTCACTTCAATATATAAGCAAAGCGAGGACAATATGGAAAAAGAAATGGTTATAGTACTGGACTTTGGTGGACAGTATAATCAGCTGGTTGCACGACGTGTACGTGAATGTAACGTATATTGTGAGATATATTCTTACAAGACGGATATTCAGAAAATTAAGGATATGAACCCGAAGGGTATCATATTAACAGGTGGACCAAACAGCTGCTATGAGGAAGGGGCTCCTACATATAGCAGAGAATTGTTTGAACTGGGTATTCCGGTTCTTGGATTGTGTTACGGTGCACAGCTTATGTCGCTTGTGCTTGGTGGAAAGGTTGAGAAGGCGCCTGTTCGTGAGTATGGAAAGACAGAAGTTTTTGTGAATGCATCTTCTGCTCTTTTTGAGGGAGTAGGCGAAAAAAGAGTAAATGTGCCTGCGGCCCCGATTGCAATGGCCGGTCATGAGAGAAATGATAATGCAACACAGTGTTGGATGAGTCATTTTGACTATATATCAGCACTTGCACCGGGATTCGTGTCGGTGGCACATACTGCAGACTGTCCTGTGGCAGCAGCGGAAAATAAGGCAGAAAACCTATACGCAATTCAGTTCCATCCGGAAGTTCTTCATACAATAGAAGGAACAAAGATGTTATATAATTTTGTTCGCAATATTTGTGGATGTGCGGGAACCTGGAGAATGGATTCCTTTGTTGAGACTTCAATTAAGGAAATCCGTGAAAAGGTCGGAGATGGTAAGGTATTGCTTGCATTGTCAGGAGGCGTAGATTCATCAGTCCTTGCAGCACTTCTTGCAAAGGCGATAGGATCGCAGCTTACCTGTGTGTTCGTTGATCATGGTCTTCTTAGAAAGAATGAAGGCGATGAGGTTGAAGGTGTATTTGGTCCAAATGGTTCGTTTAATATTAATTTTATAAGAGTTAATGCTCAGGAGAGATATTATGCAAAGCTTAAGGGCGTAGAAGAGCCTGAAAGAAAGCGTAAAATAATCGGTGAAGAGTTTATTCGTGTATTTGAAGAAGAAGCTAAAAAAATAGGTTCCGTTGATTTCCTTGCACAGGGAACAATTTATCCTGATGTGGTAGAGTCAGGTCTTGGCGGTGAGTCAGCCGTAATCAAATCGCATCACAATGTTGGCGGTCTTCCTGATTTCGTTGATTTTAAGGATATTATTGAGCCACTCCGTAACCTTTTTAAGGATGAGGTGCGTAAGGCAGGACTTGAACTTGGACTTCCTGAGTATCTTGTATATCGTCAGCCATTCCCGGGACCGGGACTTGGTATTCGTATAATCGGTGAAGTCACAGGCGAGAAGGTTAAGATAGTTCAGGATGCAGATTATATCTACAGAGAAGAAGTTGACAAAGCGGCAAGAGAATATAAAGAAGCGAACGGTTCGGATCCATCATGGATGCCAAATCAGTACTTTGCAGCACTCTCTAATATGCGTTCGGTTGGTGTAATGGGTGATGAGCGTACTTATGATTATGCAGTTGTATTAAGAGCAGTAAGAACTATTGATTTTATGACTGCTGAAGCGGCAGATATACCATTTGAAGTGCTTCAGACAGTAATGAGCCGTATTATTAACGAAGTTCGTGGTGTTAACAGATGTATGTATGATCTTACATCTAAACCGCCGGGAACGATTGAGATGGAATAATCGTCATATTGTAAAGAATGCCCATTTTATGCGGGTTTCAAGCATGCTTGTTTAGTGCTTGGCAACGATTTGGCAACAAAAATTGATTATTCATCAAATAATTTATCTTTTAACACAAATTAAAAACCTTACTGATTTTCAGAAATGAACTGAATATCGGTAAGGTTTTTTCATGTCTATTTTTTCTTTTTAGATTTCTTTTCTTCTTCTTTTTCTATTGAAAGAAGCATATCGCTTAATCCCTTTGAAGGAACCTTAGCCCAGTGGATGCTGTCATCTGAGTTTGGATAGTTATATCTCCATTTATCATACTCTTCCTTAGTGATTTCACTGGCAGATAGCTTATTTGACTGTTCCATCCATGCATGGAACATATAATCCATCTGTGAGCCTGGAGCGGAAACAGATGGATCCAAGGCAAGCATAGGTTTTCCATCCACTTCTGTAACTTTCAGTCCATACATATCTTCCAAAGCGAATAAAGTGTGCATAAGACCGGTATAAGTATCTATGTCAGGAACTGTAATAGCTTCAGTGCTGATATTAAATATGCCAGCAAGCTCCTTTACAAGATCCTGTTTTGGCGTTCTTGATTCGGACTCATACTGAGCCATGCGTACATCAGAGGTCTTTCCTAAAAATCCGAGCATTTCGCCGAGCTGCTTTTGTGT
>JAGHUN010000080.1 GCA_018064805.1 Candidatus Colinaster scatohippi
GCTATTGAGCCTACGAAAATAGAAAAGAGGTAGGCTGGTTGTGGGTTAATAGATTAATAGGCCTACGAAAACGGAAAGGAGGTAGGCTGGTTGTGGGTTAATAGATTAATAGGCCTACGAAAACGGAAAGGAGGTAGGCTGAATGTGTGTAAGTGAGCTATTGAGCCTACGAAAACGGAAAGGAGGTAGGCTGGTTGTGGGTTAATAGATTAATAGGCCTACGAAAATGTAAAAGAGGTAGGCCGAATATGTGTAAGTGAGCTATTGAGCCTACAAAAATAGAAAAGAGGTAGGCTAGGCGAAAGAAGAAAGTTAAGTAAGCCAACGCAAACATGCGGTGAAAGGAGTATGAGTGTATATGGATTTATTACAAAGAGAAATACGTAGAAAAAAATCGGAATATGATCGTTTGCTGGAGAAAGCACAAAAGATAATAGATAGTGCACCACAAGGGCGAATTAGGGTGTCGGCTTCGCACGGTAAACCGACATACTATTTTAGGAATCAGGGTGAAAGGGCAAATGAAGAGAGATACATGTCAAAAAAAGATTGCGACAGAATAAAGACCTTAGTGGAGGCGGAATATGCTAAAAAATTTGTGTGTGAACTGGAAAAGCAAATCCAAAATTTGGCGGAATTTGACGAAAAATATAATCCATATAGTTTAAGTGATGTATATAATGAGATGCCAATTGGAAAAAGAAATCTATTTGTGCCATATATAGATAATGAGGAGGTAATAGTGAAAGATTGGCAAGATGAAGTTTTTGTAGCTAAAAGTTATGAACCGGGGACTATTGAAATTTATTCTGAAAAAGGGGAACGTGTGCGTTCCAAATCAGAAAAGATAATTGCAGATAAATTATATAGTATGGGAGTACCATATAAGTATGAGGCACCATTATATCTCTCGGGAGTAGGAACAGTATATCCGGATTTTACTTTATATAATTTATTGGAAAGAAAAGAAATGTATTGGGAACATTTGGGGATGATGGATAAGCCTGAATATGCTGAGAAGGCTGTTCGTAAGATTTTATCTTATGAAAAGAACGGAATATATCCAGGCCAAAATCTCATATTGACATTTGAAACATCAAAGTGTCCACTTAATATAAGAGTGGTTGAAAATATGATAGCGAATGGGTTGAATCTCAATACATTATACTAATCATAATTCCTACAATAATGACTATGGCGCAAGCCAATTTCTTAAGTATATTTTTCTCTTTAAAAACAAGTTTTCCACCAACAATAGTAACAATGCAGCAGCTCTGTTTGATAAGTGTCATGACAGTCACCTTGCTGTCGGGGCTACCATTTGCAATAAACAGGGCTCTATCTGACAGAACAAACATAATGCTGAGAATCCATATCCAGCGGTTTTTAAGTACTGACCAGGATACTTTGGCTTTGGTTATAAGGGCAAATATTATGTAATAGATGAACATAAACAGCATATACCAGAACTGTAGCTGTGAACTGCTAAGATCCTTCATAAGAATTTTGTCCATAAGTCCTGATAATGCATTTAGTATACTCGATGCCAATGCTAACAGAACAAATAATGTATGAATGTCCTCATGATTTGTGGTGTTTTTACCGGAGTTTATTAATTTTAGTGCAAGTAAACCAAAGCATACTAGTATAAGTCCCACATACTGGCCAATCCCCATAATCTCACCTAATACAGTTACACCAAGTAATGTGGCAAAAATGACGCGGCTGAGGTCAAGTATACCAACTATACTTACCGGGAGTTTGGTTAGTGCATGAAAACTACAAATCCACGCAGAGAATACAAACAGGGATTTGAGTGCAATATATCCAAGGAAGCTTGTGTCTATCGCCATTGCATCGGTTGCTGTCGGTACGACCATAAGAAGGGACAGACCGGTATGAACAATAAGAATTTCAATAATAGTATTCTGTTTAAGGGCAATCTTTTTGATGATATCGCGTCCGCCCTTCATAAGTCCGTAGAAAAGTACAAATATAATCCACATAAACAAATGCCTCGTAAAAATGAAAACAAAACAGCTTCAGATATAGGTGTAAAGGAAATATATAGTCTGAGTGCATTATTGCATATGTAATGACTAACGGCCTAAACACACAAAGCGAATTATAACACATATTTACATTGTGAATATACCCTGTTGTTGATATACTTAAAATGTTGGCGGAATACGGCTATGCAAAAGCGAAATAGGCGGTTATGCATAGCCGGTTTGGATAAAAACTTAATAATGTAAATTTATATGAAAAAGGGGAAAAATGAAAATAATAGATATTTCACAAGAGTTATTTACCTGTAACCTGTTTCCGGGTGATGATGGCCCTGAAAGGAAGGTTTTGGAGACAATTGAAACCGGTAGTATATGTAATCTTACGGGGCTTACAATGTGTGCACATAACGGAACACATGTAGATGCACCATATCACTTCTATAATGAAGGGAAGACTATTGATGAAATTAATCTGGAAGCGGTAATTGGTAAATGTTATGTCTGCTTTGCAAATGGCCCGATTGGAGAGGATGAAGCCAGGCAGATAATGAATAAGGCAAAATCGGTTGATGAAGAAGCTGCAAAAAGAATACTAATTGGCGGAGATATGTATGTTACCAAAGATGCTGCGAAGGTTTTTGCCGATGAAAAACTGCTACTCATCGGTAATGAGTCTCAGACTGTAGGGCCACTTGAAGCGCCGGCAGCGGTTCATTATGAATTACTTGCAGTTGAGACTGTTTTGTTAGAAGGAATACGCCTCGATGGAGTAAAAGAGGGAGTGTATATGTTAAATGCTGCACCGATTAATCTTGGCGGAAGCGATGGAGCACCGTGCAGGGCTGTATTGATTGAGGAATAGATGACGTGAAGATAAAGGTTAAAACACTGGATTATGATGGCGTAATGTCATTGCCTAGGCTAAAGCATAAGAATCCTAAAAAGCAGAGTAAGCTTTTTCGAATAATAATGAAGGCACTGTCGGCAGGTGAGATGAAGGCAGTCGGTTTTGAATATGATGAAATAGGGATGGATAAGCTTGGGAAAGGGCAGCCGGCTCTGTATCTGATGAATCACTCGAGTTTTACAGACCTGCAGATTGTTGGAACTCTTCTAGCCGATAAGTCGTATCACATTGTGTGTACAAATGATGGGTTTGTTGCTAAAGAAGGACTTATGCGTGCAATAGGGTGTATTCCGACCAAGAAGTTTATATCAGATATTGTTCTTGTAAAGGATATGAAGTATGCGATTGATGAGCTTAACAGTTCAATTGTGATGTATCCGGAGGCAAGTTATAGTTTTGACGGAACTGAGACACCACTTCCGGATAGTCTGGGAAAATGTCTGAAGCTGCTTGGGGTTCCTGTAGTTATGATTAGAACCAAAGGGGCATTTTTAAGAGATCCACTGTATAATTGTCTGCAAAAAAGAGACGTTAAGGTTACTGCAAGGGTTGAATATCTCATATCACCTGAAGAAATAAAGTCAAAAAAGCCGGAAGAACTTAATGATATACTTAAAAGGGCCTTTGAGTATGACCATTTTAGAGAGCAGGTGGAGGCCGGAATAATAATTAATGAGGAATTCCGTGCGGACGGGTTACACAGAGTTCTGTACAAGTGTCCAAAGTGTGGCACCGAGGGTGATATGAAGGGAGAAGGTATATATATCACCTGTAGAAGTTGTGGGGATAGGCATGTCCTTACGGAAAAAGGAATGCTTGAGTCTGCGGAAGAGGACAGAGAACCTGAAGCTGTGAAAGGAAAAAGAATACTAGAAGCTGCGGAAGAGGACAGAGCCTTTGAATACGTTAGTGACTGGTATAAGTGGGAGAGAGAACTTGTAAGGCAGGAGATAGAAGCCAGAACTTATACTATGGAGCTTGATGTAGATATAATGATGCTTGTGGACACCAAAAGTATATATAAAGTCGGCTCGGGAAAACTGGTGCATAATTCAGATGGTTTTGAGCTTACGGGATGTGATGGAAAACTGGAATTCAAGGTATCAAGTAAAGCTATGTATAGTTTGTATGCGGATTATTACTGGTATGAGCTTGGGGATATGATATGCATAGGGGATGCAAAAAGGCAGTATTACTGCTTCCCGGTGAATCAGGAGAAAGCAATTGTAGCTAAGGCAAGACTCGCAACAGAGGAACTTTATAAGATGAAAACAGTACAATAAAATTTTTTAAAAAAGTACTTGCATTATTTAATTATATGCGTTAATATAAGCAAGTGCCTTGTGATAGGTACTTGAATATATAGCGCCATCGCCAAATGGTAAGGCAACGGACTCTGACTCCGTCATTTTCAAGGTTCGAATCCTTGTGGCGCTGCTTAAGGAACTCTTATGAGTTCCTTTTTTTGTTGTCTAAAAAGCAAATGATTATTGAAGCGACTGTTGTGCCGAATTATAATGTAATAACAAAGAACTATATGGTAGAAAGGGAATGAGGGTACTATATGCGAAGAAGAATTGGGGCAATTTTATTAAGTGTTGTTTTATCAGTTTCTATGGTGACTCCGGCATTTGCTGCTGAACCACAGGTGGATAAGGTAACTGTCTATGAAGAGGAGATGTCTGAAAGTGCATCTGAGCCCATGACAATTGCTACAGAGAGTACTGAAGATGAATCTCAAAATGAAGGGGATGAAACAAGTTCAGAGACTGTTGTACTCGAAGAAATGTCTGTTGAGGAAGTTGATACGAATTCAACAGAAGAAGATGTCCTGATTGAAGACATTAAGATATTGGATTTTATGAAGGATACTTCAGGCTCCGTATCTGGGGGAATGAGCAATGATGAAATGTTCGAAGGATATGTGAATAATCTTTTTGGACTTGATGAAGGTTTGCAGCTAGAAGGAACTATTCTTGGAGATAAGCTGACAGGATCTAAGAAGAGATTATACGATTATCTTAAAGTTGAACTGGCTAAAGTTGCAAATGGAGAGAATGGTAATCCGACATATAATATTTCGTTTTCAGATTTAACTGACAAAACGATTTGGTCTCCAGAAGAATTGGGGTATAGCAGTTTTTCAGATTCAAATATTAATAAGGCAATAAATGAAGCGATTGGAGAAGAAATAGATGTTGATAGGGTTACGAATGCGTTATTAGAGGATTATCCATATGAACTCTATTGGTTTGATAAGACTGTAGGCTGGTCGTATAGAGTTGAAGGAGTTTCATATAATGCGCGACAGATGATTCTTACTGCTGCCACGATGCAATTGAGTTTTTGTGTTAGTTCAGACTATAGCCTGTCAGGTGAGAGAGGTACATTTGTTGTTGATACTTCCAAGACTTCAAAACCTAAAATAGCTGCGGCAAATGCCAAGAGGGTAGTAACGCAGTATGCGAACCTGGATGATGTAGACAAGCTATTTGCATACAAAGATTATATCTGCAATCAAGTGGAATATGATCATGCTTCACTAAGTAATGGTGCAAATTATGGTGATCCATGGCAGATGATTAATGTATTTGATGAGGATCCAAGTACAAATGTTGTATGCGAAGGATATTCGAAGGCATTTCAGTATTTATGTGATAATTCCGAATTTTCAGATAGCAGTATACATTCCATAATTGTTAATGGAGTTATGGCAGGCGGTACAGGTGCCGGACCACATATGTGGAATATTATGCATATGGAAAATGGAAAGAATTATCTGGTTGATGTTACAAACTGTGACGGTAAATCAGTTGGAAGTCCGGATAAGCTGTTTTTAGTGGGTATAAGCTCTGGAAACGTTAGAGGAGGATATTATTTTAAGGCTGGTTCAAATAATATATTATACCAGTATGATAGCCAGTGCCTGTCGGATTATAGTACAGAAGAACTTACTATTAGTGATTCAAATTATATTAATCATGATTTTTCATCTTATACAAACGAGACACTAATTTATGAATGGGTTGATCCTGTTCCTGCAGATGAAGATGCGATAGTCCTTAAAGTCTATGCAGATTGTGCGGACTGTCATAAGAGAATATGTATTGAATCTTTGCGATATTACTATACGGGTTTGGTTGAGATTGAACCGACATGTGAAAGTGAAGGAAGAATAAGGGGGAATGGAGCTTATGTGGGCCCCATTAATCCGTTGGGTAAGGGAACATCAGTTACAAAGGTTATACCAAATATAACAATGTCGCCACTGGGACATATCTGGAGTGACTGGACTATCGAAGGTGGAAACAAGAAGCGCACATGTCAGAGAAGTGGATGTGGGCAGGTAGAGTATGAATACATTAAAGAGGATCCAATCTGCATAGCGCCATCCAATATTAAGGCAACCTATGGACAGAAGCTGGGTAATGTTATTATTTCTAATCCTGCAGGAAATACATCAGGTACATGGAGCTGGAATGAGCCGGATACATATGTAGGTAAGCCAGGTGATACTAACCAGTATCTGGCAACATTTACTCCGACTAATACTACAAAATATAATGTAAAAAAGAATATCCCAATATCAATAAATGTGGGATTTCTTGTTGCTTCACCTTCATATAAGTACAATGGGTCTACAGGCAAGAAGACCTGGTTTACCAGGACATATGGCAATATCAGCATTTCTGCGGATAACTTTACTGTTTCAGATAGTCTGGATGGACCATTCAATTCATCATATACAATTGTGCGCACTGCTGATGGTGAGGTAAGTAAATATCTTTACTTTAAGAACAGCAGAGGTCTTATTACTGATAAAAAAGAGATTAAAATACAGTATGATTGGACTGCACCTTCTTTTGAAGGGACAGGAAATGGAATTATTGTCGGAGATGACTCTTGGAAGAGTCTTAGCAGTAAGATAACATATAATAATTTCTACAAATCTCCTATACAAGTGAAGGTTAATTCTTCTGAACTGGTTAGTGGTGTAAGAGCCTATTATTACTATGTTGACAAAACGGGCAGTACAACAGCATTAACAACTGCTGAATTGGATGAAAAAAAGAGCAGCTTCAATATGATTAGTGCTGGAACTGGTGATACTGTTCTGGATACGATAGCTATGGATGGTAAATATCTGTACTATGTATATGCTGTCGATAAAGCAGGTAATGAAAGTGATTATATATGTTCTGGGGGATTAGTATGTGATTCAACCCCTCCGGTTGTAGATATACCAATATTTACTGATACAGTTACAGATACAAGTGCTGTTATCACAGCAGTAGCTACGGATGCTGAATCGGGTATCAAGTCAGATTATTATATTGTATACGGAACGCAGGATACCTCCTATGTTACCAAGGATAATATTAAGCTTAATGAAACAGGAGTACATGGAAGCAATATACAGGGTGTCCAAAAAGATGGGGTCTTTACATTAAATGGATTATTGCCTAATACCAAGTATTACTTTGCAATTGGTGTTGCCGATAATGTCGGAAACATGACAGTAAGAACAGGTGATTTTGTCACGCATAAAGCCACTTTAGAGATTAGAAATGTTCCATCTATTACCGGTACATACGGAGATTCGTTAAGGGATATGACCCTGTCAAAGACTAGAGACTCCATTAATGGAGTTGAAGGTACTTGGTCTATCTCACAAGCTAATAGTGATAAATATTATCCTGTGGTAAATGGCGCGGAGGAATATCAGATTACATTTACTCCAGATTCAGATGCTTATAATGTAATAACTAAAAGGGTGATACCAGTAGTATCTCCTAAGCCTATTACACTTAAGATAAAGAATGTCGACAGAAACTTTGGAGAGGATAATCCGGCCTTTTCTATTGATATAGCATCTGTTGGAACTCAGCTTGTAAGGACTGATACACTTGAGGGCTTAAGAATTGTTTTTAATTGTAGTGCCAATAGTGCATCAGATGTTATAGCAGAGGGATATCCTATTACGGCAGTAGCTGGTAATGCAAATTATAATGTTACTTTTATAAACGGCAAATTGGCAATCAATAAGGTGGACTTTGCTGGTGAGAAGACGGTTTCCTGTGATCTTGATAGGATAGTTGGAGGTAGTGCCGAAGTGATTCTTCCTGCAATTCCGGCTGGGGCGACATTGGGTGAAATCAATAATGATGGAAACGAAGAATTATTCAATGCGGCCGTTGTTGATGGAAAATTGAAATTAACTTCAGAGGGAATTGTATCAGAAGAAAACAGAACTCTTACAATTGCTGTTAATAATGCAACAAACTATAACAATTATTTTATTACTGTGACAGTAAGACCGGTTGATCATGTACATGCCAGGGATATGAATAGATTCCATGCTGAAGTTCCGGCTACAAAAGTTAGTGATGGAACAAATGCATATTACGAATGTGCTAATGGTTGTGATAAAAAGCTTAAGGAAGACGACTCTGAGTATACAGAGGAAGAACTGATTATTCCAAGGCTGGACATTATCATTTCCTTTGATGCGAATGAAGGTAATGTATCAACCTCATCAAAGGAAGTAAAATATGAAGCTGCTTTTGGAGAATTGCCTATACCAACGCGTGATAATTATATTTTTGATGGATGGTTTACAGAGAAAAAGGCAGGAACAAAGGTAAACAGCACAGATGCGGTTTCATTTGAAGAGGATACAATACTGTATGCTCATTGGACAGGAGTAAGTAAGACAATTACATTTAACTATGCAGGAGTTGCTGCAATTACGATTCCATATGGAAGTTCATTTGATAAGGAAGGAATTATTCTGCCTGAACCGGAAGGTGACGAGGAACATGTTTTCTTAGGCTGGTTCCTGGATGATCCGGAAATTGAGAATGCAAGGGAGTTTATGTCCGATACAGAAGTTAAGGAAGATATTACACTGTTCCCGGCATGGGAAATTTCTGGAGTACATATTACCCTAGAGGCTGATGAGTATGATTATGATGGTAAGGCAAAATATGATTATACTGGCAAGGCTATAAAGCCGAATGTGAAATCTGTGATGGTAGATGGAAACATTCTTAAGCAAGGGCAGGATTATACAGTCAGCTATAAGAATAATATCAAAGCATTTGAAGAACTTGATGCTGAAGAAAGCCTGCTTCAGAAGAGTGCACCTACTGTTGTAATAACCGGAAAAGGAAATTATGCAGGTGTATATAGAGAATATTTTAAAATTACCAGGAAGAGTCTTAAGGACGAAGATGTGACAGTTGGAGATGTGGCAGCAGTCCTGTCTACAGGAAAGGAGATAAAACCTGTACCTGTAGTGACTTGGGGAAAGACAAAGCTTGCAAATAACCGAGATTTCACTGTTAGTTATTATAGTGATGAGACCTGTACAGTTCCTGCTATACCAAAGGATGCCGGAACATATTATGTGAGGGTTGAAGCTAAAGATGGAAGTAATTATACTGATAAAGCTAACCCAGTGGTATTTCTTGTTGGCCGTGGTAAGGGAAGTGAACTTGGAGAGCAGAAATTGATAAGCAAGCTCTCAATTAAAGCACCAAAGACCAAGAACTATAATAATGGTGCAGACTTAAAGCTTTCGGCTGAAGAACTTGAGGTTAAAGATGGAGCCAGAAAGACATTAAAAAGCGGAGTTGATTATATAACAGAGTACAGTGATAATACCTGCGATATTGGTACTGTTACAGTGACTATTAAAGCTAATAGTGATGAATATGTTGGAAGCAAAAAGATAACATATCAGATTGTTGGTACGCCACTTACAAAGGCCAAGATGAATGGGTTTAAGGCATCTCTTCCATATGCAGATGGTAATGACGTTGAACAGCATGTAAGTTTTACACTAAAAGACGATCCGCTGTTAGGTATATCTGTAGCTGAATATAATGACATATCAGATATTGATGTTAAGAGAACTGTTGATTATACATATGAGTATGTTAATAACAAAGAGATTGGTAAGGCGACCGTAATCTACAGGGGTGTAAATGCATATTCAGGTGAGATAAAGAAGCAGTTCTCAATTATAGGTAATGCGATCTCTGCAGTTAAGATTCAGGATGGTACATATGTAACATCATTTATATATGATGAGAAAGAATGTCTTCAGTCAGATATGATACTTGTCTATACAGATAAGGAAGGTAATGAGTCACAGGTTAAGTGGATTGCAGCTGAGAACTTTGAGTCTATGGATGATTCAGCGGAGAAGAGATCGATTGGCTGTATGGTATCATATCAGAAGAATACTAACGCTGGAACAGCAACAATTATACTGACAGGCGTGAATAAATATTCAGGTGTACAGAAAAAGACATTTAAGATACAGCCGTTTGATATTGCTGAAAATGCCGGCAATAAGATATCAGTCGCCATTCAATCAACATCATATTCATATGATAAGTCCGGAGTAATGCCCGAACCGGTTGTGAAGTTTGGTGAGACTGTGCTTGTGAAGGATAAAGATTATACAGTTACCTGGCTTAACAATAAAAATATTAATGATGGAACCGGTAAAAACAAGCCAACTGTTAAGATTACCGGAAAGGGTAACTTCAAGGGAGTAAATGATAAGCTTACCTTTACTATTGGTGTAAGGGATCTTCAGACTGAAGGCATAAAAATAGATGCTAAAGATAAGGTATATGCAAATAAGGCTGGAAACTGGAAGACAACTGTCAGTGTATATGATGGAACCAAGAAACTGGCAGTAAATGCAGACTACTCTAAGATAGAATACTATTATGATGATATTCCGGAAGGAGCAGTAGTACATGATGGAGCAGATAAGTCAAGTCCGGTAGTAAGTAGGAAAAACGGAGACAAAGTAGGTGATAAGGATATAGTACCAGCGGGTACAATTATTCTTGTGAAGGTTGTTGGCGATGGTAAGAATGGTAATTATATTAATTTCCGTTCTGAGAAATATGCCATTGCTCAAGCAGATATTAATTCGTTAAGACTTGATACTATTACAAAGACATATACAGGAAAGCAAATCAGATTAACAACAGCAGATTTTAAATGGTATCAGAAGTTAACCAAACTTGATGATGTAACCTTTGAGATTGATGGTACTTCCTATAGCAATAATATTAAAAAGGGAAATGCAACTGTAGTAGTCAGAGGAACGGGTAACTACTGTGGTACTAAGAAAATTATCTATATAATCAAGGTACGTAATCTATTTGAATAATATTGTTCTCAAGGTTAGAATCCTTGTGATGCTGCTTACAATATGTATTATTCATATAACAAGGTAAGAAGGTCATCACTCAAGTGTTGACCTTCTTGCATATACAGGAATAATAAGGGGATTATTATGAATCTGACGATATCGTGTGTAACTGTAAAAGACGGAGTTAAAAAGGCTCATATAAGGTTTGAGGAGGGAAATTGCTTTGCCGAGGGAACGATTCCTGATTGTATTATCAGCAAGCAGAGTGGTTTTAGTGACGAAGAAGTGATTCAGTTAGAGGATTATCTACGTGCCAATCTCACCGATTTGAAAAGGCAGGCGGCGCGAATAGACCCCATAGCAAACATGCTTGGATTAGAACGTTAAAGGAAATGGTGAAATATGGCAGATAGGTCGCAAGAGAGCCTGGAATTATACGAGATACTTATGGACAGGGAGTATCCTTCTGATTTTTGTGAGATGATTTCGCGTATTCTTAATACCACCTGGACAGCTAATAGGATGCTGGGCTATTTAAGATATATGCCTCATCTTAAGGAAGAGGATATAGTAGATGAGATGTTGGGAATTCTATCTGACAGGGATAGAATTCGCCGGAAAAAAGAAATGGAGTTCTATCAGGGCAAAATCAATGAATTGTATGCTAATGGACTAGACAATTTTGATGAGGATAACGATGCGTGATTCATAGATGTAAGTCTTGCACTCTGATGCTCGGTAGAGAATAATATAAAAAGACTGCCGTGGGCAGCAGACTGTTAAAGGGAATTATAGGAATTATGAAAAAAGGTACTTTTTATACGGAGCTGGCATATGTATTTGGAATCATTGCTCTTGCTATAGGAACCGCTCTTTCAGAGAGAGCTGACTTTGGAATGTCAATGATAGTTGCACCTGCTTATATTTTGCATCTTAAAATATCGGAGAGCCTGCCATTTTTTACGTTTGGAATGGCAGAGTATTGTCTGCAGGCGGTGTTACTTATATTGCTTGCAGTTGTCATCGGAAGATTTAAAAAGATGTATCTGTTTTCTTTTGTGACAGCAGTGATTTATGGATTTACACTTGATGGAATTATGTGGCTTGTGGCTAGAATTCCGGAGACCGGGATTGCCGGTAGAGTTGTATTTTTTATTGGCGGAATGCTTATGTGCTCGTTGGGAGTCGCTTTTGTTTTCCATACATATATAGCTCCTGAGGCATATGAGTTATTTGTAAAAGAAGTAGCGCTTAAATATAATAAGGAAATGCATATTGTAAAGTATATTTATGACTGGAGTAGTTGCATTATTGCCATAGTGCTGTCTTTTATCTTTTGGGGATTTTGGCATTTTGAAGGGGTCAAGGCAGGAACTCTTGTCTGTGCTCTTCTAAATGGACTAATAATCGGTGTGATGGACAGATTCCTGGATAGTCATTTTGACTTTAAGGATGGGCTTAAGTTTGGATAATATTTTGAATAAAGTTAGCGGTTATGGGAGGTGTTACAGATGGTATATTTTCAGTTGAATGATGGAAGAACAATTCCGGCAGTGGGCTTTGGGTGTTATAACGCTAAAGCGGGAGACAACTATCAGATATTGTCTGATGCAATTAAGGCCGGATACAGATTCTTTGATACAGCCTCTGTATATGAAACAGAGGTAGTTCTTGGTAAGGCTATAAAAGACAGTGGCATACCAAGAGAAGAATTTTTTATTCAGAGTAAGGCCTGGATTGATGAGATGGGTCATGATGGTGTAATGGCGGCAATTGACAGAACACTTTCAAGATTGCAGATGGATTATGTTGATATCTATTTAATCCATTGGCCAAGACAGACACCGGAAAATGAAGGTGCTCCGGGACATCCGGAAGTAGAATATTCAAAGCCGGAATATGAGACTACCGATGACTGGAAGTCGCTACAGGCAGAGACCTATAAGGCAATGGAGGAGCTTGTTGATGCAGGGAAGATAAAGGGAATCGGTTTGTCTAATTTCCTTCCTCATCATTTGAATAACATACTTAGTATATGTAAATATAAGCCACTCGTAGATCAGCTTGAACTTCATTTGGGATATACGCAGCATCTGGCTGTAGATTATGCAAAAAGTAAAGGGCTTGTTGTTCAGGCATGGAGTCCTCTTGGAAGAGCTGATGTATTAAACGAGCCGTTTTTTAAGAAAATAGCTGATAAATATAATGTATCTGTTGCCAAACTTGGACTTAGATTCTTATATCAGATGGGTGTTGT
>JAGHUN010000026.1 GCA_018064805.1 Candidatus Colinaster scatohippi
AGAATTGCTTAATACCTATGGATATTCGGCAGAACCGGGAGCCAAGTCGATTACTGTAGATAATTATTACACTAATGAAAAGATGGAGATTCCACTTGACGGTGATCTTACCGCAATTGAAAATGCCAAGAAGTACTTTGACAAATATGGCAAGCTCAAAAGAACAAAAGAAGCGCTCGAGACATTGACTGTAGAAGTGAAGGCAGAAATAAATCATCTGGAATCTGTTATGAGTGCGCTTGATTTTGTGGCTAAGGAAGAGGATATAAATGAGATTAAGGAAGAACTTATTGAGTCCGGCTATATCAGGCGTAAAGGCGGAAAGAATGTTAAGCAGCGCTTTAAGAGCAAACCGCTTCATTATATCAGTAGTGATGGTTTCCATATGTATGTTGGCAAGAATAACCTGCAGAATGATGAATTAACATTTAAGGTAGCCAATGGAGGAGACTGGTGGTTTCATGCAAAGGGCATACCGGGATCGCATGTAATAGTTAAATGTGAAGGTATGGAACTTACGGACAGAACCTTCGAAGAGGCTGCAAGGTTGGCTGCTCATTATTCAAAAGGCGCTGAGAGCGGACGTGTTGAAGTGGATTACCTTAAACGTAAGGATGTTAAGAAACCCAATGGTGCCAAGCCGGGATTTGTTGTGTATTACACTAATTATTCAATGGTAATTGACAATGATATAAGCGCTATTGAACAGGTCAATTCTTGACTATACTTGCTGTAATGGTGTAAAATACAACGGAATGTGGTCTGACAGAATGGCAATGGTGCGTATGACGAGCAGACCAGTCAGAATGGGGGCAAAATGCAAAATATCAGAAGTATGACCGGCTTCGGAAGATGCGAAGTAACAGATGGTCAGAGAAAGGTTACTGTAGAGATTAAGTCTGTGAATCACAGATATCTTGAGGCAAGTATCAAGATGCCGAAGAAACTTAATTTCTTTGATGCAGCTATAAGAAATCTCCTTAAGGAATATATGAAGAGAGGTAAGGCCGATATCTTCATTACCTATGAGGATAATTCCGAGAACAGCGTTAATGTATGTTATCATCCTGAGGTTGCAAGAGAGTATCTTAATTATCTTAAACAGATGAGCGAGGAGTTTGGACTCGATAATGATATAAGAGTATCGACTCTTTCAAGATATCCGGAGATTTTTACTTTGGATGATGTTGAGATTGATGAGGAGAGCATCTGGAAGATTCTTGAGAAAACAATTCGCGGTGCATGCGAAAGCTTCGTGGAATCAAGAATTAAAGAGGGTGAGAACTTAAGAGAGGATCTCATTGCCAAGCTTGATGGAATGCTTGATGTGGTTGCTTTTATAGAAGAGAGAAGTCCACAGATTATTGAGCAGTATAGAGAGAATATAACCAATCGTGTTAAGGAAATGCTTGAGGATTCCAAGATTGACGAGAGCAGAATACTTACGGAAGTGACTATTTATGCTGATAAGGTATGTGTTGATGAGGAACTTGTCAGACTCAGAAGTCATATTGATACAGTTAAGAATATTCTTATTGGTGGAGGCGAGATTGGTAAGAAACTTGATTTCTATGTTCAGGAGATGAATCGTGAGTCCAATACAATACTGTCAAAATGCAAGGACCTCGAGATTGCAAGCAGGGGTATTGAACTTAAGACTGTAATTGAGAAAATCAGAGAGCAGATTCAGAATATCGAGTAGCGTATTCTTTTTATTGCATGATATTACTATGCAGAATGGAGCATATATGAAGGAAAGAGGAATACTAACAGTTATTTCCGGCTTTTCCGGTGCAGGTAAGGGCACACTTGTTAAGAAACTGATAAGTGAGTATGACAATTATTCATTATCTATTTCTATGACAACGAGACAACCGAGAAACGGAGAAGAGGATGGCGTTCATTACTTTTTTATAAGTAGGGAAGAATTTGAGCAAAACATTGCAGACGGTAAGATGCTTGAGCATGCAGAATATGTTGGCAATTATTATGGAACACCGCGTGAATATGTTGAGGCACAGCTCGATGCAGGTAAGGATGTCATTCTTGAAATAGAATATTTGGGTGCTTTTCAGGTTAAGAAAATGATGCCTGAGGCCTTGCTTCTTTTTGTTACACCGCCAAGTGCTGAGGAGCTTTACAGGAGACTTAAAGGTCGCGGTACTGAGACCGATGAGGTAATCGGGAACAGAATGCGAAGAGCAATTGAAGAAGCTGATATTGTTGAAAAGTATGAATATATTATACTTAACGACAATCTTGATACTTGTGTGCGAGAGACACACGAAATGATTCAAAATGCTAAATACAGTGTTAACAGAAACGCTGAATTTATAAAAACAATTAAGAAAGAGCTATTAGAGATAGCGGAAGGAGAATAGATATGTTACATCCATCATATTCAGACCTTATGAAGGTCGTAAATGCAGACGTAGAACCAGGCGAGACAAAGGTAGTTAACAGCCGTTACTCAATCGTTATGGCTACAGCTAAGAGAGCAAGACAGATTGTAGACGGAGATGAGCCACTTGTAGAGGAAGATGGAAAAAAGCCACTTTCTGTTGCAGTTGAAGAACTTAATCAGGGTGAAATTAAGATTTTAGGAGATGAGGACGAAGAATAGTCCAGGCTTGAATTATGAAGGTCTTTTTTGTTTCACTGGGATGCGATAAGAATACTGTTGATTCCGAAATGATGCTAGGCATTCTTGCGGAAAATGGTCATGAGATTACCTACGAAGAAAAAGAAGCAGAAGCTGTTATAATCAATTCCTGTGCCTTTATTGCTGATGCCAAACAGGAAAGTATCAATACCATACTTGAAATGGCTGAACTTAAGAAGGAAGGAACACTTAAGTATATCATTCTGACAGGATGTCTTGGAGAACGATATAAAGAGGAAGTGCAGCGAGAGATTCCGGAGGTTGATGTAATACTAGGAATTCAGTCCTTTGATGAGATTGCGCAGGCGCTTAATGATTGTGCAAACGGTAAAAAAAGTAACAGTTTTGGAAGTCTTGATGATGCTCCTGTTGCTGGCCGTAAGAGATTGCTTACAACACCGACTCATTATGCATATATGAAGATTGCAGAAGGGTGTGACAAGCATTGTACATACTGCATAATCCCATCATTTAAGGGTAGATATCGTTCAGTTCCTATGGATATTCTTGTGAGGGAAGCAACTGAGCTTGCAGACCGAGGCGTTAAGGAACTTATTCTTGTTGCACAGGAGACGACCATTTATGGTACTGATTTGTATGGTAAAAAAAGTCTTCCTGAGTTATTGCATAAGTTGGCGGCTATTGATGACATTGAGCGCATTAGAATTCTCTATTGTTATCCTGAGGAGATTAATGACGAACTTATAGAGACTATTAAAAGAGAACCTAAAGTATGCCATTATCTTGATATGCCAATCCAGCATGCCTCAGATAATATTTTGGCGCGTATGGCTCGTAAGACATCAGAGAAGGATCTTAGGGAGATTGTTGATAAGCTTAGAAGAGAGATTCCTGATATATGTATAAGGACTACGCTTATTACAGGATTTCCCGGAGAGACGTCAAAAGACTTTAAGATTCTTATGAACTTCGTGCGAGATATTCGTTTTGACCGTCTTGGCGTATTTACTTATTCACCGGAAGAAGGAACTCCTGCAGCAACAATGCCGCATCAGCTTCCTGAGTGGATTAAGAGAAAAAGAAGAGATAAGCTTATGAGGCTGCAGCAGAGTATTGTTTTTGATAATAATACCAAAGCGGTTAACAGTGTATATGAAGTTACGGTTGAGGGTCGACTCGTTGAGGATGATGTCTATGTAACAAGATCTTATAAGGATGCGCCCGGAGTGGATGGATATGTTTTCGTACATTCGGACAGGGAACTTATAAGTGGAGACACATTAAGAGTCAGAGTTACAGAGGCAAAAGGTTATGACCTTGTAGCGGAAGAGATTATTACAGACTGATTTAAGAAATAAATTGATTGGTATATGGCTTTAAATCAGTTGATTGGAGGATATATGAATCTGCCTAATAAATTAACAATGCTTAGAATGATTCTGATCATTCCCTTTGTTATTATTTTGCTTACTAATTGTATAGGCGACTATAGTAGTCTTGTGGCTCTTGCAATATTCTGTATTGCCAGCCTTACAGATTTACTTGATGGTAAGATTGCACGTAAATACAATCTTGTTACGAATTTTGGAAAATTTATGGATCCGCTTGCAGATAAGGTTCTTGTGAGTGCGGCAATGATATGTCTGGTTGAGATTAAACCGGAGGTTATGCCTGCCTGGGCTGTTATTATTATTCTTGCAAGAGAATTCATTATTAGTGGTTTTAGACTTGTTGCATCGGATGCGGGAATAGTTATTGCTGCCAGCATGTGGGGCAAATGCAAGACTGTGTCACAGATGGTTATGGTAATACTTATGCTTGCAAATATACCATGGGGACCGATGGAAATCATTGTGAAAATTGTTATGTATATTGCAGTTGCACTTACTGTTATTTCGCTTGTTGATTATATTATGAAAAACAAAGCGGTAATCGCTGACAAATAATCGGTATGTTGATGGAGAATTAGAATGATTGCAGAGATTATTTCGGTTGGAACAGAGCTTTTGCTCGGCAATATAATTAATACGAATGCTGCTTACCTTGCAGAACAGTGTGCTGTTCTGGGGCTAAGCTGTTATTATCAGGATGTTGTTGGTGATAATGAGGAACGTCTTGCTGCGACAATTAAGATGGCGCTTGATCGTTCTGATATTGTTTTCATTGGTGGTGGACTTGGTCCTACACCTGATGACCTTTCTAAAGAGGTTGCTGCAAAAGTGGCAGGTGTTCCACTTATAATGGATGAAGAAAGCAGGACAGCTATTGCCGAATACTTCAAAAGAATCGGTAAGGAGCCCACGGATAACAATTGGAAACAGGCTATGATGCCGGAAGGCTGTGCTATTTTTCCTAATAATAATGGTACTGCACCAGGCTGTGCAATTAAGACAGGTGAAAAGCATATTATTCTGCTCCCCGGCCCGCCTGAAGAATTGAAATTGATGTTTGAGGAATCTGTTGTTCCTTATATTAAGGGCCTTATGTCGGGGATTATTTATTCCAAGACAGTTAAGATATGTGGAATTGGAGAGAGTAGAGCTGCTTCGATGATTTCTGATCTTATAGAGGAGCAGAGCAATCCGACAATTGCGACATATGCTAAGACCGGTGAGGTGCATATTAGGGTATCGGCCAAGGCAGATAGTGAGTCAGATGCTAAGAAGTTAGCTAAGCCGGTAGTCAAGGGACTTAAGGAACGTTTTGGAAGCTATATATATACGACAGAGGTGGATGTGACTCTTGAGAAGGCTGTAGTGGATTTGATTATTGCTAATGGTCTTACAGTTGGTACGGTAGAGTCATGCACCGGAGGAATGGTAGCTGCACGTCTTATTAATGTACCGGGAGTATCTGATGCCTTTAAGTCCGGAATTGTTACTTATTCTAATAAAGCAAAGCGTCGCTTTGTTGGAGTTAAGAAAGCAACTCTTGATAAATACGGTGCAGTAAGTAAACAGACTGCTACTGAAATGGCAAAAGGACTTAGTGCACTTAACAAGGCTGATGTAGTGATTTCAACGACAGGAATTGCCGGACCGGATGGCGGAACAGAGGACAAACCGGTAGGTCTTGTATATATCGGTTGCTATGTATGTGGCAAAACATCGGTTAAGGAATGTCATTTCACAGGCAACAGGCAGAAGATTAGAGAGAATACAGTTGTTGCAGCGCTTAATTTTACGAGAGAGTGTATTCTTGAATACTATAGTGAGAAAACTTTTGGAAAAAAGAACTAATGTATACTACCCTGAGTGAAAACACTCAGTAGCAGATAAATACGTGAGATAAATACGGCAGTGGGGGATTTATGTCCCATTGCCGTATTTCTTTTATTTGAAGCAGATGGAAAACTACGCCATCTGTTTTTTTGTTATGGCGACGAGGAAGATGGAGTGCATGCTTGCATGCAATGACATCTGACGACCGCTAATCATAGATGTAAACTCACGAAGCGTGTTACATCTATGTTGTGCTTTCTATGGGACAGTTATTTTGTTGTAAAAGGCTGCCATATATTTAAAGATGAGCGCAATGCGTATGTATATGCGCTCGCAAAGTAAAAACAGACAAAAGATGCCATAAAATGTTGTGAAAAAACACGAAGAAAAAGTGCTTGTTATATTAAATATTTGATAATATAATCAAAATACAAATAGGACAACCGATTGCGCAAATAGAGTAAAGCGGTTGCGCAGAATGATACAACTGGTTGCGCAGAGAAAGGAAATGATATGAGACGAGTTGGGAAATCGATCAAGAAAAGTCTATGCGGATTATTATCTGCTGCAATGCTTATGACTTCAATTGCATTTCCGTCAATAGATGTACTGGCGGAAGAAGTGATGGATGAAGGAGTAATGACCGCAGAGATAGTAACTCCGGAAACAGAAACTGTTTCGGCAGAAGAATTACAAGAAAGCGAAACAGAGGAGGATTATATAACTCTGGCAGAGGCAACATCAGCTAATTTCTACTATTACATTGGCGATGTAGACAGTGAAGAAGAAGTTGGAATGTATGTTTGGTGCGAAGATGGTACAAATTTTAGTACTTCTGCAACTGTTGCTTCGTGGTATGTATGGGCGGAGGGTGATACATATGAGATGACTCCGGTCGCAGAGCATGCCGGATGGTATATGATTCCGGTGACTATAGCAGATATATCTGTTGGAACGACTCTGAAGGTTTATCGCAGTTCCAATGCTGGTTCAGATACATCTGAATTCGATATAGGTTCATGGAAAAATGCAGAGATGTATAATACTATCTTTTCTGGGGAGAATGATGATGCTTTTGTAAAGGATGCAACTCTGTATACATCTTTTGAAGAGGCAGATGGGGTGAATGTAGAATATCCTATCGAAGTTACTTTGAACATGTATTCTGACGAGGATATTGATAGCCTTGACTTTGTGTTCTGGAGTGGAAGTCCTTTCGAAGCAACTGAAGGAACAGCGAGTGAAACTGTATCAGGTTCATGGGATGCAACAGCTTATAAAATGACACCTGTAGATGGAAATGCAGGCTGGTACAGGGGGACACTTAAGATTAATGCCAATGGTTCGGGAAGTGGATTTGAGATATGGGCTGTTAAAGATGGAAAATCTGTAAGTGAGACAAAAATCAGTGCATGGGATAATACAGAATTGTTAACTTTGATTCTGGAAAAGAGTAATGGTGAGAGTATTGCGATTAGAAGCGGTAAGGCATATTCGGATATTGACAGTGCAGAATATGAAGTTATCCCTATACTAATGAAGTCCCTTATTGCTTCTGCAGAAGGCTATAATCAGTCACTCTACACAGAAGAATCCTGGAACGGACTTATAGATAAATTGACTGTAGCAACGACGGTTATATCTGAGTTAGAAGATGATAATGAAGAGAATAACCCTTCTGTTGCAACACTTAGAACTACATTTGCTGAATTGAAGGAAGCGGTAGATAATCTTGTGACAAAAAAGATCAGTGCAGATATAAATGTTACTCCGGTAGCTATGACACGTGATTTTATTACCGGAGCAGATTTATCGTCATACCTGGCAGTCAGAGACAGCGGAGTTGTTTTCAAGGATGAGAATGGTAATGCTTTATCTGACCAGGAGTTCTTTGATTATCTCGCAGATGGTGGAACTAACTGGGTAAGAATAAGAGTATGGAATAACCCATATGATGGAAGCGGCAATGGTTATGGTGGTGGTAACAATGATATAGATAAGGCTATAACACTTGGTAAACTGGCTACTAATGCCGGAATGAGAGTGCTTATAGATTTCCATTATTCGGATTTCTGGGCAGATCCTGCCAAGTACAGCGCTCCTAAGGCGTTCAAGAACATGACACTGGAAGAAAAGGTGGTAGCTGTGAGTGAATTCACAACATCTTCACTTCGTAGTCTCCGTGACGCAGGTGTTGATGTTGGAATGGTTCAGGTTGGTAATGAGACCAATAGCGGTATTTGTGGCGAGACCTCCTGGGACAATATGGCCAAGATTTTTGAAGCAGGAAGTTCTGCGGTCAGAGCCTTTGATGAATCGATTCTTATAGCTGTTCATTATACAGATCCTCAGAACGGTTTTACAAAGTATGCAAGTAAGCTTGACTCTTATGGAATAGATTATGATGTCTTCGGAGCATCCTTCTATCCATATTGGCATGGAACTACATCACAGCTGACAGCGTCACTTACTGAGGTTGCTACGAAATATAATAAAAAGGTTATGGTTGCAGAGACTTCATGGGCTACAACATGGGAAGATGGCGATGGTCATGAGAATACTGCACCAAAAACATCAGGTCAGGCGCTTAACTATGATATTTCAATTCAGGGTCAGGCTGATGAAATGAGAGATGTGGTTAATGCTGTGAATAATGCTACTAATGGTATTGGTGTATTTTATTGGGAACCGGCGTGGATATCTCAGAACTATGTATATAATTCGGATGGAAGTATAGATAATAAGCTCCTTGCAGAAAACAAAACTGGATGGGAAAAATATGGCGCTGGATGGGCAGCAAGTTATTCAGCTGAGTATGATCCATCAGATGCAGGACTTTGGTATGGTGGTAGCGCAATTGATAACCAGTCATGGTTTGATTTTGATGGAACAGCGCTTGCGACAGCTAAGGCATATGCACTTATTCGTACAGGTGCAGTAGCGGATAAGTCCGTATCTCAGGTGACTAATCCAAAGGATATTGAGGTGTCACTTGGTGAAAGTGTTGTGTACCCATCAGAGGTTGCAGTTAAATTTAACGATGGAACCACAGGAACAGCAGCTGTAAAGTGGAATTCTGATGAAATTGCCATGGTTTCAACAGATAAGCTTGGAAGCTTCAAGGTAACAGGTGTTGCTACATGTACATTTGAAGGTGCGAATGGAACTGTAACAGAAAAAAGAAACGTAGCTATTTCGGTGACTGTAGTTGCTAATGCAAACCTTCTTAAGAATCCGGGATTCGAAAGCGGTTATGACACTGACTGGGTATATGGTGGAAACAATCCATCTGCTGCTAAGCTTGGAACAGAGGCTAATAATGTCAGAAGTGGAAGCTCTGCGGTTAATTTCTACTTTGGTTCAGCAAGTGATTTTACTATGTCCCAGACAGTAAATGGATTAACAGCAGGATTGTATACATTTGGAGCATTCATGCAGGGTGGTTCGGCTGGAAGTACAGATAAGCAGTGTAGCTTTGTAGAGGTATATAACAGTGATGATGACCTTAAGGTAAGATATTCAGCTAAGACATCACTTAGTGGATGGCTCAACTGGAATAATCCGGAGATTAGTGGAATAAAAGTTGAAGATGGTGACTACCTTGTAGTAGGACTCATAATAATGTCTACAGAATCAGGAGCATGGGGATGGATTGATGATGCTTATCTCTATGGCTCATATAGTGTGAATGTAGATGAGAGTATCGAGAATGGACTGGTATCATTAAGTAATTATGAGGCATCTGCCGGAGAAATGGTGACAATTACAGCCAAGCCAAATCCTGCTTACAGGATAAAGACAATTTCACTTTCCGGAAATGGACTGGCTGCTTCAAATGTTGAAGCGATGGGGGCAGTTCTTGATTCGGAAACAGGCAAATATGTTGTGAACGTGTCTGAATCTAATAAGACAGATGCTGCTGATTTTGTTTTCACAATGCCTGATTCTGAAGTGACAGTATCAGCAGAATTCGAAAGTATATTTGCAAGCGATAAGATAAATATTGGAGAAGATTCAAGCGTCGTAATAGAGATTGCAGACCAGTATTATTCGGGTAAAAATATAACTCCTGCAGTTAAGATTACATATAATGGATATGTTCTTACATCAGCAGACTATTCTGTGACATATAAGAATAATAAGCAAATGTATGTATATAAAGAAGGCAGTGAGGGATTTGATGCAAATGTTGCTCCTACAGCAATTATTACTGCTAAGGGAAGCAAGTTCACAGGTACTAAAAAGGCATATTTTGCTATCGGTGAAGATAGCAGAATTGATCTCGCAGATAAGAATAATGTGACAGTGAAGATTCTGGATGCATTCGATAATACTGCTAAGAAGAGCTTTTATTACAGGGCTGAAGAGATTGAACCATCAATTGAAGTAAGTTATAAGGATGGCGATGAGACAAAGACACTGGCGGCTGAAAAGTATACAGTGGTATATTCGGCAAATGTTAAGCCAGGAACAGCGACTATAACAGTTGTTCCGGCAGATGAAACAGTGAAGAATTCGGCTCAGATTAAGTTTGCAATCGAAAAGAGACCGATATCTACACTTAGCATTTCGGCGCCTTCAGGAACTACATATTCCGGAAAGGCAATCAAGCCGGTAATCAGAGTGAAATATGGCAATAAAACTCTGGTTAGTGGAACAGATTATACAGTGGCATATTCAAATAATGTTAAGGCTTCTTCAGGAATAGCCTTCCTTACTGTGACGGGCAAGGGAAATTATGTTGGAAAGTCAGATAAAATCTATTTCAATATTAGCCGGAAAAATATTAAGGATACTGCTATCACAATGACTGCTGCTACTTTGAATGAAGTGAATAAGGAGCAGAGTGCAAAAGTAACACTTACAAATACTACAACAGGAAAGAATCTTACTGCTGCTGATTACAGCATAACAAAAATAGAAAAATATGATGATTCAACCGACATGTATACAGCACTTGATGGAATGAAGTTTAAGGAAGCAGGTACATATAGGGTTACTGTAGAAGGTAAGAACAACTATATTGGCGAAAAGAGTGCTGTTTTCAAGGTAATCGATGCGGCGCATAATATTACCAATGCTAAGATTAAGACAACCGGAAAGACTTATACCGGAAGTTCGATTATTCTTTCAGAAAATGAGTTGGTTGTAACAGCAGGTTCAACCAGACAGCCGGATACACTGGTTAAGGGAACGGACTATTCGGTTAAGTATGTTAATAACCAGAAAGTTGGAACAGCTACAGTAATTATTACAGGTATGGGAGCATACTCTGGCAGCAAGTCAGCAACCTTCAAGATCGCTCAGGCAAAGATTAAGAATGCATATGAGGCAGAGGCTACAGTTGAAAAAGGCGCGAACGACTATATTCAGTGGAACATTGCTAAAACAGAAGGTAAGCCGGAAGATACTTCATATACAGGATATGCAATTACGCCAACACTAGAGGTGACATATGGAGCCAATAAGAAAGTACTTGTAAAGGATAAAGACTATACGGTTACATATAGCAATAATGTCAAGTCCGAAGCGGAGGCAAACATTGTTATAAAGGGTAAAGGAAATTATTCCGGTTCTGTAACAGTTAAAAAGGCATTTGTGATTGCGGACAGAAGTCTGGATGATTTCATTGTATCTGTTGCTCCGGTTGAATATACCGGAAAGGCAATTAAGCCGGAAATTACATTTACGAATAAGGCAACAGGAGAAAATGTTAATCTTAAGGCTGGTACTGCTTACACAGTAACATATAAGAATAATACTAATGTTGCAGGTAAAAACAGTACGAAGGCACCTACTGTTACTATTAAGGAAAC
>JAGHUN010000129.1 GCA_018064805.1 Candidatus Colinaster scatohippi
TTGCCATAACCGCGATAAAACACGCTTCGCGAGTTTTATCCGCTGATTAGCAGTCGCCAAATGTCCATCCATGCAAGCATGATGTCCACTTGGCTCGTTGCCATAACAAAAATGCCAGGGACACGCAAATACGCGCTTCCCTGGCAATTTTAACATTTTATTGCTATATAGTCTAGATTAGAATGCTGTATCAAGAAGTGTAATTCCATCAACCTGCTGATCAAAGTATGGAGCTGAACGGAATCCTGCTCCTGACTCTGAGAAGTATCCATCAACGATAACCTCATGGTCACCTTCATAGTTAGGATCTGAATCTACATCAGCCATATAAGACTCAAGCTTAGCACCACCAACAGTAAATGTGTTGATATCAAATACATGAAGCTTACCTGCATCAAGATCTGCCTGTGCAGCTGCAACTGCTTCAGCTGTACCATCAGCAACAGCTGTACCAAGATCTGTAAGCTTTACAGAACCTGTTCCAATTGTACCAACCCAGTCTGTATCAATTGGCTTACCATATGCTACACAACCAATTGCATACTCGAGGTATGGAGCCCAGTCAATTCTTGATGAAACAAGGAATGTATTAGGACATGCGCTTGCTGTACTACCGTTGTAAGATACATCAGGAACACCTGCTGTCTCACAAGCTGTTGGAGCACCCATTGAATCAGCATGCTGTGAAATAAGAACACAACCATCATTAATAAGTGTGTTAGCACCTTCCTTCTCGGCTGTCTCATCATACCAAGAACCTGTAAAGGTTACTTCCATTGTAACTGTAGGACATACTGACTTAGCACCAAGATAGAATGATGTATAACCAGAGATAACCTCTGCGTATGTATATGCACCAACATAACCCATCTTAGCCTGGTCAGCTGTAATTGTACCATTATCAATCATCTCGTTAAGCTTCATACCTGCTACAATACCTGCAAGATATCTACCTTCGTAGATAGAAGCAAATGCATTGTGGAAGTTAGCAAGGTTCTCTGTATGAGCCTTTGTTCCTGTTGCATGGCTGAACTGGATGTTTGGATATTCCTTAGCTGCCTCGATCATATAATCCTCATGACCAAATGAATCAGCGAAGATAAAGTTGCAACCTGCATCTGCAAGTTCACAAGCTGCTTCGTAACACTCCTGTCCTTCAGGAATATTTGTCTTGATTACATACTCAACACCCATCTTCTCGCAAGCTTCCTTAGCTGCGTTAATGAAGTTAAGGTCATATGTTGAGTTCTCATCGTGTAAGCAGATAAAACCTGCCTTAACTGTTGCTGAATCACCTGCTGCTGCACCATCTGCTGTACTAGCTGCGCTACCACAAGCACAAAGAGTTGCAACCATTACAAGTGAAAGAAGTAATGCTGTTAACTTTTTCATTTTTGACTCCTCTTCCTTTTTGAAATAAAAGATTTATTACCTACATTAGAAAAAATAACAAAAACGGAGATAAATGGCAACACTCAAATAGCCAATTTTCTCCGTTTTTTTCTTATAAATATGTCAATATTGATTAAATTACTGCTCTCTGAATACAATTTCTCCTGTTGCAGCGTCCATTGATTCTACAATTGCAAGCGACTCGAGCTGGAATCCGAGATTACGAATAATAGTTCCACCGTTCTGGAATCCCTTCTCAATTGCAATACCAATACCCTCTACAGTTGCCCCTGCCTGTTGAACAATCTGAATAAGTCCCTGAAGTGCACATCCATTAGCAAGGAAATCATCAATAATAAGTACATGGTCTGTCTCATTGATAAACTTTTTTGAAACAATTACATGATTAATATTCTTGTGAGTAAAGGATTCAACCTCTGCAGTATACATTTCTCCATCAAGATTAATACTCTGTGTCTTTTTTGCAAAAACTACCGGAACTCCGAATCTAAGTGCTATGACACTTGCAATACCAATACCGGACGCCTCAATGGTAAGAATCTTATTGATTGGCTTACCTTCGAATCTTTTCATATATTCTTCAGCCATTTCATCAAAAAGCTTTACATCCATCTGATGATTAAGGAAGCTGTCCACCTTAAGGATATTACCCTCTTTAACAATTCCATCCTGTACTATTCTTTTCTCTAAGCAGTTCATTATTTTCCCTCATTATTGTTGTAAAAAAGCACAATCCTATATGTTATGTTAACTATTTTGTTAATCTTACAGTTTCTCTGGCAATCGCTAACTCTTCATCTGTAGGAATAATCATAGTTACTACCTTATCTTCCGGTTTAGAAAGGATAACTTCCTGTCCACGAAGCTTATTTTTCTCAAGATCCATACTTGTTCCCAGACACTCAAGATATTTTCCGACAAGTTCACGAACAATTGCATTATTCTCACCAATACCGGCTGTGAATACGATTACATCAAGTCCACCCATTGCAACCATATATGATCCAACATATTTAGCAACTCTGTATGCATATGCATCAAGTGTATCCTTAGCAATCTGATTGCCTGATACAGCAGCATCTCCAAGATCACGGAAATCACTTGATAATCCATTACTAAGACCAAGAACACCGGACTTTTTATTAAGAACAGTTACAACCTCATCTGCCGTAATTCCTTCTTTATCGGCGATAAAACCAACGATTGCAGGATCAATATCACCTGATCTTGTTCCCATGATAAGTCCTTCAAGCGGAGTAAGACCCATTGATGTATCTATAGACTCGCCGTTCTTAACAGCAGAAATTGAAGCACCATTTCCCAAATGGCATACTACAATTTTAAGCTCCTTACGGTCCTTACCAAGTATTTCTGCAGCTCTTGCAGATACGAAATCATGACTTGTTCCGTGGAAACCATAACGACGAACCTTATATTTTTCATAGTATTCGTAAGGAAGTCCATACATATACGCCTTTTTAGGCATTGTCTGATGAAATGCTGTATCAAATACCGCTACCATAGGAACATTTGGCATAACTTCCTTGCATGCATTAATTCCAATGATATTTGCAGGATTATGAAGAGGAGCAAGATCATTACACTCTTCAATTGCCTTCATAACATCATCCGTAATTACAACAGAAGATGCAAACTCTTCTCCACCATGAACAACTCTGTGTCCAACAGCATCTATTTCTGATAATGAAGCGATTACACCAACCTGTGAATCCGTCAGCTTCTCAATAACAAGCTTTACTGCATCTGTGTGGTCCTTCATTGGTATCTCAGTTGTAACCTTATCACCACCTGCCGGTGTATGAGTAATAGCACTTCCATCTATTCCTATTCTTTCGCAAAGACCCTTTGCAAGTACTTCTTCCTTATCTGTCTCAATTAACTGATATTTAAGAGAAGAGCTTCCACAGTTAATTACTAAAACGTTCATTGATGTTTACCTCTCTTTATTTATAAATACTTTTTATTTTCTAATAATTGTAAATGATTGTGATGGTTCTCCAACATAGAAGTTCATGCCTGCCTCAAGCTTTACAGCTGTATTCGGAGTAATTTTATTACCATTTACAAATGTTCCGTAAGAAGAACCAAGATCCGATATTACAAGAGACTGTCCACTCTTAATAAGTACACAATGTTTGCCGCTTATTCCCGGAACACCCGAAGGATATACGACATCATTAGCTGCAGGATCTCGACCAATTCTAACCTGTCCTTCAACCGCAAATTTCTTACCATTGAAATGTCCACCTGTTCCAAGTACTCTGTATTGAGCCACCTGTGCCGGTTGTGGCATGCCCATATTAGGCTGTGGAGGCATACCCATATTAGGCTGCTTTGGCATACCCATGTTTGGCTGTGGTGCCCCCATACCACCATTCGGTGCCATATTTCTATTTGGCATCTGTGGCTGTCCACCATTTACCGGTGGCATTCCATTATTCATCGGCTGCTGCGGTATACGATTAACCGGTTGAGGAGCCGAAGGAACATAAGGAGTAGACTGCTGCTGCTTTTTTCCATTTAATACAACAAGTACAGCAACCACACCAACAATAACAGCAATTATTAAAGCGATTATGATAAGTCCGCCAAATCCGGATGATTCGTCCTTTGCTGCATCATAATTCAAGTCATCATCATCTATTACATAATCCGTTTCATCTGGTGCAATTTCCTTTGCAGAGTCATCCACTTTATCCGATGATTCCACATCATATGAGATTCCCAACTTATCAAGAATCATCATTGCATAATCAATATAGATACTTACATTATACTCTGAGACATCTCCGGTTCCTTCACCGGTAATATCTCCAAAACCATATGTATTAATACCAATTACATTACCATCTTCCGTAATCAAGGGACCACCGGAATTACCGTGATTAATATGAGCATCATGCACAATTACACATGTACCCTGGGCCTGTTCAAATTCCTGAAATCTTGCAATAGTACCTGTTGCTACCATTACAGACTCAAAACCGGCTGACATAAATCCCTCGCCTGTTTCGTAATTCAGATTTGAACTATCAGAAGAAGCCGGAAAACCTAATGTATAAATTGAATCGCCTCTTGTTGCGTTTTCCGCCTTCATAAGCGAAAGAGCTTTTGCTCCTATATCTTCTCTTGCTTTAATGATAGCAACATCCGGATATTCAACACCATAATAGAGTACATCACATGGAACCATATGATCAAAATTAGGATGCCAATAAGAACCAATTGTTCCGTCCGGATTCTGATAATACTCCAGTTTGACCGCCTCATCATCAAGCATTATATAGACATCACATTCACCGTCACCCATATTTGTAGCAACATGCCAATTAGTAACAAATACATCCGAGTTCTGTCCCTTTTTACCAACAGCAAAACCCGTTCCGCATCCATAACCTGTTCCCCCGGGAGAAACGGCAAACACTCTTACAACACCATTACATGCTTCCTCTACCGGATTACTGGCTGCATAAATTTTAGGTGCACCAATATTTAAATTACATATCACAATCGCAATGATTGTTACCGCTGTAAAAATTACAGCCGCTATTTTTTTAGAAAGTTTACTAAATCTCACCTTTTCCCCCGTTCGAGTATATCTTCTTTGCAATTATTTCGCATAATTTGACTTGAACACAGTTCTCAACTTTAATATTGCAAATTGCTTAGTACGCTCTGCCCCAGTAAACCATCTTCTTGGCAGGCTTACCACAACATACACACTTATCATCCAACTCTTCCTGTGCAAATGGCATACAACGGCTTGTTGCAGACATTACTTCTTTAACCTTGTCCTCACAATCCTGCTCACCACACCACATAGCCTTGACAAATCCAGGTGTCTCATCAAGAATCTTCTTCATCTCATCAAGTGACTTTGCTGTATAGGTATGTGCATCTCTATGCTCTCTCGCCTTATTAAGCATATCAGCCTGAATTGTCTCAAGAAGCTCTGCTGCCTTTGTCTCGAGTTCATCAAGTGAACACTCAATCTTCTCACCATTATCACGACGACCAAGAATACACTTTCCTGCCTCAATATCCTTAGGTCCAATCTCCACTCTTAACGGAATACCACGCATCTCCTGCTCAGAGAACTTCCATCCCGGACTCTTATCAGAATCATCAACCTTAACTCTGATACCAGCTGCTTTAAGTCTGTCGCGAAGTTCGTATGCCTTATCAAGCACACCTTCCTTCTTCTGCATAATAGGAATAACCATAATCTGAGTTGGAGCAACCTTTGGTGGTAAAACAAGACCGGAATTATCTCCGTGTACCATAATCATGGCACCGATAAGTCTTGTTGTCATACCCCATGATGTCTGATGAACATACTTAAGAGTATTGTCCTTATCTGTATACTGAATACCAAATGCCTTGGCAAAGCCGTCACCGAAATTGTGGCTTGTACCTGACTGAAGTGCCTTACCATCATGCATAAGAGCCTCAATTGTATAGGTTGCCTCAGCACCGGCAAATTTTTCCTTATCCGTCTTACGTCCCTTAATAACAGGAATAGCAAGAACCTGCTCACAGAAATCAGCATATACATTAAGCATCTGAATCGTACGCTCTTCTGCATCCTCAGCTGTTGCATGAGCTGTATGACCTTCCTGCCATAAGAACTCACGGCTTCTTAAGAATGGTCTTGTCTCTTTTTCCCATCTTACAACTGAACACCACTGGTTATATACCTTTGGAAGATCTCTGTAAGACTGAATGTCATTTTTATAGAAATCACAGAAAAGAGTTTCTGATGTAGGGCGCACACACATTCTCTCCTGAAGTGGATTAAGTCCACCATGAGTAACCCATGCTACTTCAGGTGCAAATCCCTCTACATGATCCTTCTCTACGTTAAGTAAGCTCTCCGGAATGAACATTGGAAGGTATACATTCTCAACACCTGTCTCCTTGAAACGTGCATCCAGCTGATTCTGAATAAGCTCCCAGATTGCATAACCTGCGGGCTTGAACACCATACAACCCTTAACGCTGGTGTAGTCCATAAGCTCTGCTTTCTTAACTACGTCTGTGTACCACTGCGCGAAATCCACATCCATGGATGTAATCGCTTCAACTAACTTCTTGTCTGCCATATTTTTCTCTCTTTCTGCTCCATGCCATTTGGAGCCAGTATATTTTGTCGCTTTTCCTAAGAAAAAGAACCGCTTTTACTAATAAATTTACTTCTCTCTTTCTATAACGCGATTTGCTAAATATTATATTCCTATTAATAAGAAAAAACAACTCTATCTACTCCTCACAAAGCTTCATTTTCCTAATTATTCTCTCTTTGACAACTAATATATTAGATTTACAGACTTATCTTCAATTATCCTCCAAAAAATAGTATTATAATAATATCCAAATATAAGATAATTAAGAAAAGGAATTTTTATCATGACTGAAATAACAAACCTTGAACCAAAGCGTGTATTTCATTATTTTGAGGAAATCTCTAAAATCCCACACGGTTCACATAATACCAAGCAAATCAGTGATTATCTCGTAGAATTCGCTAAATCTCATAACCTTAAATACAGACAGGATAATTTGAATAATGTCATCATATGGAAGGATGGCAAGGGTAAACCTGTAATCATTCAGGGACATATGGATATGGTATGTGAAAAAGCGCCTGACTGCACTAAGGATATGGAAAAAGAGGGACTTGACCTCTATATTGATGGAGATTATCTTAAAGCCCGTGGAACTACTCTTGGTGGAGATGATGGCATCGCGGTTGCAATGGCTCTTGCTTTGCTTGAGGCAGACGACCCGAACCTTCCACCTATTGAGGCTGTTATCACAGTTGATGAAGAAATTGGAATGCTTGGAGCTGCAGATATAGATCTTTCCGATATTACCGGTCGCACAATGCTCAATATCGATTCAGAAAACGAAGGCATATTCACTGTAAGTTGTGCCGGTGGAACAATGGCATATTCATCTGTAAATATCACACGAGAAAAGCTTACCAACCCCGGTGGAACCTACAAGCTTTCAATTGTAGGACTTACGGGCGGACACTCAGGCGTTGAAATACACAAGAATAGGGCAAACGCCATTGAATTGTTAGGAAAAGCTCTCAGACTTCTTCAGGATGATATTGGAATCAGACTTATTGACATTAAGGGTGGCGCTAAGGACAACGCCATTGCTACTTCTGCAAGTGCAATATTTACAATTGATCAGATAAACCACGTATCCTGCAGCGGTATATGTGATTTATGCAGAACAAATACGAAAGAGGAAAACGATACAAAGGATATTCTGAAATCAATGTCTTCCGGACTTGTAGATGGAGATGTTGCTTCAAAAATCAAGGAATTAAAAGCCCTGATGACTTCCGATGAAGATACTCTTCTTGCAGAGACACTTGATATCATAAAAAACAACATAGCCATTGAATATGCGACAACAGATCCCGATATCGAGTTGTTATGTAAACCTATCGATGCAAATAGTCTGCTTTTTGATAATAATGCCCCAACAGTCGGTCTGCTTCACCCTATGACATTAGATTGTACAAATCAGATTATTCGACTTTTAACATGCTCACCAAATGGAATTCAAAGAATGAGTCCTGATGTAGACGGACTTGTACAGACTTCTCTCAATATGGGAGTACTCAAGAGTTGTCGTGAGGTTCTTCCGGGTGATTTAATCGCCGACGACAAAGTTGTGTTAACTTTCTGTGTCAGAAGTTCCATAGAAAGTGAAAAAACTGCTCTTATGAGAAAGCTACGTGACATCACATTACTCATTGGAGGCGATATTACATTTGAAGGTAATTATCCCGGATGGAAATATGCTGTTAATTCTCCTCTGCGTGACTTAATGGTTAATGTATATAAGGAACAATATGGAACTGAGCCCGAAGTAGAAGCTATTCATGCCGGTGTTGAATGTGGATATTTTGTTTCAAAGCTTGAGGGACTTGACTGTGTATCTTTCGGCCCTAATATTCTTGAGATTCATACCTTCCGTGAGGCACTTGATATTCCATCAACTGAGAGAACCTACAAACTTGTTCTTGAGACACTTCACCGTCTGGCTAATATTTAAGATATGAACATTATTTTTGAAGATGATTATATTCTCGCTGTTTATAAACCTTCCGGCCTGGCTACACAGACCTCCAAAATCGGAGAAAAGGATTTATTCAGCGAGGCGAAAAATCACGTAAACGGCAATTATATAGGAATAATCAACAGACTTGACCAGCCTGTTAGTGGTATTGTTCTTCTTGCAAAAAGCAGCGAAACTGCTTCAGCTCTGGAAAAAGAACTTCAATCCCACAATATGGCCAAATACTACCGCGCAGAAGTATATATAGATAGAATTGAAAAAAGAGAAAAATTGTCGGTTGACATAACAAGCGATTTGTCTCTTTTTCCAAATGTGCTGACAGACTATATGTGCAGAGATGCTAATAATATAAGTCGAATATGCGCATCAGATGAAGTTAATGCAAAGGAAGCCAGATTGGAATATGCCGTAAGGTCCATAGGAGAACAAACTGCTAATCTTGATATTCACCTTCTAACGGGTCGTCATCACCAGATACGAGTTCAGCTGGCCAATGCCGGAATGCCAATACTTGGCGATAAAAAATACGGAACCGACTCCTCTGTTAAATACAGTATGCTTAAACGTATAAGAAATGTGTCGCTATGCGCATATCGGCTTATTATCACACATCCTGTTACCAAACAGAGAATAGACCTTAAAGCAGACGCTTGGTTTACATAACTGCGCAAACTGTAACCACTTTTTAACCGGGATATATTAATAGACTTATGGAAAACAATTATACAAAAAATTCAATTGATAATAATACACCTCATAAACGAAGAGTTCGCTACTCAGGTAAATATCCAAAACGTTATGAAGAAAAATATAAAGAGTTAAATCCCGAAAAATACAAGGATATTGCAGATCATGTTAAGGCCAAAGGTAATACTCCTGCCGGAACACATATTTCGATTATGGTTGACGAAATACTTGAATTCCTCGATATTAAGCCCGGACAGCAAGGGCTTGATTGCACCTTTGGTTATGGTGGACACAGTAGCCATATGTTATCTAAATTAAACGGACAGGGACATCTTATCTCTCTTGATGTCGATCCTATTGAATCCGCCAAATCAAAAAAACGACTTGAAAATATGGGATATGGTGAAGACATTCTGACAGTAGAACTGACGAATTTTGCCAACATAGATAAGATAGCTGAAAAATATGGTAAATTTGATTTTGTTCTTGCTGACCTGGGTGTTTCTTCAATGCAGATTGATAACCCGGAAAGAGGTTTTTCCTACAAAATTGATGGACCACTGGATCTTCGCCTTGACCCAACCAAAGGAATAACAGCCGCTGAACGAATCTTAGAACTGGATGAAGATGATTTAATCGGTGTCCTCATTGAGAATGCAGATGAACCATATGCGGAATTAATAGCAAAAACCGTTACAAGCTTTAAGAAAAGCGGACAGCCTATTGAGACAACCACGCAATTCAGGAAAATAATAGAAAAAGCCCTTTCTACAGCAAATATTCCCAAAAACGAATTCAAGGATACTGTAAAAAAGAGCTGTGCACGTTGCTTTCAGGCACTCAGAATTGATATTAATCATGAGTATGATGTCTTATATGATTTGTTATGTAAACTTCCAGGAGTTCTCAATCCCGGTGGACGAGTTGCTATTCTTACCTTCCATTCCGGTGAAGACAGACTTGTTAAGCAAGCCTTCAAACAGCAGGCGAGGGAAGGTTTGTACAGCGAAGTCGCAAGAGATGTCATCAGACCATCAGCAAAAGAATGTGTTGATAATCCCAGATCTAAATCCACAAAAATGCGATGGGCAATTAAATAGTAATCTAGTCTGCCTTATATTCCTGCTTGGCCTGTTTGTATCCCATTACAACCATCCATATATACATACAGAATCGCATAGAAAAAAGTCATGGTCACAGAAGTAATTAATTTCCCAATTCCAAGTAAGACTATATAGTCACCTGAAGGATTAATCGCAGCAAAAATTCTGGGTACAAGGTGAAAAGCATCACCAAATACAAGCACAAGAGTCATAATTCCGTATAATCTGATTTGTTTGTTGTTATCACTTTTTTTCAGTATTTTAATACCGATTACAATTGTAAAAATCAGATAAAATACACAAAAAATAGCTTCCATTATTTTTCCCATAATTAATCCCCCAAGAAAATTTTTAGACCTCTTTTAAACACATACTTTATTCGTTAATATCAAATAGTTCTTTTTTTCTTCTATCAAAAGTCAATAATAAGATAAATCCAAGTATTCCACATGAAATAATCTCACCGGCGCCAACGGTTAACATAAAATATGGTATTGAACCTTCAAACTTGTATACATATGCAAGAACAAAAGGAACAATTATAGTATTTGCTAAAATTGGTGGAAGTGTACAAAGTACCTTACTTGCTTTATTTGATCTCATAAATCTGCCTATAGCATATGTACCAAATGCACCGATTAATGTTGCAATCGAGCCAAATACAGTATCAAGTGGCATACATCCCGTAGTTATATTACTAATAATGCATCCTACAAATAATCCCGGTATTGCAGCCGGTGTAAAAAATGGGAGTACCGTTAGCGCTTCAGAAAAGCGCACCTGAATGGCATAATTTGCCAGTCCGAAAGCATTGGCAAGGTGTGTCAATACTACATAGATAGCAGCAATTGCAGCTGCCTGTGTGATAAAAAGTGTTTTCTTATTCATTTTATTCTCCTTTAGTTTTGTTTTAGGTGAGGAAGGTCTCGAACTCACCCCTTAGTTTTGTTTTACGTCAGGAAGGTTACGAACTGACGCGCCACAAGCGACATTAGACACAATATCACATATATCTATAATGCACAAGCCTCTTTTTTCTTTAAATATATAAAGCCGAATGCTGCCAAAATCATAATAAATACTACCTCTGCATATGGTGTATTTACTCCGGTTGGCGGAACATCTGAGTCATCTCCTGCATTATATTCCTCCACTTTAATCTCTTCGGTTACTTCGCCATCCAGATTATTGAGCTTAGCATACTCTTCTGCATAAGAACCCGGTTCAGCAATAATCACAAGCTTACCACAGCCTTTGAAGGCATCCATACCGATAGATTTAACGGATTCAGGAATAGTAATCTCCCTAAGTCCCTTACAATTATAAAATGCACCATCACCAATTGAAGTAACTGTATCAGGTATTTTCACTTCTTTAAGATTGACGCAATCATAAAAGCACTGCTGCCCAATATCTTTAACACCATTAGGAACCTCAAATTTCTCAAGCGCACCACACTCATAGAACAAATTGTTTTCAAGCCTGTTAATACCCTCCGGTAAAACAGCACTTTTTAAGGAATCACAGCCATAGAACGCCGCATTGCCGATAAATACAGTGGTTGAAGGTACAGTAATATCCGTGATTGACTTACATTTGGCAAATGCTCTGTTATCAATTACAGTTATTCCCTCAGGAAGATTAATATTCTTAAGGGAATCACATGCTTCAAATGCACTAAATCCAATCTGCTGAAGTCCATCCGGCAGAGTAACCTTTATAACATCTTCGGATTTGAAATATGCATAATCCTCAAGCGAAACCGTTCCTTCTTCAACTGTGACATTTGTTATTGGAGCAGTTGCATTTGCACCAATTGCTGCAAAAACGCCTATCATAACGCCTGTTATAGTTGCAATTGCTCTTTTTACACTTTTCTTAAGTCGTCTCTTTTGTCTTTTTGCCATCATTCTGATTCCTTTTTTCTTGAAGCCATTACTATAAAACGCCCCTCATCCTGGGAATACTCACAGGTTACAAGAGTTAAAATTTCAGCTCCGAACTGAGGTACAATACCCGTATCATACATGGATTTCTCTTTGGCCCATGCAACCATATCGTCATATTCTTTTTTATTTTCAAAACTCCAGGTTGTAAAAAGATGCTGCTTCTGCGCCTCTTCAACCGAAGTTCTAAATACTGCAAATACCTCATATTTTCGGCTGTCATATATGCTGTCATAATTAATTACCGGATGATAATCATAATATGACTTCTCGCCGTAGAACATAAGCTCACCAAAGTACTTTCCATTGCTTACATTATGCCCGTATACAATATAATGAGGTACCTCTGCTTCTTCGCTGCAGTTATAATCCATTAGAAGCATCCCGTATTTATCATATTTGCCGTTAATATCATGACCTAAGTAAAATTCATTATCAGGTCCCTGCATAACCGGATAATCAATATCTGTATCATCCACAGATAACCAGCCATAAAAATTTTCATTTTCATCATGGAGCTTTTTATATGCCTCAAATAACGGGGTTTTAGATACCGAAACAGATTGAGCCATTATCTCCTCATCATTATCCGCTACCACACTCAGTGCATCCACTTCCACTACCTGGTCAACTACATCTTCTTCATCCTCTGAGTCCCCCGGTCCCGGCAACACCTCAGATTGAATACGCGCCGCCTTTATGGTTTCACGCAATTCCTTCATAGTCTTTTTACTCTTTAGATCAATCAGTCCATTTACTAGCAGGAAAGCAGCTCCGGCGACAAATACCAGTATACATACCAGTTCTAATGCGCCTCTTATTCTTTTTATGTCAAAAAAGGGCTTTTTTTCTTTCATTACAAATTTAAATAATGGTTATCTTTTAAATATCCAAGCGACTCTTCCTGTGCTTCAAGCGAAGCAACCTCTACAAGCAGACTTGCATCTATATTAAGTCTGTCTATGGTTTCAAAATAAGTTGCCCAGTCTATGTTACCAAGTCCCAACGCCTTATGATCATCGCATCTTCCATCATTATCATTGATATGGAGATGTTTAATATAAGGAGCCAGCACCTCCATCCAGCCAACCATTGGTATCATATGAATATTAGAATGTGCCACATCAAAGCATATCCCAAATCTCGGCTGATCCTTCATATTCTCTGCAATTTCAATGAGCATATCCGGCTTATAATCAAACATATTTTCCAAATATATTTCCAGATTCTTATACTCATCAAGAAGTTCCCTGTAAAATGCCTCACAGGAATTGAGCCATCCATTCAGATAATTATCCGGCTCAAAGCCCGGAATCAAATTGGTATGGAACACTACACCTTTGCACCCAAGCTCTGAGGCTATTTCCATACTTGAGCGCATTCTATCCTTAGTCAGACCTGCTATTTTTTTATCTGCACTATTTATGCACATATCAAAAAAAACACCATGAAGTGTATCCGTACCAACCGGTCTGTTAAGAGACCTGTACAGATTTATGCGTTTTTTCAATTCATCTTTATTATCAAGTAAATCCGGGATAAAAAAGTCATTATACTCCAGATTTACTTTCCATCTCTCAATTAAGGCTGCTGTTTCCCTTATTCTGTTTGCATCAGGAATAACATGAATACTCTTGACTGACACCGATTAACCCCCTATTTCACGTACCTTATCATCTATTACGGTAAGAATATGACTCATATACTTTAGCAAACGTAATGCATGCTTATCATCCTGTACAACAATCCCTGTAAACTGCTCCAGCGTAAGCTTGCTAATCTGAATATACATTGGCTCACGTCTTACTTCAGCAGAATAAGCAACCAAATAGCCCCTATGCTTTGTAAGACTGTTTTCAATTCTTGTATACATTGTACGAAGCATATTATAAGCAAGCTCCGGCTCGGATTTCATCAGACTGATAAAGTCTTCTTTTCCAATTTCAAGTACAGTTGTCGGTGTATCACCGGCTGTTACAGTTGCACTTCTTGGATTACCCTCAAGCAAAGACATTTCACCGAATATTGCTCCTGTGGGAATTATAGCCACATCCTTTGCATTATCCTTAAAGGACCCTACCTTTACTCTGGCATCTCCTTTAAGTAACAAATATGCTGTTTCACCCGACTGATTTTCTATGCATATTATTTCACCGGGGTTGAAATCCGCTAATCGTCCACATTTTGATATCTTTTCTATATTCATAAAAGCTTATATACCCTTTCGCCTAATAATCGCTGTTATTTTTTCTGCTAATATCCACTTCACAAACTTATAGCTTGCACTTTCCCCACATTTTTACTAATCACAAATTGCCTTTAAAATAAAAACCTCCAACGGTTCCTTTTTACCCTTAAGAGGCAGATTACCAACTGACTCCGTTTCTATCCTGTCACCCAGGGCTTTAACTACAGCATCACTTATGTAAACCGTATCCTTTGGTGCATTGCTTTCAAGTCTTGCTGCTGTATTAACTGTATCGCCTATAGCCGTAAAATCCATTCTTCGCGATGTACCGATATTACCCACAACCGCCTTGCCACAATGAACACCTACTCCAAAGCTTACAGATTTACCAAATTCCTTAAATAGCTCTTCCGACAGCTCCCTTGCCGACTGTACCATATCCCAGGCAGCACACACAGCCTTATATACATAATCCTCCATTGGAAGAGGAGCTCCGAAAATGGCCATCGTAGCATCTCCGATAAACTTATCAAGCGTTCCTCCATATTTAAAAATACTTCCGCTTGTTAATTCAAGATACCTGTTTAATATTGATACAACCTGTTCCGGTTCCAATGACTCGGACATGGTAGTAAAACCTCTGATATCAACAAAAAGAATTGCGCAATCAACCGTGTCACCACCAAGCTTAATACTATCAATTCCTGCTCTGGTAATCTCATCCACAACCTCAGGCGCCACATATCGTCTGAAGGTCTGCTCAACTTTCCTCTTCTCCAGAATGGCATTGACATAATAGACTGCTATTGAAACCACCAGCATTATAAGACTGTAAAGAGGTACATATACTAGATCAAGTACCTGACCCACCTTATATAAAACAATACACAAAGCCGAATATGAAACTGCTGTTACAATACAGCCGATCAAAGCCGTTTTAAGCTTTCCCCTATTACACAGGGAAACAAGAAGTATCGTTATAAGCGCAATGATAATTGCCTGAATCTGCCGTGGTACTTCATTCTTCACTCTTCCTGAAAGCATTGCCTCTATCATATTGGCATGAACTTCAACTCCGTACATTGGCCTGCTCTTATCAATTGCCGTTGTATAACTATCCATAAGCCCTTCTGCATATGGGCCGATAAGAACTATCCCACCTGTAAAATATTCTACGGGAATTTCTCCCTGAATCAAATCCGAGAGTGAAAAGCTGCTACTGTATGTTCCCGGCTTTCCTGTATAATCAACATACCAAAAACCATCTTTATTTACCGGAAGCTTTAGATCTGTATTATATCCTGCAAAATTTGCATACTTTTTATATATCTCATTGGCAAAGGATGAGGCAATTACCGGCTCCCCTGAAGTGTTCTTCATATAATTTCCTTTGGAAATCTCAGTAGTTTGAAGAGCATGTCTGATTACACCATCAGAGTCTGCAAACCCATTTACATATCCAACTGCACACTTCTCTTTAAGTTCGTCATATGGCTCTTCATACAAAGATACTGCCTGTCCCAAAACAAAACCATCCCCTGTCTTCACAAGCGAAGTATCCATATTAAGATAGCTTCCCATCACGACATTATCCAAAAGACCTGCTGCCTCTGCTAAATGAGCGTCAGAATCAGCATTGGAATTACCAACATATAGCACATCCACTCCTATTACTGCTGGCGAGGAATCCGGATTAGTATTAAGAATTTCTATTGCTTCCGCAACATTATCTCTGGTCCAGGTATTATACGGTCCCAGTTCATCGAGAGAATGTTCATCAATTTCAATAATAGAAATTTTACCGGAAGGCAGGCTTCCACTCTGATAAAGCTTATCATTAATTCTTTCCGAAAATGGCTCAAATACGCTGATAAGATAGTTGATTGTTAGAATTACAGTTGTTATTAAAATTGTTATTGTTTTTTTTATTTTCCCTTTTTTCATATATCTAGTATCTTATCGAAGGTGTTTCTGTTGGATCTGGCGTCGATGTCGGGTCAGGTGTTGCCGTTGGCTCCGGTGTTGGCTCTGGCGTCGATGTCGGCTCTGGTGTCGGCTCTGGTGTCGGCTCTGGTGTCGCTGTCGGTTCCGGTGTTGGTGTAGCTGTTGGATCAGGTATTGGCGTTACCGTTGGGGTTGCCGTTGGATCCGCAGGTCTTGTCGGATTCGGATTACCTGGTCTATTTGAATTGCCACTTCCTCCTTTATCCTCACTCTCCGGAATTATAGTCGGAGTTACTGACTCTTCTTTTTCAACATCAGTTACTTTTCCCGGTGCTGCAGATGGGGATACTACTCCTGTAAGTAGAGGCGTTATTGAAGGAGTTGGAGTATTTTTCCTTTTTCTTCGTTCATTCTCGAGCTCTCTTTTTCTTGATTCAACAGAAGTTATATTGCCCTCTTCAAATACATCCTTATACTTAGCCAAATTAAATGCCTGACATTCAGTCAACAGTTCATCTGCATGCTCAATAGCCCACTTTGCATTAAGTCCACTCTGCATTCTCAGACGTTCTGTAAGCTTGGCATCTGCGGCAAGTTCCACTGCTACAAATCCCGGTAACTCGGTAATATCAATCAAATCTCTGACCATTTCCCCGGTAAATTCATCATATATAATCTGCTCACCGCCCCATAATTCGAAGTTTGTCTTTTCACCACCTTCATTACTATAGGTCATCTGAACAATACCATCCAAGAGAGTCACTGTAGAGATAATCGACAGGCCCTCTCTTCTAATGCTAACAATTCCCGATGTTCCTCGTATACTCATGGCCATTGTTGATGCCTCTATTGACATGGATTCATCATCCTCAAGCTTTTCCGTTACATTGAAAAAGAGACTTCCCTCCTCAACTTCAAGCCTTAACTTCTTACCCTTCTTTTCTATATTAATCTGAGAAAGCTCATCAACCTTAACTACCTTTGTATCATCAAGACTTATATATACATATGAACCTGCAGCTGTTTGCAGGCTTTCATCCTGTGACAGCTTTAATCCTGTCTTTGCCTCGATTTTTTTGCCATTTTTTACCACATAAGCTGTTCCATCGATTTTTGATATTTCTATTTTTGATCCGATTGCATCCTTTGCAACTGAACCTATTGGTATTATGGCAAGTAATATGATTACTGACACTATTATCATTATGATTTTTGTCTGTTTTTTCAAACGTCTCTTCATATAATCCTCATTTCGAAGCATTTGTCTTTTAATACCACAAGTTATTTTATATCCTATTCCATACTCATGGATGTAATTTTAAAGGTTACAGCCTTACTGCCACCATACTCACCCGTTCCTCGAATAACAACACTTGCTACTCCCTTTTTGCTGTTATTCTTATATGTTGAAGCATCAATTTCATATGTGACATCATTTATTTCTTTTCCTGCCTGTTTAAATACTACTTCTCCATATCCTATAGTTGCAGGCTTTCCGGAATATATTTTATCAGCTACAAAGGTAGCATATTTGCTTATATCCTTACCATATATCCTATATTTTCCGCGTGCGCTACCCATATAGTCACCCTTGCCTCTTATTTCTACAATAATTGTTGTTCCAGCCGGAACTATATCTGATGCAAGTACAGGTTTCTTGTCTTCATATGAATAAACAACATTTGTTTCATAATCCTTACCGGCAATTAGCCTTTGTCCATTAATATCAGTTACTACAACAGCTGATTTCCAGGTATTTTTCTTGCCTGTAGCTATCTTATCGGTGGCAGTAATCTTAATGCCTCCCGTCTCCATATCACGCTTTACAACAGTAAATGTGGTACTCGTATCCTTTCCCGTGTAATTGCCGATACCGGTTACTATAACAGTTCCTTTTTTACCCGATACAGCTGTAGTTAACTTGTTATTGGTATATGCAACTGTGTAATCCTTACCTTTTGTAAGCTCTACACCACAGTAGGTGACTACTACATCAGGAGTGACACCACCTTTTACATACTCATACTCATTTTTTTCCAGGTTGATTTTAAATAGATCTGCCACATCATTAGCAATATTATATTTAACTATTTTGAATGCTTTTTTAACAGTTCCGGAATATCCATTAACGCCTGTTAATAATAGTGTTGCAGAACCGACATTTGTATTGTTGCTATATTCTGTAATATAGCTATAATCCTTTTGTTGTGCAGGTGTAAGCTTTTCATATTCCTCTTTGCTGATGCCCTTTAACCTGTTGTCATTATGCGTCAGCTCCAATGTCGTCTGCACTCGTGGTCTTCCATTAAAGGTCATAGTAGTAATAAGACCTTTCACAGTTGCTTTTTTCAGGTCGGTTCCCACAATTTTAAAGCTTGCTTCCTTTGTACCAACATAGGTTGCTCCGGTTCCGGTGATTGTTATGTTAACCACGCCAATATTAGTATTATCGCTTGTGTAGGCAAGAGTATAATCAAATCCCGGTGCTAACTGCTTCTTTCCGTCCATAATTACTATATCTTTTGCATTTAGCATTACCGGCGATCCTGTATACTGCTTATCCGGTATTTTTTTTATGGTGAATTTATTTAAAAGTTTTTTATTACCTTCAACTATTTCAAAAGAGGCAACCGTATATTTATAATAACCACCCTGACCGGCTACCTTAACATAATACTTTCCGGGGGATACCGGTGATACCGGCTTGAGACAATTAAGGTCAGAATAATAACCTAGTGTATAATCCTTATTAATTACAAGTTTTTTGCTGCCCTGCATCACAACGGGTAATGGTTTTATCTCTTTTCCGGTTTCCACGACTGCCGGCAGACTCTTAACCTCAATGTCTCCACTCAGCATGCTATGCTTTTCTATCTTAAAATATACCTTCTTTACGCCATTATAATTACCTTTGCCCGTAATTATTACGGTAGGTGCCTTGGCTGCATCAAATCCGCTGTCATCTTTTCCCAGTTCATAAATGTTCACATTGTTTTTATAAGAAACAACATAATCAATCTTTTCCTTAAGCAGCTCCGATCCATCATATACTTCTACAACCGGCTTTATTGCCTGACCTGTATATTCATAGGATGTAATAACGCCCTTAACAGCCACATCCGCATAGTACCAATAGGCATATAAGGTTACATCGTCCATAATCACAGTCTCATCTGTATATGGTTCTCCGCTTCCATCCTCGGTTGGATACCAGCCCTTGAAAGTCAGTCCCTTAGCTGTTGGTCGTGGAAGAACAATAGTCTCTCCACCCTTAACATATACAGGCTGATAAACTGCCGCCTGTGTATCAAATATAACCTTGCATTTATTCTTAGCATACACAGCTATACACATAGTATCAGCTGTTATGTTTTCAAGGCTTTTATTCCATCCGACAAAAATCTTTCCTTCTATTTCAGGGATTAATTCAACTGATGGTCCTTCAGCATTTTCGCCCTCTGTTACAATTTCTCTATATAATAATGTCATGCCATCTGGCAAATAATATGCCACCGTATATTTAGGATCCAATGTCTTTTCAACATTTAAACCTAACTTTCTAGCCACCGTGCGAGATGGAGCAGCAGAATATGTGACATATGAGCAATTGCTGCCATAAATTCCCCATTGATTCAGTTCCATATCTTTGCAATATACGGTAATTTCACAATTATTAAGGTCTACCAATGACTCTTCATTTATTCTATTAATATTTTGTGGCAAAATAATGCTGCTTAAGTTCTCACAACCCACAATGTTCGAGACTGTAATACTGTCCATTTTTTCTGCACCCGTCAGATCAACCTCTGTAATATATGGACAATCAATAATTCCATATTGCGCAAATCCGACAATTTCAGAAAGTGTAGTATCATTTGTAATGTTAATAACAGACTCACCAACCAGGCGGCCTCTGGTATAAAGGCAGATTTTAAGAATAAGCTCATTATCTGCATTTTTTTCATAAAGGATTCCATTCCTAAAAAGATACTTTGCATTATCTCTAATGCTTATCTTCGTTAATGAACCAGCATTATAAAAAGCCTCCGATTGAAGATTAACAAGATTTTTACCAAGTATTATCTCTTTAATATTGTTACAGTAAGCAAAAGCTAATGCTCCCACAGTCTCTACTGTATCCGGCAAATCAATTGTTCCGGTAAGTCCTGACATTTCCCTGAATGCACTTCCCGGGATATTGGTCATCCTATCGCAGAAGGAAATGGTCTTAATTTTAGTCTTATAGGGTTCACTCGACACAGCCCACGGATAGGCACTATTAGTATAAGAGTTCATTGAACCACTTCCGGAAAAAGAAAGCTCATATCCATCTATATCATTTCCACTGATACTGTAATAAAGATTAGGACCGCACTGTCCTTCTTTTTTTACCGGATTATCAACAGCACTGTTTCTAATCACTGTTCCTAACTCAATATATTCTATATGATTTTTTGCTTCATCACCTTCAAGATACCAGAAATCATCCGTGAGTACCGGAAGTGTCACAGACTTATTAGATTTGTTAATAATCTTCTCAAAGCCTGTGCATTTATATATAGGAGTGGTACTAATTGTCTCAATACCTTCAGGGATAAACAAAGTGCCATTAAAGCCACTACAGCCATTTAAGGCACTTGCACCAAGATACTTAAATGTACTCGGTAATGTAACATTTCCCGTCAGTCCGGAACAATTTAGAAATGCCTCATTCTGAATAGCCTCCAAGTCTTCAGGCAATTTTAGATTACCGTTAAAGCCACTGCATCCTGCAAATGTCCTTCCCGAAATAGATACAATTCCGAAAGGAATAATGATGTCACCGGTAAGATTCTCACAACTTTCAAAAGCGGAATTCCCTATTCTTTCCATACTCTCCGGCAGATTAAGCACACCATTAAATCCGGTACATCCGTAGAACACATTATCACCAAGCACTGTTGTATTATCCGGAATATTAATATTTCCGGTTAGATTGTTACATCCATAAAATGCATTTCTACCAATTGACTTAAGATTTTGTGGGAGTTTAAGTTCTCCTGTCAGACTATTCATTGTATGAAACGCATAGTCACCTATTTTTGTGATCTCATCTGACATTTCAATTTTGCTAATTTTATATTTACTTTTTCTCCATGGTGAATATGAAGCAATCTCCGAATTATTGTAATCATACATAGCTCCCGAGCCTGTAATCGTAAGCGTATATCCGTCAAAAATATCTCCACTTATGGAATACTTCAGGTCTTCACCACACTCGCCGGTCTCCACAAGGGCAGCCAGCTCAAGTTCGTCTGCAGTCAATTCTGCTGGTTCAGAAGCAGCCTCTGCCGATTCAAGCTCATCTGTTCCGGTTTCCTCAGCCTCATCTGCAGAATAATCCTCGCCTGTTACCTCATCTTCCTCTTCTTCAGAAAACGAATCCTCTTCGCTGGAAATTTCGTAGATCTGCTCATCATCAGGTGATATCCGATAACCTGCCGCTGTTTCCTCTATCCTTCCAAAATCAACATATGCATCCTCTGATTTTTCCGGATTCATAGCAAAAACAGGCATACCTATCTCCGTAAAGATAAGTATACCTGCTATAAATGAACTTATTATTTTTACATAAAATGCCTTCATACGAAATCCCCTCGTAAAAGCAAATCTGTTTTTAGGACAGTCTGCACACCATATCGTATTTATCGGTAATTTACGCATTTTCCTTTACATTTAATTTAAGATTCTTCAAAGCGATTATTACAAGCACCGTTCCAATTGCACCAACTGCAGTTGATACAGATAACATTGCCTTTACACCAAGCACATCAAGAAGTCTTCCACAAACAAGTGCGGAGAATACTCCTCCAAGAGTAATTGCACAATTAACATAGGCCTGACCCTTCGTTTTATCAGACTTTTCCATAGCCATTTCTGCAAGATATGCTCCACCCGGAATGAACAGAGCATAAGCAAATATCTGACAAGCCTGTGATATATATACAACTGTAAGGTTCGGTGCGACAAGCATAAGAAGAGTCTTAACGGTAAACATTATTCCTGATAGCATAAGAATTGCTTTACAACCAACCTTTTTCTCAACCGCTGCAAAGCTTGCCATAGCCGGAAGCTCCAGCAATGCAGCAACCATAACCATTGTTCCCATTACCGATTTGTCTCCGCCAAGGGGTGTAATAATCTGGAAGAGGTAATCATTGAGGGCATTATGTGCAAAAAATAGACAGGTTCCACCGAGCACGAACAGCATAAACATCTTATAATGTCCTGTAAAACTGAAGAAAGAATTGTGGCCCTCTTCCACATCTGAGGATTTTTCAACTACGCTATCTGTAGCATCCACAAGATTTTGCGGCTTTATGAATGTCGCAAGTGCCAGTATTCCAATTAAAAAAGCTAATACATTTACTACCTGAAGTATAGAAACATCATTATTTACAAGTAATTTTCCAATAATAGCGGATGTTACTGCAAAGCCACATGACCCAAGTCCTCTGGCAAGACCAAAATTAATTTTGTCACCAGCTGCAATATATTCAAAGTTCATTGCCTGAATAAGCGGCTGATAAATCATCTGAAGCATATAAAGAATTATGTAGATAATAAATATCGCCCAGAAATTCTGTATGAAATACAAAAGAGCACAGGACACGGCACATCCAATTGCACAACAAATAGACACCTTTCGATTTGTAAATTTTTCATATTTATCAATCCATCCGGCTGTCATTGGCTGTAAAAGTACCGAGAAAATATTAGCGAGTGCGATTATTATTCCAATTAATGTATTGGAAAAGCCCCGCTCTAACAAAAATACTGCCGTATAGGCATGTACTCCGCTATAGGCAGCAAAATACGCCACATTAATTAAAGTATAATGTGCTGTTCTTTTAATTGAGTTCATAATTCCTCTTTCCACTTATATTTGATATTTAGACCTTAAGTCTATCCCCTAAACAATATATACTATAATTCAAGTATCTCCAATATTTCTGCTATATTATCCACAAGTATATCTGCACCCTTTTCTAAAAGCAGCACTTTATCCCTAAATCCCCAAGTAACGCTGATACACTTCATATCAGAGTTATGCGCCGTCATTATGTCAACCTCCGAATCACCTATATATATAGCTTCGTCACTTTTTACACTCAACGCTTCCATTGTTATGTCAACCATGGCCCTGTCAGGTTTAAGAGGAATTCCCTTGGTATCACCCAATGAAAAATCAAAACAATCCTCAAAAAGCTCATCGCATAAAGCTTTAACCGCTTTATCATTTTTATTAGAAATAACCGCAGTCTTAATTCCTTTTTTCCTAATATCTCTAATTAATTCGCAAATTCCATCATAAGGTCTTGTCTTAATATTGCAGTGATTTCTGTAATATTCAACCATTATAATATATGCTTTTTCAATATCTTCACCTGTACAACCGACGGGTACAGCCCTTTCGATGGTTTTATGTAAACCATTACCTACATAGCTTCTTACTTCTTCCAGTGTATGCTTTGGCATCCCCATTACTTCCATAGTATGGTTAACACTATCCGTAAGATCCTCAAGCGTATCAAGAATTGTACCATCCATATCAAAAATTACTGCTTTATACATAACGAAATTCCTACACTTTAAATCTATAGCCCACGCCCCAACCTCAGCCTCGCTTGCGAGGCTGGCGCGTATGCGCATCATACGACGAAGTCGTAAAGACGATTTGGGGCTTGTATCTTTACACTTTGAATCTATACCCCACGCCCCAATGACATATCGGCTTGTCCGATATGGGCGCGACCGAAGGGATGCGCATTTCCTGCGAAGCAACTATTTGGGGCGTGTCACTAATACTTCTTATACCTTAAATCTATAGCCCACGCCCCAAATAGTTTCAATATACTGAGGATTAGCAGTATCAATCTCTATCTTTTCGCGAATCTTTTTGATATGAACAGTTACAGTTGCAATATCTCCAATTGAATCCATATCCCAGATCTCACGGAACAGTTCATCCTTACTGTATACATGATTAGGATTCTCAGCCAAAAAGGTAAGCAGATCGAATTCCTTAGTTGTAAACTGCTTCTCTTCGCCATTAATATATACTCTTCTTGCTGTCTTATCTATCTTAATTCCACGAATCTCAATAATATCATTAACTCTCTGATTAGAAGCCATCAGTCTCTCATAACGAGATAAATGCGCCTTTACTCGTGCTACAAGTTCACTTGGACTAAAGGGCTTTGTCATATAATCATCTGCACCAAGACCAAGTCCTCTTATTTTATCAATATCATCCTTCTTAGCTGATACCATAAGAATTGGAATCTGCTTCTCTTCACGGATTCTCTTACAGACTTCAAAGCCATCAACTCCCGGAAGCATAAGATCAAGAACTATAATGTCATAATTCTCATTAAGAGCCTTCTGAAGACCGGTATCTCCGGAATTCTCTATATCTACTTCAAAATCACTAAGCTCAAGATAATCCTTCTCAAGTTCGGCAATTGCCATTTCATCCTCAATGATTAAAACTCTACTCATATTGTCACCTCTCGTATATCTGTCTTATTTCAATTTAATCAATGTTATTTTCATCGCCCGAATTATCAGCCGGGACCTCAATATATTTACGAATCACAAAATGCATACAGGTTCCCTCGCCTTCCTTACTCGTTGCCCATATGTATCCGCCATGATCCTCTATTATCTTTCTTACTATGGAAAGACCTATTCCACTTCCGCCCTGTGCAGAATTCCTTGAAGCATCCGTTCTATAGAATCTTTCAAAAATGTTACTAAGATCCTTACTGGCAATTCCTTTTCCATTGTCCTCAATCTCAATTCTTACACTATCTACTGCATCAAGAAGTCTTATGCTAATCTCTCCATGAGACTTATTCATATATTTAACACTGTTACCAATAATATTATTAATTACCTTCCTAAGCTGGATTGGATCTGCAATAATTCTTGTACCCGGCTGAAGAAGATTCTCGTATATCAACTCTATATCTTTGTTTTCAAGGTCTATTCCAACCTCTTCAACACAATCTGCAAAAAATTCACCAACATCAATTCTATGGAAATTATATGGAATCTTATTATTATCAATACTTGAATAATATGTCAGCTCATTTAAAAGCCTGTCCAAATCCTTGGTCTTATCATAAATAGTACGAATATAACGATCCTTTTTCTCATCTGTATCCGCAACCCCATCTATAATACCTTCCGCATATCCCTTGATTGATGTAATCGGAGTCTTGAGATCATGTGTAATATTGCTAATCAGTTCTCTGTTCTGAGCCTCATCCCTAAGACGGTCTTCCGAAGATTCTTTGAGACGAAGTCTCATATCCTCATAGCTTTTGAAAAGCTCCGCAAACTCACCATCAACCTGTGAAGCATCCAGAACATAATCGAAGTCACCCTCTGATATATGATCCATAGCAGTATTAAGTTCTCTGATATGAAGAAAGACTCCCCTATTTACCCAGGTTGTCAAAAGAATTGCATAAATAATCAGAATAATTACCATGACCCAAATTGCCTCAACAACAAGGGATCTTGACACTTGCGGATTCCTGTATACTATCATCACAATGATAGACGTAATCATTAGTATTACAGGTAATGACATTAATGAAATAAAGGTGATTGTCAGTCTTTTTTTGAGATTCATACTTCCTCCGCTATTTTTCGTAGTATAAGTATATCACCTATAAGATAGGGAAAAAAGAAACATTCCGGAATAAGTCCATTAAAAAACTATGAACTTTTTTGTTATAGCACTATTATATTTTTGTCTGGTATTATAAATTTGTCTGAAATTGGCAATTACAATAATATCAATTTACATATATTATCTTTACATATAAAGGACTTGGAAAGTGAGATTACCATTATGACTAATAAAAAAGTTATTACAATACAAGATATTTCCTGCTATGGACAGTGCTCCCTTACAGTTGCTCTTCCGATTATCTCTGCTTGCGGCGTTGAAACTGCAATTTTGCCCTCAGCCGTGCTTTCAACACATACAGGCGGATTTACCGGATATACAATTAGGGATTTGACAGACGATATTCCCGGAATTATCAATCACTGGGAAAAGGAAAGTCTCAAATTTGACTGTCTATATACCGGATATCTCGGAAGTATAACACAAATTGATTATGTTCTTGATATGTATAACCGAATTCTTAAGGACAATGGAATGCTGATTGTTGACCCTGCAATGGCAGATAATGGTTCTCTTTATTATGGATTCAATCAGGAATTTGTTGCAAATATGGCACGGCTATGTGGTAACGCTGATATAATCCTTCC
>JAGHUN010000053.1 GCA_018064805.1 Candidatus Colinaster scatohippi
ATCTCGTCCAGGTCAAATTCACTATACGCGTGCTCTGCCAAAATCAAATGACCTGTATGTATTGGATTAAAGGTACCGCCCAAAATACCAACCTTTTTAGATTTAGCCATAGCTAATCCTCCATAAAAATACATTTATCAATCACTTAGGCAACATGATTTTCGGGTTATCCTTGTTTGCTTTATACAGTACAATCTTTTTACCGATAACCTGAACTACTTCAGATCCTGTTCTATCTGCAAGCACCTGCGCAATACCCTTAGGGTCGTCAAGGCAATTCTTAAGCACAGCAATTTTAATTAATTCTTTTGTATTAAATGCCTCCCTGATAGCCTCAGTATATTCAGGAGTAACGCTTCCCTTCCCTACCTGAAAAATCGGATCAACATTCATTGCCAGGCCCTTAAGATAGGCTCTCTGTTTACTGGTCATAATAACCTCCACTATTACTTATAATATTCAAAAGACAAATCATACAGTCTTACTGTGTCACCATCTTCAATACCAAGTTCTTCAAGTTTATCAAGAATCTCGTTCTCTTTAAGGAATCTCTGGAAGAAAACAAAACCTTTTTCACTTTCAAGATTAGTATACCCAAGCATCTTCTCAATACGTGGACCTTCTACAACATACTCATCATTCTCAGCATCATATTCAACAGTATACGGCTCATTACCTGCAATCATAAGCTCAGGGAAATATTCCTGCTCAAAAATGACAGGTGCGTCATCAATGGAATCAAGCATTTCCCTAACCTTATACAGAATTTCACGAACTCCACTACCTGATATAGCACTCATTGGAAATACCTTATATCCCTGGGGCTCAAATTCATCAGAAAGTTTATTAAGAACTGCTTCTTTTTCATCTTCATCAAATATCATGTCGAGCTTATTAGCTGCTATAATCTGTGGTCTCTTGGGCAAATCTTCATTATATAAAGCAAGTTCCTTATTTATTGCATATATATCTTCAATAGGATCTCTGCCCTCTGTACCGGCTGCATCAACTACATGAATTATTACCTTAGTACGCTCAATATGACGAAGGAATTCATGACCAAGACCAACACCGTCAGCTGCACCCTCAATAAGTCCCGGAATATCAGCAACTACAAATCCCTTGGCATCCTTAAGATCAACTACTCCAAGATGTGGACTAAGGGTTGTAAAGTGATAATTAGCTATTTCCGGTCTGGCATTAGATACCTTAGTCAAAAAGGTACTTTTACCAACATTAGGGAATCCAACAAGTCCAACATCAGCAATAACCTTAAGTTCTAACTGAAGATTAAGTTCCATTGCAGGCTGTCCCGGCTGTGCATACTTTGGGGCCTGCATTGTACTTGTAGCGTAATGCTGGTTACCATTTCCGCCTTTTCCACCCTTCAAAAGCACATATTCCTTCATATCCCCGGACATATCCACAATCACCTTGCCCGATTCAGCTTCTTTGACAACTGTACCTTCCGGAACTTTAAGTATTATATCCTGACCATTTTTTCCACGACAGTTCTTTTTGCCGCCATCCTGGCCATGTTCAGCCTGATATTTCCTAATATGTCTGTAATCAGCAAGTGTATTAACTCCATTATCCACTTTAAGTATTACATCGCCACCGGTTCCGCCGTCGCCACCGTCAGGTCCGCCATTTGGTACATATTTCTCTCTTCTGAAGGAAACATGGCCATCTCCGCCTTTTCCACTTCTTACATAAATAGTTGCTCTATCTGCAAACATAATCATTCCTCAATTATAATGATAAAAAGAGCCCCAGACATTTGTCCGGAGCTCAAAATAAAATTCTTACTTCTCTACTGGATATACAGAAGCCTGCTTCTTGTCTCTTCCTAATCTCTCAAATCTGAGAACCCCATCAACAAGTGCGAATAATGTATCGTCGCCACCACGACCTACATTAGTACCTGGATGAATCTTAGTACCGCGCTGTCTGTATAAAATATTACCAGCCTTAACGAACTGTCCATCAGCTCTCTTAGC
>JAGHUN010000046.1 GCA_018064805.1 Candidatus Colinaster scatohippi
TGGTAAGGCTCCTAATGATGATGAGTATAAGCAGGCTATGGACGATCTTGCTAAGATCGACGAGCAGTTAAAGGAGGCCTAAGCATGGAAGAGATTAAGAAGATTGCTACTAGAGAGAGTTATGGTAACGCACTTGCAGAGTGTGGTGCAGACTTCCCGGAGTTAGTTGTTTTAGATGCAGACCTTGCAGGAGCTACTAAGACCGGTGTATTTAAGAAGGCATATCCGGACAGATTTATTGACTGCGGTATTGCTGAGTGTAACATGACCGGTATCGCAGCTGGTCTTGCTACATGTGGTAAGATCCCATTCATTTCTTCATTTGCTATGTTTGCTGCAGGAAGAAACTTTGAGCAGGTTCGTAACTCAATTGGTTACCCACACCTCAATGTTAAGATTGGTGCTACTCATGCCGGTATTACAGTAGGTGAAGATGGTGCTACACATCAGTGTAATGAGGATATCGCTCTTATGCGTACAATTCCCGGAATGACAGTTATCGTTCCAAGTGATGATATTGAAGCTAAGGCAGCTGTTAGAGCAGCACTTGAGATGGATGGTCCGGTATATCTTAGATTTGGACGTGCAGCTGTTCCTGTATTCAATACAGGCGCTGATTACAAGTTTGAGATTGGCAAGGGCGTTAAGCTTCGTGATGGTAAGGATGTTACAATTGTTGCAACTGGTATCTGTGTTGATTCTGCTATGAAGGCAGCTGAGAAGCTTGCAGCAGATGGAATTGAAGCTGATGTAATTAACATCCATACAATTAAGCCACTTGATAAGGATATTATCCTCGAGTCAGCTAAGAAGACAGGTAAGGTTGTTACTGTTGAAGAGCATTCAGTAATCGGTGGCCTTGGAAGTGCAGTATGTGATGCTGTATGTGAAGAGTATCCGGTTAAGGTTACTAAGATTGGTATGAATGATAAGTTCGGTGAGTCAGGTCCTGCAGCAGCACTTGTTGCTAAGTATGGTCTTGATGGAGATGGTGTATATAACACTATTAAGGGACTTTTCTAATTATCAAATAATTAATTGAAAAGTATGAGGGCGGTTGCATATGCAATCGTCCTTTTTTCGTAGTTGTTATCCCAAAAACTATAAAGTCAAACGTATTAGTTCGGATTTCCAATATCCGGTACTATATGCTATAATACAAAGTTGTGAACTTATGCCTATAAGGGTAATGCAATCGATAGTAAGGAAGAACTATAAATGTCAAGAAAGCTTGTAAAAGTAAGCGAAGAACAATTGAAAAAAGAGCAGCAGGCTATAAGGAAAGAAAAAGCGTCCGCGCTTATTAAGCATATTGTTGCAGTGTTAATTATGTTTGTAATTCCCGTTGCAAGCTATTTCATGATGGAGTTCTTAATCAGGAATCCATTTGAGAAGATGAAGTGGAATATACAGGTGCTCAATATGGCATTTTGGGAAATTCTCATGCTGATTCTTTTTTGTGCATATGGAAGCTTAAGAGCGGCAGTCAGGACAGAAGTTATAGTCGCATATCTTGTGGGCCTGTTTGACTATTTTGTAATAGGTTTTAGATCGGCACCGGTGCAGCCATGGGATATTTATAGTATCAAGGTTGCATTGAGTGTAGCAGATAATTATGAGTTTAAGATTAAAGCCAAGGTTATCATTATTGGATTGATTGCAATTGCAATATGTGTCGGTGTGCATTGGTTTAATTATAAGATTGACAGGAAAAACAAAATTAAGCTTATTGCTTCTTTGGCAGGTCTTGTTGTAGCACTGATTTTTATGGGGAATTATGTCAGTTATGTGCAGAAGGATACAACAGTAAAGAAGTATGGTATCTACGATAAGCTTTTTACACCGACAACCATGACATATAAGGATGGAACGATAGTGGCATTTCTAATGGAGTGCCAGTATCTTAAGGTCGATAAACCTCAGGGATATTCTGATAAGAAAGCAATCGAGCTGTTATCAACAGAAGCGGATGGCAATGGCTTTGGCGTATCCAAAGTGCTCTGGAGCGATGAGGACGGTGAATTTAAGTTAAACGGTGAAGTTGTTAACCAAAAGAAAAAGAAGAACAAGAAAATTGGTTTAACTGATGTAGTAACAGATGCAAGGGTTAGTGAAAACAGTCCTAATATTATTGTAATAATGGATGAAGCTTTCTCTGATATCAGGGTACTTAATCAGGAATATGATACCAATGTTGATGAAATGCCTTTTGTAAGAAGTATGATGGCCGGAGCTGATAATACTGTGTCCGGATATTTGAATGTATCGGTACTTGGTGGTAACACTGCCAATACAGAATTTGAATTCCTTACAGGTAATTCTATGGCCTGGCTTCCGAATGGTTGTGTTCCTTATCAGCAGTTTGTTAAGGGTGATAAGGAATCTATAGCCTCAGTGCTTAAAAATCAGGGTTATGATACTCTGGCAATACATCCATATAAGGCTAAGGGATGGGACAGACCACTTGTATACGACTGCTTTGGTTTTGACGAATTTATATCTGAAAGAGAATTCCGTGATGCGGAGATTATTCGTAAATACGTTAGTGATAGAGCAGGATTTGAGAAGATAGCAGAGAGCCTTAATGAGAAAGAGAAAGGTAAGCCTCTCTTTGTATTTAATGTTACTATGCAGAATCATGGTTCATATACGGACTATTTTGAAAACTTTGAGCCGGATGTTAAGGTTGATGGTGTTGATAAGTTTGTAACTAACCAGTATCTTTCTTTGATAAAAAGGACAGATGAGTCGCTTAATGAGTTTATTGATTATCTTTCTTATTATGATGAGCCAACTCTTGTTGTCTTTTTTGGCGATCATCAGCCAGCGGATTCTGTTGTGAATCCAATATATAAGCATAATGGAACATCTGTAGGTTCATTGTCTGAAGAAGAACTTCGTAATAGGTATAAGGTTCCTTTCTTTATGTGGGCAAACTATGACATTGAAGAGGCCACAGATATTGAAATAAGCCCTAATATACTTGGCGTTAAGATGATGGAAACAGCAGGCGTAAAATTAAGCGAATATGAAGAATATATTCTTGGTATTAGCAGAAAGTATACTTCAATCAGCACACTTGGAGTGACAGATATTCAGGGAAATACCTATGAATTATCTGAGATGGATAAGGAATTGGCGGATTATAGGAAGCTTCAGTATTATATGCTGTTTAGATAATAGGTTAGATAAAAAGGCATAGTACAGGGGAATTAGTCTGTCGTCCATAATACAGAGCGACAGAAAGAAGAGATTGCATAAAATGACGAACATGTCATTTTGTCGGCAACTGCGGTTAGGAGTTAATTAACTGATGGAAAAAAAGATTCAGGATTGGTTTGAAAAAAACAACATATATGTTATTGCTTATGTAATTCCATTTATTATAATGCTTGTAATATTTATGGTGGCAAAGATATATCCATTCGGAGACAGAAGTTTTTTGCACATAGATATGTATCATCAGTATTTTCCGTTTTTGACAGATTTTTACAGAGCTGTTAAGGGGACAAATGTTGCAGGTAATCTTACATATTCATGGAATGCCGGAATAGGAAGCAATTACACAGCACTTTATGCATATTATCTGGCCACACCGACTAATTGGCTTAGCCTTCTTTGGAAGGAAAAGAGTCTGATGGAATTTATCAGCTATATGGTTATTGTCAAAATTGGTGGTTGTGGAGCTTCGTTTGCTTATTATCTGGCTAAGAAGTTTGACAGGAAGGATTTGAGTGTTGTTCTTTTTAGTACATTTTATGCTTTGTCAGGATATATGGCAGCCTATAATTGGGATGTTATGTGGCTTGATCCGATTCTTTTGGCTCCGCTTGTAATACTTGGACTTGAAAGACTGGCAAATGGTGAAGGGGTTAAGCTTTATACAATTGCACTTGGCTTGGCAATCTTCTCTAATTATTATCTCTGCATTATGATCTGCATTTACGTTGTACTGTATTTCTTTGTAGTACTTCTTGCAGGTGCTAAGAATAAGCTTGCAGCATTAATTGATTTTGCAGTGTATTCACTGATAGCGGGATGTATGGGGGCAGTGCTGATTATACCTGAAGTGCTGGCTCTTCAGCTGTCTAAGTTTACCAATACCACATTTCCGGCGACGGCTAAGACCTACTTTACCGTATTTGATGTATTAGGCAGACATTTCATGGATGTTGCGGTTGAGACAGGGCTTGATCATTGGCCTAATATATATTGTTCTGTAGCTGTACTGGTTCTTTTTCCGTTATATGTTATGTGTAAAAAGGTTCCGCTCAGAGAGAAGGCTTGCAAGGTAGCTCTTCTTGCATTTATGCTTATAAGCTTTACATCGAATGTAATGGCATATCTTTGGCATGGGTTTAATTATCCGGATTCATTGCCATCAAGACAGTCATTCTTATATATTATTTTGTTGCTGACAGTATGTTATGAAGCATATCTTAATATTAGAGAATTCAGTAATAGAGAAATTGGCTCAGTATGTATGGGCGTGTTATGTTTTACAATATTAGCACAGAAGCTAATTGAAGATGATGCGATTACAGGACGCAGTTACCTGCTTTCGCTTATTATGCTTGCGGTTTATCTTATTCTCATGTGTCTTGGACGAAGAGAAAAAAAGACTGAAGGGCTTATTATAGTGCTTCTCTTAGCAGTGTGTATTGAAGCCGGGGTTAATACCAAGCTTACGAGTGTTCCTACTGTTTCGAGAACTAACTATATGTCAAAATTTGGGGAGTATAATGAGATATATGACGAATATAATGAATTAGCAGATGGCAAATTCTATAGGTTTGACAGACAGAAGAGAAATTCCAATAATGATTCCATGTTCCAGAATTATCCGGGGCTTTCTATGTTCTCATCGACATCCAATGGTCTTGTTAACTATTTCTATCAGGACTATGGAATGAGAGCCAGCAAGGTTTTCTATTGTAGTGATGGCCTTACGCCATTTACAAGGGCATTGCTTTCTGCTAAGTATTTGATGTCAAAAGAAGGTAACCTTGAGAATACATTGATGACTAAGGTTGATGAGCGAGATGAGATTTCTCTTTACAGTTATGATTTAACCCTGCCACTTGGATATGTAATTCATGATAATGACACACGTGTCAGCGAACTGGTAAATGACAAGGACACTGCCTTTGAAGTATTTGAAAAAAGTGAAGAGGAAAAACCGCTTATTTTTTCTGATGATATAACACCTGTTGAAAGGCAGAATGAACTCGCACATATGCTTGGTGCTACAGATGATCTGTATATTTATGTTGATTCTGAAAGCGGGGCTCAGGCATATTTTGAAATTCCGGAAGACGGATACTATTATGTATATTGTAATACTAAGAAGATTAAAACTCTGAAGGCTGATACCGATGCAGGTGAGTTATCTTTTGAAAAGATGAAGAATCCTTATATTGCCGATATGGGATATAATTATGCAGGAAGTATGATTTCGCTTAAAGATGAGGATGGAGCTAATCTTAAGGCAAAGCTTTACAGATTTAATGTGGATGTATATGAGGAACTTGTAAATAAGCTTGGCCACGACACAGTTTCGTTTGACAGCTTTAAGGCTACAAAGCAGACCGGAACGGTTACAGCTTCATCAGACGGTTATCTGGTATTTAGTATTCCTTATGATCCGGGATTTAAGGTGTATGTGGATGGAAATAAGGTTGAGAGTGAACTTTTCCTCGAAATGATGCTTGCAGTTCCGGTAAGTGAAGGAGAGCATCGAATAGAGCTTAAGTATACTCCACAAGGACTTTATGCGGGGCTTGTGGTTACACTTATGGCTGTATTTGGATTTGTAGCAATATGCATATATGATGCGAAAAAGAAGACACCGGGACAAACAAAGAAAGACAATGGTAAAAGCAAGAAATAATTAATAGATGCTTTTGTAAGGCACTGCGACTCGTTGAAAATATGCGGGCAGCAGTATGCTGTTTAGTAATAGGATAGGAGATTATTATGTATAACGATTTATTCAGTATAGGACCATTTACTATTCACGGATATGGACTGATGATAGGTATTGGCGTTATGGCAGCGCTTTTTACCGGAGATAAAAGAGCACAGAAGCGTGGAATGAATGGTGACCTTATATATGGAATGACGATTGTAGCTGTTGTACTTGGTTTTATGGCTGCGAGGGTTCTTTTTATAATAACGGAATTTAGTAATTTCCTTAAGAATCCTATGGAATATATAACAGGATCGGGCTTTGTTGTATTCGGTGGTATTATGGGCGGAATTCTGTCTGTTATCGGGTACTGTAAGCTTAAAAAGGTTAATGCGGTTGATTACATTGATTTGATGGCACCATCGGTAGCGCTTGCTCAGGGTTTTGGACGTTTAGGATGTCTTCTTGCAGGATGCTGCTATGGTAGGGAGACAACAAGCAAAATAGGTATTATATTTACGCACTCTTCGTTTGCACCAAATGGTGTGAGGCTTCTTCCTACACAGATAATGATGTCTGTCGGAGATTTTATAATCGCAGCAATTCTTTTCATATATGCATCGAAACCTAGAAAAAAAGGACAGACAACTTTCCTCTGGCTTGCCCTTTATAGTATTGGAAGGTTTTTTGTGGAATTCTTTAGAAATGACTACAGAGGAAGTATTGGTCCGCTTTCGACATCTCAGTTTATTGGAATCTGGGTTTTGATTGCGGCAGTACTGGGATATTTCTATCTGGTTCCTGTTTTTGAAAAAAATAAGGCGGAGGATTAATTATGGCCTGCTGTGACACATGTATCAATTATACATATGATGAGGATTATGAATATTATGTCTGTGATATAGATTTGGATGAAGATGAGATGCAGCGTTTTCTGACAGGCAATAATGAGAGCTGTCCATATTATCAGCTGGATGACGAGTATCAGATTGTTAAGCATCAGGCATTCTAAATTATTTGTGGGCAATTGGTCAGGCATTGCTTTGGGGTAGTTAAATGAATAAGGTCGAATTTGTTGATTCATTACGCAGAAGTATAAGCGCAGTGGGTGATTACAATTTTATAAATGAAACTGTCGAATATTATCAGAGTTATATAGAGACAGAAGTAAGAAAAGGTAAAAGTGAGGCAGAGGTATTGGGTGAGCTTGGAGATCCGAAGCTGATTGCTAAATCAATACTTGCTAGTAAAGGTATTGGTGGTGCCGGTGTTACAGAGGAGGAGAAGACAGAATCTCCTGAAGGTGACAAGGTCACAATTAATACAAGGCGTGGAAAACAGTTTGTTATGCCATTATGGATGATTAAGGGACTTGGAATAGCAACCATAGTAGGCGTGGTTGCACTGCTTGGTCTGATAATAAAGGCATTATGGCCTATAATCTTCGTAGGGGCGGCTGCTGTATTAATATACAAGTTTATCAGAGATAACTTTTGAAAAAAGAGGATTTAATGGTACAGAGAATGGAACTTATGGCTCCTTGTCATTTTGGACTTGAGGCTATACTTAAAAGAGAAATAGATGACCTTGGGTATGATATAGTCAAGGTTGAAGATGGAAGAGTTACATTTATAGGTGATGCCGAGGCTATTGCCAGGGTGAATATCTGGTCAAGAACTGCTGAAAGAGTATTAATTAAAATAGGTAGTTTTATGGCATATTCCTTTGAGGATCTCTATCAGGGAACCAAAGCACTTCCTTGGGAAGAATATATTCCCTCGGATGGTAAATTCTGGGTTACTAAAGCGAGTAGTGTTAAAAGCAAACTTTTTAGCCCGTCTGATATTCAGTCTATTATGAAAAAGGCTATGGTTGACAGGATGAAGGAGACATATCCGGTACAGAGGTTTGAGGAGACCGGTGAAGCCTTTCCTATAAGAGTATTTATTATGAAGGATGAAGTAACTGTTGGACTTGATACGACAGGCGATTCGCTTCATAAAAGAGGATATCGTAAGCTCACAGCCAAAGCACCGATTGCTGAGAATCTGGCAGCAGCGCTTATTATGCTGACACCATGGAGAGCGGACAGAGTTCTTGTTGATCCGTTCTGTGGTAGTGGAACAATACCTATTGAAGCAGCACTTATGGCAGCAAATATGGCACCGGGAATGAATCGTGAGTTCAATGCATGTGACTGGGAACATATTGTTCCTGCCAGAACATGGAAGGATGCTTATGATGAAGCCAGAGATATGGTTGATTTGAATGTTGAGACAGATATTCAGGGCTATGATATCGATGATGAAATGGTTAAGATATCACGCGAAAACGCTAAGCTTGCCGGTGTGGATAAGCTTATACATTTCCAAAGAAGAAGTGTTGAAGACTTAAGTCATCCAAAGAAGTATGGTTTCGTTATCTGTAATCCACCATATGGTGAGAGAATCTATGAAAAAGAAAAAATAGGCGAATTATATGACATAATCGGTAATAGATATAAGGAGCTTGACAGCTGGTCGCTTTATATGATTACTGCATATGAAGATGCAGAGAAGCATATAGGCAGGAAGGCTGATAAGAATCGTAAGATATATAACGGAATGATGATGACAAGATTCTATTCATTTATGGGGCCTAAGCCACCTAAGAGGGATAAAAGTCAAGGTTAAGACATATTAAAGTTTGAGATTTGGAGGACGGCATGAGAATCGTTTTTGCAACCGGTAATATGGGAAAGATGCGAGAAATCAGAGAGATAATGGCTGATTTCGATATAGATATTGTCTCAATGAAGGAGGCCGGAATAGAGGTTGACGTTGTTGAGGATGGAACAACTTTCATGGAGAATTCCTTTATTAAGGCTCGTGCTATAGCAGCTGTGTGTAAGGAAAGAGGCTATGAGGATATTGTGCTTGCTGATGATTCCGGTCTTGTGGTAGATGCACTTAATGGTGAACCGGGAATTTACTCTGCGAGATATTTGGGTGAGGACACTCCATATAGCATTAAGAATGCCAAGATTATAGAGAGACTTGAGGGAGTGCCTGATGAAGACAGAAGTGCAAGATTTGTCTGCGCCATTGCCTGTGTTATGCCGGATGGTACCGAACTCGAAGCCGAAGCTACATATGAAGGAGCGATAGGATATGAAGAAAAGGGCGAGCATGGTTTTGGCTATGATCCTATTTTCTACCTTCCTGACAGAGGTGTATACAGCGCAGAACTTGATCCTGATGAGAAAAACAGAATCAGTCATAGGGGGAAGGCTCTTTGCATGATGAAGGATATATTGGCAGAAAAATTGTAAGATGTCCTTGCGGAAGGCAGTAGCAAAATGCGGAACTGCCTATGCAGATGGCAGGAATTGTTCATATATTTAATGATGTGTTTAAGAGGTAAAAATGAAGATATTGGTTGTAAGTGATACACATAGAAGTAATAGTTTGTATCTTCAATTGGTTAAGAAATACGAACCGCTTGATATGATTATTCACTGTGGGGATATAGAAGGGAGTGAGTATACAATCTCTTCTGCAGCAGAGTGCCCTGTATATATGGTTGCGGGGAATAATGATTTTTTTTCTAATATTCCATTAGAGGAGGAATTCAAAATAGGGAATCATAAAGCGTTTCTTACGCATGGTCACCATTACTATATATCTATGGGAAATGAACTGCTCAAGGATGAGGCAAAAAGCAGGGGAGCAGACATTGTTTTCTATGGACACACACATCGTCCTGTAATAGAGCGTGAGAACGGAATGCTTGTAATTAATCCCGGATCGCTTACTTATCCCAGACAGGAGGGAAGGAAGCCATCTTATGTCACAATGGATATTGATGATGCAGGTGAGATAGACGCTCAGCTTCATTTTTTGCCGTGATTGCAATGACTTTTTAGGTAGTAAAAAGAGGGTCTGAAAAAAGTTTAAAAAAATACGCAAAATGTGTTGACATTATTAAACTACTACTATATAATAACACTTGCGTCACGGATAAGGGTGAACAAAAACGGGGTGTGGCTCAGCTTGGCTAGAGCGCCTGGTTTGGGACCAGGAGGTCGCAGGTTCGAATCCTGTCACCCCGACTTGACAATTATATAGTTATATATGCGGGTGTAGTTCAATGGTAGAACACTAGCCTTCCAAGCTAGATACGTGGGTTCGATTCCCATCACCCGCTTTCTTAATTCTTATGGGATTAAGATGGTTATCATAACCAAATGTGTCCGTAGCTCAGCTGGATAGAGCAACGGCCTTCTAAGCCGTGGGTCGGGGGTTCGAATCCCTTCGGGCACACTTTTTTATTATGGTGGGTATAGCGCAGTTGGTTAGCGCGCCAGATTGTGGCTCTGGAGGCCCAGGGTTCGAATCCCTGTATCCACCTTGTAAGTTTTGTGTTTTTCACAAGGCTTTTTTTCTGTATATGGCTTGTAAGAGCCAATAATACGGAGATGGCTTAGGCCAGAACATTGGGCCATCGCCAAGCGGTAAGGCATAGCACTTTGACTGCTACACTCGCTGGTTCGAATCCAGTTGGCCCAGCTAGGGTCGACAAGAGTCGACTTGCAGGACAGCAGAAGCGTCCTTCGCCAAAGATGGCAATTAAATGGGCTACTAGCTCAGTTGGTAGAGCACTTGACTTTTAATCAAGTTGTCGCGGGTGCGATTCCCGCGTGGCTCATTAAAAAGGATCATAGCATATGCTATGGTCCTTTTTAATATGCTATGAAATGGGAGCCAACCCATAGCCATCGTATGCGATGGCAAGCGATTTGCGGAGCAAATCGGTAGGATTCCCGCGTGGCGTTATGGATTTTTTATATGCAAAGCATAAGATATTGTACGGTATTTATTGACAGGAAATAGGTCGATAATGTAAATTACTAGCAGAAGGGCAAGAGCGTTCTACGAGAGTAGGGCACTCATTTTTTTATTTAGGAGGTTGTTATGAGAACTCTTGAGACTAACGATTGGATTTTATTAAATAGCGTGATATACAAGATTTATACTATGGACAATTTGAATGAAATGAGGGAACAGTTTTTGGAGCAGATAAAAATGCTTATAGATTTTGATTGCGCGGACTTTCATCTTGCAAGTCCGGATGGAACTAATAGATTGACCTCCCCTGTTCTATTCAATTTCGAGGAAGATATGTCAACAATCTATGATGAAATCGATTACAGCAGGGGAATTCTCTACAGCGGTAAAACTCTGATTTATAGAGAGACAGATATTATGACCGATGAAAAAAGAAAAGAGACAGAATATTATAAAAAAGTCTATCAGCCTAACAGATGGCATTATTCGCTTCAAATGGTTCTAGCAAGGAATAAGGAATTTGTAGGAGTGGTAACCTTTTATAGAACAATTGGAAAAGATGATTTTGCGTATGATGATATTTTTATTCTGGATATACTGAAGGATCACCTGGCATATAGGTTATATCAGCATAAGAAAAGTGGAAATCTTCTGGGAGATAAGCTGACGATTACGGCTGCTGTGGAGAAATATAATATAACCAGACGTGAGCAGACAATACTGAAACTTCTTATGGAGGGTAGGGATAATGCAGACATTTGCGATGTGCTCACTATAACAGAAAATACGCTTAAAAAACATATTCTCAACATATATAGAAAACTGGGTATTAATAACCGCGTAAGTCTATTTAAGATGATTAAGGAAAGGGAATAATAATACTTAATAATGAGTATAAAAATGGTTATTTTGATTAGTTGTTTTGTAAGTATTTATGAATTATATTTTTAGCATAATAAAGAAAACGCAAAGCAAGAGGGCTGTCATAGACAACCCTCTTTTTTCTGTTTATGGACAGGAGGAATTAGTATGAAAGAATTAATTATTATTATTAGACCAGAAAAACTTGAAGATGTAAAAGCTGTACTTGATGAAGTACACTGCGGTGGTATGACACTTTCAACAGCGATGGGATGTGGTACACAAAAGGGTTCCACAGAGGGTTCAGTGAATGAGTTGAAAGGCCTTAAGACAACAATTAATCTTCTTCCTAAGGTTAAGGTTGAAGTAGTGGTAGAAGATAAGATTGTTGAAGATGTGATAATGAAGATTCGCGATGTTTGCGCAACAGATCATGTTGGAGATGGAAAGATATTTATAAGAGAAGTCGAAGATGCCATTAGAATTCGTACTGGTGAAAGAGGAGTAAAGGCACTTTAATCCGGAGGTGATCACATGGGAAAAATAGTTGAAATAGAGGGTGTAAACAAAATATACGGAAGCAACCATGTGGTTAGGAACCTCGATATCACTGTTGATGAGGGAGAATTCCTGACGCTTCTTGGTTCCTCTGGTTGTGGTAAGACTACAACACTTAGAATGATTGCAGGTTTTGAAGAGCCAACGACAGGAACTATTAAAGTTGAAGGCGAACCTATAGAAGAAAAGGAGCCATTTGAAAGAAATGTTAATACAGTATTTCAGTCATATGCTCTCTTTCCTCATAAAACAATATTTGACAACATAGCATATGGCTTAAAGATGAAAAAGGTGCCTAAGACGGAAATCAAAGAGAGAGTGCTGGAAATGATGGAAATGGTTCAGTTATCTGGTTTCGAACACAGATATCCAAGTCAGTTATCTGGTGGTCAGAAGCAAAGAGTTGCCATTGCCAGAGCACTAATTAACCGACCAAGAGTACTACTATTGGATGAGCCACTTGGTGCCCTTGACTTAAAATTAAGAAAGCAAATGCAGTTGGAACTTAAACGATTGCAGAAAAAACTAAATATTACATTTATCTATGTTACGCATGATCAGGAAGAAGCACTTACAATGAGTGACAGAATTGCTGTAATGCATGATGGAGTGATTGATCAGTTGGCAACACCAACTGATATATATGAGCATCCCGCTACAAGATTTGTAGCTACCTTTATAGGTGAAACCAATATTTATGATGGATGTGTGACAAGTATAAGCGATGGAGTTGCAACAGTAACTCTCGAAAATGGTGCGGTTAAAGTTGGATGTGATGACAGTTTTTCTATTCTTGAATACGCTACTGTTTCAGTAAGACCAGAAAAAATGAGATTTTCTAAGACACCTATTGAGGGATTTGAACTTGTTGCAGTCGTAAAAGATTACATATATGTTGGTTCGGTACTAAAATGTATTGTTTCACTTCCAAATGGAAATGAACTTAAGATTGAAAGACTCGCAGGTCAGGAACTTCCTAAGATAGGTAGTAAGATCTATCCATATTGGAATCCTGAAGATGCCGTACTTATTCATAACGATAGTTATAAGATATTTAAGGCATTGGATGAAATAAGGCTGGCTTAGAAAAGAGGCGCTATGGAAAAAAAGAAATCAAAGCATGAATTCAGGGGAAACACGCTTCCAGCATTGGTAACTGTGGGGCCTGTAACACTTCTTCTGTTAGGACTCGTGCTTGCTCCATTAATTTTTGTACTAGTGATGAGTTTTTGCTCAACAGACGAATTTTATAATGTTGTGTATAGATTTACAGCTGAGAATTATTCTAAACTTGTTTCTCCGGATTATATGAAGATATATGGACAGTCGTTACTAATTGCGTTCCTTACAACAGTGGTATGCATACTTCTTGGTTATCCTTTTTCTTATATTATTGCCAGAACAAAGAATAAAAAGAAAAAGCTATTATATATGCTTGTAATAATTCCTTTCTGGACAAATTCTCTTATAAGAATTTATGGATGGAGAACATTTTTAGGGAACTCTGGATGGCTAAACTCATTGTTACTTAAGTTACAGATTGTGTCCGAACCTGTAGATTTTTTATATAAAACTGGAACTACTGTACTTGGTATGGTCTACTGCCTTATACCATTTATGATTCTTCCACTATACACAGCAATAGAAAAACTGGATGGAAGTTTACTAGAGGCATCTGGTGATCTTGGAGCAAGACCAATAAGAACACTTTTTGAAATAATAATTCCGCTTACATCAAGTGGCATTTTCTCAGGAAGCATAATGGTATTTATACCATGTTTAGGATATTTCTTTGTATCTAACATCCTGGGTGGTGGTAATACGGATATGATTGGTAATCTGATTGAAAGACAGTTTAAGAGTGCTAACAATTGGCCACTAGGAGCAGCTCTTTCAATAATACTTATACTTGTAACATTGATTTTGGTTAAGGCCTACCAAAAGGCGGGCGGAGATATGGATAGCCTCGGTTTATAGGATGGAGGTCGCATGAAAAGAGTAAAAAAAGAAAAAAGGAAAAGAAGAGTAAGTGTACTTTTTTGTACGCTGATGTATCTGTTTCTGTTTATGCCAATATCTGTTGTAGTGGCAAATTCCTTTAATGCTACCAAGTCAAAACCTTATCTTAGCTGGAAAGGTTTTACCTTCGATTGGTACATTAAGCTCTGGGATAATACGTCTCTGCTTCAGGCATTTGGCAATACTATGATAATAGCAGTAGTAAGTACCCTGCTTGCAACAATTATCGGTACGCTTGGTGCAGTAGGAATATATAGATATAAGTTCAAGGGAAAGGGATTAATCAACGGCCTTTTATATATCCCGGTTGTGATACCAGAGATTGTTATTGGTATAGCTTTGCTTACTATTTTCTCAAAAGTAAATATTCCTAGAGGAATGCTGACATTAATACTTGCACATGTTAGTTTCTGTGTGCCATTTGTTATTTTTAATGTTAGAGCCAGATTGTCGGGATATGATAATTCAATCGAAGAAGCAAGTATGGATTTAGGAGCTAATAGACTGGTTACTTTTTTTGAAATTACGCTTCCAGTTCTAGCACCGGGAATTGCAGGTGGAGCGCTTCTTGCATTCACACTATCTATAGATGATGTAATAATTAGCTATTTTGTTAATGGACAGACCAAAACATATCCTTTGAAGGTTATGGAAAGTATAAAGAGTGGTGTTTCACCGGATGTAAATGCATTATCAACATTGATTCTAATTGGAACTGTTGTGCTTGTGGCGTTGACACAGAGTGGCATTTTATCTGGAGGACATAAAAAGCCTGAATAGGCAACGAGGAGGAACTTATTATGAAAAAAAGACTTTTAGCAGTAATTTTGGCAATTACAACAGCTATCATGGGAACTGCGTTAACAGGCTGTGGAAGCACAACTGACACAAGTGGTGCCAAAGCTGGAGCTGGTGAACTCAACATTTTTGTATGGACTGAATATGTTCCGGATTCAGTAATTGAAAAGTTTGAAAAAGAAACCGGGATTAAGGTTAATATGTCAACCTTTTCTTCTAATGAGGATATGCTCTCAAAAGTAAAGTCAGAGACTCCTGGTGCATATGATATCGTTCAGCCAAGTGATTATATGGTTGAGCAGATGATAGCTCAGGATATGCTTGCAGAGCTTGATTTTGAGAAGCTTCCAAATTTCTCAAATATTGGTGATAGTTATAAAAATCCATCCTACGATCCAGAGAATAAGCATTCTGTTCCATATATGGGAGGTGCAGGTGCGATAGTTGTCAATAAGGATAAGATAGATAAAGAAATTACAAGCTACGCAGATCTCTATGATCCAGCACTCGAAGGACAGTTGGTAGTACTGGACGACTTCAGAGCTGTTATTGGTATGACGAATAGAGTGCTTGGATATGACTTTAATGAAACAGATTCGGCTAAGCTTGCGGATACTGAAGCAAAGCTTATGGAATTGAAGAATAATATAGTTCTTTATGATTCAGATTCACCAAAGAGTGCAATCATAGCCGGAGATTGTGCAGCAGG
>JAGHUN010000057.1 GCA_018064805.1 Candidatus Colinaster scatohippi
AAGTAGTACGAACGCCCATTCATGGGCATAAGCAACGCGTCAAGTGCAATAGTGACTTGAGCGAAGAGAAAGTCAAAGGCGCCTTGAGACGCTGCCCGGTGTCAAGGGGTTATACCCAGCGTCTCGAGCCACCCTTTTTAAGGGTGGCGGCGACTTATGGGGCGTGACTCAGTTGAGCTCGTGCACTCTTGGTGTGAGAGTTCAACTGGGGGCAGTTCTTAATATGTCTAGGCAACGGGGGAGTGTATAGATGAGCAGCATTCGAACTAGTCTCAATATTAGATTATTACACCGAAAGGTGTGTTATTTGTTAAGTTGATTGAGCTGCCGTGTATCGAACGGTACGCACGGTAGTGTAAAAGGTCGAAAAATCATTGTAAATAAAAGGATTTCATCTACTCGCTTGAGGTCAAAAGCATGTCATAAATTTAATGATGAGATATTTTGATAGAAAGATTGTAATTACACATATAGGAATGGATATAGGAATGGATATAGGAATGGGGCTGGATGCAATAAAAACCATGGGGTAAGCAAGAAATTATTGTGTAATATCTAATTGCTTTGGTTTGGATGCAATAAAAATATTTGTTAAGTAAGAAAATATTGTGTTGTGGCGCGAATTGAGAAGAGAAACACAATAAAAACCTGAAAGGAAGTAAGAAAATATTGTGTTGCAGCGCGGAATGAGAAGAGAAACACAATAAAAGACTGAAAAGGAGTCAGGAATTATTGTATTGCAGCGCGGAATGAGGAGAGAAACACAATAAAAGACCTGAAAAGGAGTCAGGAATTATTGTGCTACGGCGCGGATTGAGAAGTAGGATGTTATAAGCTATTAAGAAGCATAAATAATGTAGCGATAATATGACTGAGGACCAAAGAAATTGTAGCAACGATGCAACCGAACTAATGTTCTGTACAATTAAATGAAAGTGTGGTAAAATAGTCTCCGTATTGGAGGCTGTTTTTTATGGAATTCAAATTACATTCAGAATATAAACCAACCGGCGACCAGCCGCAGGCAATTGAACAACTTGTTAAGGGCTTTAAGGAGGGCAATCAGTTTCAGACTCTTCTTGGTGTTACAGGCTCCGGTAAGACTTTTACCATGGCTAATGTAATTGCTGCAATTAATAAGCCTACACTGATTATTTCACATAATAAGACACTTGCGGGCCAGTTATATTCGGAGATGAAGGAGTTCTTCCCTGAGAACGCAGTGGAGTATTTCGTATCCTACTATGATTATTATCAGCCGGAAGCCTATGTGCCCTCATCTGATACATATATTGCCAAGGACTCTTCTATTAATGACGAGATAGATAAGCTTAGATTGTCGGCGACGGCCTCTCTTACAGAGAGAAGAGATGTAATTGTAGTTGCATCTGTAAGCTGTATCTATGGTTTGGGAAGTCCGGATGAATATAAGGAATTAGTTGTTTCGTTAAGACCGGGTCAGATTAAGGACAGAGATCAGGTAATAAGAGAACTTATAGCAATACGATATGACCGCAATGAGAATGATATAGACCGCGCAACCTTCAGGGTAAGAGGCGATACAATAGAGATATGTCCTGCTCAGGGAAGTGATAATCTTATAAGAGTCGAATTTTTTGGTGATGAGATAGACAGAATATCTGAGGTTGACCCGATTACAGGACGTATGCAGTGTACTCTTGAACATGTAACAATCTTCCCCGCTTCTCATTATGTAATTGCGCAGGATAAAATAAATGCAGCATGTGAGCGCATTGAGGACGAGCTTAAGGATAGAATACAGTTTTTTAAAAGCAACGATAAGTTGATTGAAGCACAGAGAATCTCAGAGAGAACAAATTTTGACCTGGAGATGTTAAGAGAGACCGGTTTCTGCTCAGGAATAGAGAATTACTCGGCACCTATGGCAGGAAGACAGCCGGGAGAGACACCTTACTGTCTTATGGATTTCTTTGATGATTATTTGCTTATTATTGATGAGAGTCATATTAGTATTCCTCAGATTGGTGGTATGTACGCAGGCGACAGATCACGTAAGACGACTCTGGTTGACTATGGATTCAGACTGCCGTCAGCCCTTGACAACAGACCTCTTAATTTTGATGAATTTGAACAGCATCTTGATCAGGTTCTTTTTGTATCTGCGACGCCAAATACATATGAGGAGGAGCATGAGCTTCTGCGCGCAGAACAGGTTATAAGGCCAACGGGCCTGCTTGATCCGCTTGTTGATGTCAGGCCGACTGAGGGACAGATTGATGACCTGATTAGTGAGATAAGGAAAGAAACTGCTAATAAGAATAAGGTGCTGATAACAACACTTACAAAGCATATGGCTGAAGATCTTACAGACTACCTCAAGGAGGTTGGTATCAGGGTAAGATATTTGCATGCAGATATTGATACGATGGAGCGAGCTGCAATAATCAGGGATATGAGACTTGATGTGTTTGATGTATTGGTCGGCATTAACCTTCTTAGGGAGGGTCTTGATATTCCTGAGATTAGTCTTGTGGCAATATTAGACGCTGATAAAGAAGGCTTCCTTCGTTCTGAGACTTCACTTGTTCAGACGATCGGTCGTGCAGCCAGAAATAGCGAAGGTCATGTAATAATGTATGCTGACAATATGACGGATTCCATGCATAATGCTATAAGTGAGACCAATAGAAGGCGTGCGATTCAGCAACAGTATAATGAGGAGCATGGTATTACCCCTACTACAATTAAGAAGGCGGTTAGGGAGCTTATCAGTATTACCAAAGAGATTGCTAAGGAAGAGATGCGGTTTGAGAAGGATCCGGAGAGTATGTCAGGCGATGAGCTTAAAAAACTCATGGATAAGATTGAGAAGCAAATGCGTAAGGCAGCAGCTGAGCTTGATTTCGAGACAGCCGCAGAGCTTAGAGATAAGCTTATAGATATTAAGAAGCTTGCCGAAAAATAAAAAGTCAAACTTAAGCGGTTTGATAACACTAAAGTCGGTAGATTAAGAGAGAATAGAGAAAATGAGTAATGTGATTAAGATTCGCGGGGCCGCGGAACATAATTTAAAGGGCATTGATGTAGATATTCCAAGAGACAAGTTTGTTGTATTAACAGGCTTATCAGGCTCGGGTAAATCCTCCCTTGCATTTGATACAATCTATGCCGAAGGCCAGAGAAGATATATGGAGTCTATTTCTAGTTATGCCAGACAGTTCTTAGGGCAAATGGAGAAGCCTAATGTTGAACTGATAGAGGGGCTGTCACCGGCTATATCTATAGATCAGAAGTCTACCAACAGGAATCCGCGTTCTACTGTCGGAACAGTTACAGAGATATATGATCATTTTAGACTTCTTTTTGCCCGTGTTGGTATACCTCATTGCCCGGAATGTGGGAAAGTTATCGCTAAGCAGACGGTAGATCAAATGGTAGATCGTGTTATGGAACTTAGCGAGGGAACCAGATTCCAGGTACTTGCTCCGGTAGTAAGGGGAAAAAAGGGACGCCATGAGAAGGTGCTTGAAAGTGCCAGAAAAGCCGGATATGTGCGAGTTGTTGTGGATGGAAGTATGTATGATACATCTGAAGAAATAACTCTCGATAAAAATATAAAGCATCATATCGAAATAGTAATTGACAGACTTGCTGTTAGAGAAGGAATTGAACCAAGACTTGCAGGGTCACTTGAGAATGCGTTGGGACTTAGCGAAGGTCTTGCAATAATAGATGTTGTAGATGGTGAGCCGATTAATTTTTCTGACAGCTTTGCATGTCCGGATTGTGGCATAAGCATTGCTGAAATAGAGCCGAGAAGTTTTTCCTTTAATAATCCTTTTGGCGCCTGTCCGGAGTGTGCCGGTCTTGGCTACAGAATGGAATTTGATCCGGAGCTGCTTATCCCAGACAGAAGCTTAAGCATTCATGAGGGAGCAATATCATGTATGGGATGGCAGTCAAGCCTTAAACAGGGAAGCTTTACACATGCATTACTAATTGCACTGTCTAAGGCTTATGGCTTTTCACTTGATACACCGTTTGAAAAACTTTCACAGGATGTTCAGGATATGCTCATATATGGTATAGGAGCGAAAGAGGTCATTGTTCACTATGAAGGACAGAGAGGTGTGGGAGATTACCCGACTGTATTCGAGGGACTCATTAATAATATGATGAGAAGATACAGAGAGACTTTTTCTGATACCATGAAGCAGGAATATGAAGAACTTATGAGCATTACCCCATGTCCGACATGTAAGGGAATGAGACTTAAGAGAGAGTCTTTGGCGGTAACTGTTCAGGATAAAAATATTTTTGAGATAACTTCAATGTCCATTTCTGATTTGCAGATGTTCCTTAATGGACTAAAACTTACCGAGACACAGCAGCTTATAGGCGCGCAGGTGCTTAAGGAAATTAATGCAAGAGTTGGTTTTCTTATGGATGTAGGTCTTGATTATCTTACGCTGGCAAGAACAGCATCTACGCTTTCAGGCGGAGAGGCACAGAGAATAAGGCTTGCAACACAGATTGGTTCGGGACTTGTTGGAGTATGCTATATTCTTGATGAGCCAAGCATAGGTCTGCATCAGCGAGATAATGATAAGCTTCTCGGTACGCTTAAGCATCTCAGGGATCTTGGTAACACACTTATTGTTGTAGAGCATGATGAAGATACAATGCGTGCAGCAGATTGTATTGTGGATATCGGACCGGGAGCAGGAAGCCATGGCGGTGAGGTTGTGGCTATGGGTACTGCAGAAGAGATTATGAAGGTGCCGGAGTCCATTACCGGTCAGTATCTTAGCGGTAAAAGAAAAATAGAAGTACCGGCAGAGAGGAAGACACCTACAGGATGGATTACCGTTCATGGCGCAAGGGAGAATAATCTGAAGAAGGTTGATGTTGATATTCCTACAGGTGTAATGACTTGTATTACCGGTGTGTCAGGTTCAGGTAAGAGCTCGCTTATTAATGAGATTTTGTATAAGAGTCTGGCTAAGAAGCTTAACAGAGCGAGGACAGTTGCCGGTAAGCATGATTCGATTACCGGAACAGAAGCGCTTGACAAGATAATTGATATTGACCAGTCGCCGATTGGACGTACACCAAGATCAAATCCGGCTACTTATACCGGAATGTTTGATTTAATTAGGGATTTATATGCTGAAACGCCTGATGCAAAGGCTAAGGGATATACTAAGGGTAGATTTTCCTTTAATGTTAAGGGCGGACGCTGTGAAGCCTGCTCCGGAGACGGAATTGTTAAGATTGAGATGCATTTCTTATCCGATGTTTATGTTCCGTGTGAGGTATGTAAAGGAAAAAGATACAATAGAGAAACACTTGATGTAAGGTATAAGGGTAAGAACATCTTTGATGTGCTGGATATGACAGTAGAAGAAGCGTTGACCTTCTTTGAGAATGTTCCTAAAATTCGTAAAAAGGTACAGACGCTGTATGATGTAGGACTTGGATATGTTAAGCTTGGACAGCCATCGACAACGCTGTCAGGTGGAGAGGCACAGAGAATAAAGCTGGCGACAGAGCTTAGTCGTACATCTACAGGTAAGACTATATATATTCTTGATGAGCCGACAACAGGTCTTCATTTTGAAGATGTGGCCAAGCTGGTTGAGATATTGCAGAAGCTTGTTAAGGGTGGCAATACTGTTGTTGTAATCGAGCATAATCTGGATGTTATCAAGACAGCAGATTATATCATCGACCTTGGCCCCGAAGGAGGAGACAAGGGTGGAACGATAGTTGCGACAGGTACACCTGAGGAAGTGGCTAAGGTTAAGGAATCTTATACAGGTCAGTATATAAGCAGGATGTTATAAGTCTATATGGCAAAAAGAATTTCATATATTTACCGGATGACAATTTATAAGGGAAATAGTGCTAAAGTAAATAATACACTTAGCCGATAATCATTATAGGAACGCACGGAAGCGATAAAATAAAATAACGCAACCGTGCGTTTCTGTATTATTCGGTATAAATTTGTTAAAAATCAATTAAGTTGCTAATACACCCTTTTACAATGGATAATTTTCGAGTATAATATTATGGAATTTTCATGTAAATAATCCAGAAAGGGGTTAAGATATGCAGGCTACTGATATAGGAATAGATTTAGGTACAGCGAGTATTCTTGTATACATCAGAGGTAAGGGTGTAGTGCTCAAAGAGCCATCTGTTGTTGCATTTGATAGAGATACAAATAAAATTAAGGCGATTGGAGAAGAGGCAAGATTAATGCTTGGTCGTACACCGGGTAATATTGTCGCAGTTCGTCCTCTTAGACAGGGTGTAATCTCGGATTATACAGTTACTGAGAAGATGATGAAATATTTCATCCAGAAGGCAGTAGGCAGAAGAAGCCTGCGTAAGCCTCGTATCGCTGTCTGTGTGCCAAGTGGTGTTACAGAAGTTGAGAAAAAGGCAGTAGAGGATGCTACATATCAGGCAGGTGCCAGAGAAGTAGCTATTATTGAGGAACCAATTGCGGCAGCAATTGGTGCCGGAATAGATATATCTAAGCCATGTGGAAATATGATTGTTGATATAGGTGGTGGTACTACTGACGTTGCGGTTATTTCACTTGGCGGAACAGTAGTAAGTGATTCGATTAAGATTGCGGGCGATGACTTTGATGAAGCAATAGTAAGATATATGCGTAAGAAGTATAACCTGCTCATCGGTGAACGAATGGCAGAAGATATTAAGATTAATATCGGAGCAGCATTTAAGAGAGCTGAGCCTGCTTACTATGATGTTAAGGGTCGTAACCTTGTAACCGGTCTTCCTCGTGTACTTAAGATTTCGAGTGAAGATACTGAAGAGGCGCTTAGAGATACAACATCTAAGATTGTTGAATGTATTCATAGCGTACTTGAGAAGACTCCACCGGAACTTGCAGCGGATATTGCTGACAGGGGTATTGTACTTACAGGTGGCGGAAGTCTTCTTAATGGACTTGAGGATTTAATCTGTTCAAAAACAGGTATTACAACAATGACTGCCGAGGAACCTATGACAGCTGTTGCTATAGGTACAGGTAAGTATGTTGAATTCCTGTCAGGATATAGAGAAGATTAATAGGAGATTAATGTATGTACAAAGGCTTATATACCGCATATACCGGTATGATTAATGAACAGCATAGAATGGATGTGCTCACCAATAACCTTGCTAATGCCGACACTAACGGATATAAAAAGGAAGGTGCGACAAGTCAGGCCTTTGATACGGTACTTGCTCTTAAGATTAAGGATGCATCTGAACCGGGTAATCTTCCAAGACATATAGGTACAGCTAATCTTGGTGTTAAGATTGGCGAGAATTACACAGATTATCTGCAGGGACCATTAAAGGTTACAGGTAATACGTATGATCTTGCTATTACAGGGGATGGTTTTTTTAACATAGAATTCACTAATAAGGGTGGCGAGACAAGCACAAAGTATACAAGAGACGGTGCATTTGTTGCCAGCACGGATGGATATCTTATGACTAAGGATGGTGATTATGTCCTTGGTGAAAAGGGAAGAGTAAAGATTGATCCTAAACAGGAAGTGAAGATTGATGAACTTGGTTTCATTACTCAGGGTGGTGTTCAGGTAGATAAGATTAAAATAACCAATTTTGCTGATTATAACTATATAGAGCATTATGGAGAGAATTACTATCAGCCTGTAGAAGGAGCTACTGAGGCGGAATACTTCGGTACAATCCGTCAGGGATATTTAGAGACATCGAATGTCCAGGTTGTTCAGGAAATGGTAGAGATGATATCTGTATCAAGACAGTATGAAAGTAATCAGAAGATTATAACTACAATTGATAATACAGCACAAATTGCATCTACACAGTTAGGAAAAGTATAAAACTAGCCGATATATTCAATAGTGGTACAGGGATGGAATTGTAAAGACCGCACGGAATGCGAATTTCTGGGAGGTAAAGAATATGGTTAGATCATTATGGTCAGCAGCAAGTGGTATGATTGCACAACAGACTAATCTGGATGTAATCGCCAATAATCTTGCTAATGTTAATTCAACAGGTTATAAGGCAGAGACAGCTGAGTTTAAGTCTCTTCTCTATCAGAGAATGCAGACAGAGACTACAACGGCTAACGGTGAGCATAAGCCGATTAGCGCACAGGTAGGTCTTGGTGTGCGTAACTCGTCAGTAACATCAAATTTTAAGCAGGGTGCACTTCTTGCATCAGAGTCAGATACAGCATTTGCAATCGAAGGAAAAGGTTTCTTTGCTGTTAGAGATATTGATGGTTCAACAAAATATACAAGAAATGGTAATTTCCTTTTTAATACAAACGGTAGGAATTCATTGATGTTATCTACATCCGATGGACTTCCGGTACTTGATACAAATGGAAGACCGATTGCTATTAATACTAATACTTATTCTGCAAGCAAAATATCTGTAGATGCTGAGGGACGTCTTTGTTATCCGGATGCCAATAATAATGCTCAGCCTATAGGTATCCAGATTGGTTTGTATCAGTTCAATAATCCGTCAGGACTTGAGAAGGTTAATGACACGATGTACGGAGCAACCGAAGCCAGTGGTCAGGCAATGAATGAATCAAGAAATGCTAATCTTGACAGAAGCCGTGTTCTACAGGGATATCTTGAAGGCTCAAGTGTTCAGGTAGTAGATGAAATGGTTAATATGATTGTTGCTCAGCGTGCTTATGAGATGAACAGTAGAGCAATCACAACAACCGATTCAATGATGGAAACTGCAAATAACCTTAGAAGATAGTAGTTAGTAATTTATCTTACTTGGGTAATAGCTGATGGTTTTGCTTTTGGAAGCATACGGAGGCAATATATGAGTACAATAGATATTAGTGGGCTTACTTCCGTTTATTCTGATTTTGCAAGTCAGAAGGCAAACGAATTAAAAGCCGATAAACTTAAAAATGTTGCTAACTCTGCAAATTCGGAGGCAACAGACAAGGAACTGATGGATGCCTGCAAACAGTTCGAGTCGTATTTCTTAGAGCAGGTATTTAAGCAAATGTGGAAGACGGTTGATACAAAGGAATCAAACGATCAATCCACTTCAAATCTGGTCGATTTCTTTAAAGATTCTACACTTCAGGAACTGGCTTCCCAGTCAACAGAGACCAACAGTCTTGGTCTGGCACAAATGTTATATGAACAGATGAAGAGAAATATTGAAGGATAATAGAAAGACCACCGTAGGGTGGTCTTTTTATGCTAAGCGGGAAGGACAGATTTGGACTAAAAATTATCAACAATACAGGAGATTTAATGGAAACTTATCAGGGCTATATAGACCATTTTCTTTTTTATAATGATAGCAATGGGTATGGTGTGCTGGAACTGTGTACAGAGGATGATGATATTATCTGTACCGGTAATTTTACCGGGTTTGGTCAGGGAGAGACTGTTGAGATATCAGGCGAGTGGACGGAGCATCCTACCTATGGACCACAGTTTAAATGTGCATCAATTATTGCTATTGAGCCGACGGGTATTCTGGATATGGAGAGATATCTTGCGTCCGGCGCAGTAAAAGGTGTAGGTCCTTCAACGGCAAAAAAAATAATCAAAAAGTTCGGAAAAGATACCTTCAGAATAATAGAGGAGGAGCCTGAACGTCTTGCAGAGATAAGCGGAATAAGCGAAAGAAAGGCAAGGGAGATAGCTACACAGTTAGAAGAACGAAAAGATTTGAGGGATACCGTAATGCTGCTTCAGAAGTATGGTATCAGTAATAATCTGGCAATAAAGTTATATGAAAATTATGGTCAAAGCATAAGGATGATACTTAGCCGGAATCCATACAGACTTGCCGATGAAATAGACGGTATTGGTTTCAAAAAAGCTGATGAGATTGCCAAGATAGCAGGAATAGAGATTGATTCGCAGTTTAGAATTCACTGTGGAATACAGTATGTATTAAAACAGGCAACGATTGACGGGCATACTTATCTTCCTGAGGATGAGCTGATAATGCGAAGCTATGAACTGTTAGGTGTACCGGAATCGGTGATAGCCTCCGAGTTACCTAATCTGATTATAGATAAAAAGCTTATTAGTAAAAAAGAAGCGGAGGGTGAGGTACACTACTATTCTTCTGTGATGTATTACGAGGAACTGGGTGCGGCTGCAATGCTGCATGATCTTGCTTCGTATACAGTAAATGTATCAGAGGAAAAGCTGGAAAGAAGGATAAGTGAAATAGAGGCAAAGCTTGATATAGAGCTTGATGAGCTTCAAAGAATGGCAGTCAGAAAAGCGGCTACCAGCGGGGTGCTGATTCTGACCGGTGGACCGGGTACGGGTAAAACAACAACAATAAACAGTATCATTAATTACTATGTTGATGAGGGTATGGATATAATGCTGGCAGCACCAACGGGTAGAGCCGCTAAACGAATGACGGAGGCTACCGGCTACGAGGCGCGTACAATACACAGAATGCTTGAATTAAACGGTGCATCTGCTGAGAGTGGCAATATGGCCAGGTTTGAACGAAATGCCGACAATCCGCTGGAAGCGGATGCAATTATCATAGATGAAGCATCGATGGTAGACATTAATCTGTTTTATGCCCTGTTAAAGGCAATTATTCCGGGAACCCGACTCATAATTGTTGGTGATGACAATCAGCTTCCAAGTGTTGGGCCGGGACAGGTGCTACATGATCTAATTAGTACAGATGCCTATCCCAGGGCAACCTTAACGAGGATTTTCAGACAGGCTGCTGAAAGTGACATTGTAATGAATGCGCACAAGATTAATTCCGGTGAGAAGATACAGCTTGATAATAAGAGCAGAGATTTCTTTTTTCTTGAAAGAAATGATGCGAAGGTTATATATAAGCATATGGTGGAATTAATTACCAAGAAGCTTCCCGGATATGTTGAGGCTTCGCCTATGCAGATTCAGGTGCTTACGCCTACAAGGATTGGTGCACTTGGAGTTGAAGCGCTTAATAAGATTCTTCAGCAGTATATTAATCCGCAGTCGCGTGATAAAGAGGAAATAAATTATGGTGAGAACCTGTTTCGTGTTGGCGATAAGGTAATGCAGATAAAGAATAATTATAATCTCGAATGGGAGATTATGAGCTCGTACGGAATAGCTGCTGATAAAGGTATGGGAGTCTTCAATGGTGATATCGGTACGATAATAGCGATTAATAAACCGCTACAAAATCTGGTTGTTGAATTTGATGATAAGCGTCAGGTGACATATTCGTTTAATGGTTTGGATGAACTTGAACTGGCCTATGCTGTTACAATTCATAAATCACAGGGTAGCGAGTATCCTGCAATAATAATGCCATTGCTCGGAGGGCCAAGGCAGCTTCTTAACAGGAATCTGCTTTACACCGGTGTTACCAGGGCAAAAAAGTGTGTCACAATACTGGGGAGTCGTGACACGATAGATACCATGATTAACAATGCAAATGAAAAAAAGAGATATTCGGGATTGGCTTCACGTATAAGAGAAGTTGAAGGATTGATTTGATAAAGAGCAGATTGATAGATTTACTTTTTCCGCCGAGATGTGCACTGTGTGATAGTATTATTCCGTCCGGTAGGCTGCTGTGCGGTGGTTGTGCTAATAAAATTCGGCCTATAGGAAGAGAGACCTGCCTAAAATGCGGAAAAAGTCTGAGAGGAACGAATGGTATTTACTGCTATGACTGTAGCAGAAAAATACATTACTTTGACAGAGGCTTTGCAATCTTTGAATATAGCGAAGTTAAATTGAGTCTTTACCGATTCAAATATGCTGGCAGAGCAGAATATGCGAGGTTTTATGCGGCTTATGCATACAAAGTACTCGGAAAAACTCTGAAAGAACTGAAGCCGGATGCTTTTGTTCCGGTTCCGATACATAAGAAAAGGATGAGGAAAAGGGGTTATAATCAGGCGGAGGTATTTGCGAGAGAATTATCTGCCATATTCAATATCCCTGTTGCAAATGATTTTATATTAAGATGCAAAGCAACGGTTCCGCTTAAAAATCTGAATGAAGAAGGGCGCATAAATAATCTAAAAAAGGCTTTTATAATAGGCTCAAATGGTGTAAAATTAGAAACGATTGTAATCATAGATGATATATATACTACCGGAGCGACAATTGATGCAATATCGCGCTTATGTCGGCAGGTAGGAGTAAAGAATATCTTTTTTCTGACGGTTGCCATTGGCAGAGGCTTATAGCCTGATTTTGGCGACTAAACGGAAACAAGGAGGGAGACAGACTATGAACGTTAGAAACTGTAGAAAATGTAAAAAACTCTTTAATTATGTCGTAGGACCTATTGTTTGTCCGGCATGTCGTGAGGAGCTTGAGGCAGAATTCCAGAGGGTTAAAAAATATGTTCAGGAGAACAGACACAGCGATATAAGAACTGTTTCTGATGCATGTGAGGTTCCGGTTGATCAGATTAGACAGTGGGTAAGAGAAGAGAGACTTGAATTCTCTGATGATTCGACAGTTGGACTTAACTGTGAGAAGTGTGGAAGAATGATTAAGTCCGGAAGATATTGTGATGACTGTAAGAGAGATATGACACAGTCGTTTAGCAGAGTAATGGCAGCAGGTCGTGGTACAGCCGCTACACCTCAGAAGCCTAAGCAGGAAAAGACTAATCCAAAGATGCGTTTCCTGGACTCATAGTTCGGAGGAATTATGGTTGACGAAGAAAAACTAATTCTAATGACCAAACTTGCATCATATGAAAATGGTGAAGGTAAAAAATATGTTCCGATTGCAAACTATTTCCGTTCAGATTATATAAGTGCACAATTGCTGAAATCTATTGTTGCCGGAACTGTTGCGTTTATGTCGATTATGGGAATTGTGCTTTTCTATAATTTTGAGACAATTATGGAAGAGATTTACAATATTGACTTTGTGGGAATAGCTAAACGCATTGGAACACTGTTTGCAACCTGTATGGTCATTTATGTAATTATAACTTATATTTTGGCGGTATATAGATATTCAAGGGCAAGAAAGAGTCTGAAGAATTATTATGCCAATCTCAAAAAAGTTGAAAAAATGTAATTTTTAAGGAAGTATTATGTCAGGAATAGTTGAAATAAAGGCTGCAATACAGCGCTTTTATTCGAAAAATGAAGTATATATTAATCCAATTCTTAAGTTTTTACTTGCGCTTGTTGTTTTCGCTGTTATTAACAACAAGATGGGATATATGGAGAGGTTGGACAGCATTACTGTTGTGCTGGTAGTTGCGTTATTGTGTTCGTTTATGCCGATGACAATTATGGCGCTGTTAGCGGGAATGTTTATTCTGTTGCATATGTATGCATTAGCAATGGAGATGGCGTTAGTGACAGCGGTAGTTCTGTTTCTTATGTTCCTGTTATATATCAGATTTGTACCAAATGAGACGGTTGTTATCCTGCTTACACCGATTCTTTTTATGTTAAAAATACCTTATGTATTGCCTATAGCTGTTGGCCTGTTTGGCGGTCCGGTATCAATCATATCAATCGGTTGTGGTGTAGCTATTTCGCATCTTATTGCCTTTACATCTGAAAATGCTACAACGATTGCAACTATTGATGATGGAAATATGGTCTCAAGAATTCGTTACATTGTGGACGGAATGATTGGGGACAAGGCAATGTTCGTAACAATAGCCATCTTCTGTTTTACACTGATTATCGTGTATCTGTTAAGAAGGTTGTCGGTTGATTATTCATGGACAATAGCCATTGGAGCAGGTGTAGTAGTTGAGATGGTATTGCTTCTCATCTGCGATTTGATTTTTGATTTGAATTTCTCAATAATAGGAATCATTCTTGGAAGTATTTTATCTGCAGCGGTGGGATTATTCCTGCAGTTGTTCTCCTTCCATCTTGATTATAAGAAAACAGAGAAGCTTCAATTTGAGGATGAAGATTATTACTATTATGTTAAGGCAGTGCCGAAGGTTACGGTTGCCATGCCTAACAGAAGAGTAAAAAAGATAAATACAGCACGTTCAGACAGAGGTAGCTCCCGAAGTACAGGAGCAAGAGCTTCGGCAGGTGGTCAGACAAGAACAGTTCATACTGCTAACGGAGCAACAAGGACAATTAAGAAATAGAGTAAATCATGGAACAGATCAGGGCATTTGCAGAGCGATATCTCGTTAATCTGCGTATTCCTACAATTCAATTTACAGATATAGTAGAGATTCTGATTCTCTCATTTATCGCATACCATATCATTTTATGGATTAAAAATACCAAAGCATGGTCATTGCTTAGGGGCGTAATCTTTATTTTGATATTTGTATTAATTGCGGCCTTTTTTGAGATGAATACTATACTCTGGATATTCAAAAATGTTTTCTCAATAGCAATAATAGCAATAATAATCGTTTTACAGCCGGAGCTTAGAAGAGCTCTTGAAGAGTTGGGAAGAAAGAACCTCTCTTCTGTTTTTCATTTGGAACTTAACAGAGGAGAATCGGGTCTTTTTTCGGATAAAACAATTCGTGAAATTACGCGTGCATGCGTGGAGATGGGAAAGGTTAGAACCGGTGCACTTATTGTAGTACGACAGAATGACAGCCTTAAGGAATATGAGCAGACGGGTATTGCTGTAGATGGTATTGTAACAAGTGAGCTTTTGATTAATATTTTCGAGCATAATACACCACTTCATGATGGTGCAGTTATTATTGATGGGGACAGAATTACTTCTGCAACCTGTTATCTGCCTTTATCGGATAATATGTTCCTATCGAAGGAATTGGGAACAAGACATCGTGCAGGTGTGGGTATGTCAGAGGCAACCGATTCAATGATAGTAATTGTATCTGAGGAGACCGGTTCGATTAGTGTGGCATATGACGGAAAGTTATCCAGAGGTCTGAATGCTGAGGATCTTGAGGTTAAGCTTGAGAGTATTCAGAATAAGCAGACAGAGGATAAAAAGCGTGGATTATGGAAAGGTAAGGTAGCTAAGTATGGCAAAAAAACTGACCAATAATCTGGGACTTAAAATTGTTGCGCTCTTATGTGCTATTGTACTATGGCTCATCGGAATTAATATAAATGATCCTGTATCACAGAATGGATATAATATAACGGTGCAGTTACAGAATATGAACTCTCTTACTTCGGCCGGAAAGTATGTTGAGGTGGCAGAGGGTTCCGATAGAATAAGAGTTACAGTAAGAGGAACACGTTCGGCGTTGACATCTTTTTCTAATACAGATATTATCGCAACGGCTGATTTGACAAAGATTACTGAGGACAATCGCGTTCCGATTGAGTTAAATACAACTAAGACAAATGACAATATAGAAAGTGTAAAAGCTGATAGTCAGTATGTTCTTGTGAATGTAGAGAATATCAGTAAGCATCAGATACCAATTGAGGTTAAGGTTCAGAATACACCGGGTACAGGCTATATACTGGGGCAGACAACAACAGCGCAGAATGTGGTTATTGTGTCAGGTCCTGAGTCGGTAGTTGAGGCTGTTAAGTATGCGGCTGTAGAGATAAATGTTGATGATGCTACAAGTGATGTTAAGATTTCGCTTCCGATTCATTTATATGATGAGGATGATAGTATTCTTGATACATCTAAAATTACGATGAGTATGACGGAGGTATCTACAACAGCATCAATTCTTCAGACTAAGGCGTTGCCGATACGTTGCGGTGTTAAGGGTACACTTCTTGATGGTTACTCTATGACAGGAGAGATTAACTGTAGTCCAAGTATTGTTACCGTTGCAGGTAGAAGTACTGTTATTAAGAATTTGACATCCATTGATGTAGAGGATGCGGTAGATATAACAGGATGTGATTCCGATGCAACAGCAGATATTAATATTAAAGATTATCTGCCGGATGGAATTACCATCGTAGATGAGGAAAAAGAAAGTGTTGCACATGTAGTTGTATTTATTGAGAAGAATCAGCAGGATACATTTGAAATTGCATCAGGAAAGATACATATAACCAATATTCCTGAAGGCTACGAAATGGAACTTGTGGATGACGAGAATGTCGAGATAAAGGCAATCGGGCTTAGAGAGACATTGAATTCGATTGATGAAGATTCGTTAGTGGGCGTTGTAGATGTTGAAAAATATCTTAATGATACAGATTCGGAAATTGTAATTGGTGAAATGGATATACCGATTGCGGTTACACTTCCTGAAGGAATTACTCTTGATGGTATTCATACAGTAAGAGTAAGGGTTAGAAAACAGTAATTTTTAAGGAGATTACAGAATGGCTAGATTGTTTGGAACAGACGGAGTAAGAGGAGTTGCGAATGATGAGTTGACACCGATGCTTGCTTTGCAGCTTGGACAGGCAGGGGCACAGGTTCTTGCGGGAGCTACAAATCATAAGCCAACTATTATGGTTGGGTGTGATACGAGAATTTCAGGTGATATGTTGGCCAATGCACTTATGGCCGGAATCTGTAGCGTTGGTGCCAATGCGGTGTATGTTGGGGTTGTACCAACACCGGCAGTTGCTTATCTTACAAGAAAACATAAAATGGATGCAGGAGTAGTAATTTCGGCTTCCCATAATCCTGTAGAATTCAATGGAATTAAGTTTTTTGATGGAAATGGATATAAACTAAGTGATGAACTTGAGGATAAGATTGAATATCTGATTAAAAACAATATGGAAGGGGTTAATTTTCCGACCGGAACGGATATAGGAAAAATCGATTATAATTATAACCTGAGAGAGGAATATGTTGATCATTCCGTAGAGTCGGTACCACTTGATCTTAAGGGTATGAAGATAGTAATAGATTGTGCTGAGGGTGCAAGTCACTATACTTCATTTGCCGCACTTAAAAAGCTTGGCGCTGATGTAGTGGCAATTCATAATAATCCGGATGGAACCAATATTAATGAAAATTGTGGTTCTACACATATGGAAGAACTTATGGAGAGGGTTGTTGCTGAGAAGGCGGCAATCGGACTAGCTTTTGATGGTGATGCTGACAGACTTCTTGCTGTTGATGAAAAGGGAACGGCTGTCGACGGTGACCAGATTATGGCAATTGTCGGAAATCATATGAAGCAGCGAGGAGAACTCAAGAACGATACAATTGTTGTTACTGTTATGTCAAATCTTGGATTCTCGCTTATGGCTAAAGAGAAAAATATTAAGCTTGAGCAGACAAAGGTTGGAGACAGATATGTTCTGGAGCGAATGAAGGAAATAGATGCAAGCCTTGGAGGTGAACAGTCCGGACATGTAATTCTTCTTAATGAGAATACAACAGGTGATGGATTGCTTAGTGCACTTCATCTTTTACAGGTGCTTGTTGATACAGGAAAGCCATTATCAGAACTTTCAAAGGTTATGACTGTGCTTCCGCAGGCACTCGTAAATGCAAAGGTGGCAAATGATAAAAAGGATAAGTATATGGACTATCCTGAAATCGCAGATGCAATAGCAAAGCTTGAGGAGAAATTTGCCGGAGAAGGAAGGGTACTTATTCGTCCTTCAGGTACAGAACCTAAGGTAAGAGTAATGATTGAAGGCAGAAACCAGGAAGAGATTTCGGCAGATGCAGAAGCACTTGCGAAGCTTATCCAGGACACGCTGTCATAATATGTGATAACAATAGGTAGTATTTTTGACGGGAAGGTGCTACAATATTAGAAGGAATATACTATCAGATTAGGAGGTATACTCATATGGTTAGCCAGAAGGTGGTTATTAAAAATCCAACAGGACTACATCTAAGACCTGCAGGAATCCTATGTAAGGAGGCTATGCAGTTTAAATCATTAATAACATTCTCGTTTCGAGAGACAACAGCAAATGCAAAGAGTGTATTAAGTGTACTTGGCGCATGTGTAAAATGTGGTGACGAGATCGAGATAGTATGTGACGGCGAGGACGAGACTGATGCATTGAGCGCATTAGTTACAGCTATAGAAAATGGTCTGGGTGAATAATAATTTTTCGAGCCTACCGGCGCAAACGGTGGGCTCAATTTATGTTATGCAGAGGTGAAAAACATGTTGAATTATAAGCGTTATGTTAAAAATCCGGTACTTAATTATCCGGAAAGAGAATGGCCAAATAAGGAGATTGAGAAGGCCCCTATTTGGTGTAGTGTAGATCTTAGAGATGGTAATCAGGCACTCATTGACCCAATGGTAGTTGATGAGAAGATTGAGTTCTTTCAGTATCTTGTTAAACTCGGATTCAAGGAAATTGAGATTGGCTTCCCTTCAGCAAGTCAAATTGAATATGATTTCTTAAGACAGCTTGTTGATCGTAAACTTATTCCTGATGATGTATGGGTTCAGGTTCTTGTTCAGTGTAGAGAAGAACTTGTTGAGAGAACATTTGAATCCATCGAAGGAATTAAGAATGTAATTGTGCATATATATAATTCGACATCTACCCTGCAAAGAGATGTTGTTTTCCATAAGAATAAGCAGGAGATTCTGGATATCGCAGTTGCGGGAACCAAGATGGTAAAGGAACGTGCGGCAAAGTTCCCGGGAAATATCAGACTTGAATATAGTCCTGAGAGCTTTACGGGAACAGAGGTTGATTATGCCCTTGAGGTTTGTACAGCAGTACAGCGTGAGTGGGGAGCAACACCTGAGAATCCAATTATAATCAATCTGCCTTCTACAGTAGAGATGACAACACCGAATGTCTATGCCGATCAGATTGAATGGATGAATAAGCATTTTGAAAACAGAGACAGTATTATTCTCAGTATCCATCCTCATAATGATCGTGGTACAGGTGTAGCCAGTTGTGAACTTGCTTTGCTTGCGGGAGCAGACAGAGTAGAGGGAACACTCTTTGGTAATGGAGAGAGAACAGGTAATCTTGATATTATGGTAGTTGCATATAATATGTTCTCTCAGGGAATAGATCCGGAACTTGCTATTGAGCATATCAATGAATCAATCGAAATCTATGAGAGATGCTGCAAGATACCGATTCATCCTCGCCACCCATATGCCGGAAAGCTTGTATTTACAGCATTCTCCGGTAGCCATCAGGATGCTATTAATAAGGGTGTTCAGGCGATGAAGGATAGGAATAGTGAGATTTGGCAGGTACCGTATCTTCCTATCGATCCTTCGGATATTGGTAGAGAGTATGAGCCAATTGTGCGTATCAACAGTCAGTCCGGTAAGGGTGGAGTTGCCTTTATTATGGATATATATTTTGGGTACAAGCTGCCTAAGGCAATGCATAAGGAATTCGCCAATGTTATTCAGGCATTGTCCGAGAAACAGGGTGAAGTATCTCCTGATGAGATTAATGCTAAGTTCCAGGAAGAGTATATTGATAAAAAAGAACCGCTACACTTTAGAAAGCTTAAGGTTGATGACCTTAGTGGAGAGGTTGAGACAAGTTTTGATACAAAGGTTACGGTTGAGTATACCGATCATGGAGTAAGTAAGACTATAGAGGGTGTAGGTAACGGTCCGATTGATGCTGTGAAGCGCGCAATTCAGGAAGAATATAATTTTGATATCAAAATCCTTGATTTCTCGGAGCATGCCCTTCAGTCAGGTTCTAATTCAAAGGCTGCAGCTTATATACATCTACTTGATGCCAATACAGGTAATGTTACATATGGTGTTGGAGAAAGCAGCAATATTACAAGGGCGTCGGTAAGAGCTATCTTTTCAGCTATTAATAGACTAGAGCTCTGTTAGTTTTAGTATGAGGTGTGTCTATGGAGAAAAAAGTTGTTGTAAGAATTAAGAGATTGCTATGTTTTCTGATGATATTTGTGCTTATCGGAACGACTAACACTTACTTTGCTTCTACAGGTATTTATGCCGAAGAGAACGAAGAAATAGTGGAGGACGAATGGGACGAAGTGGATGTAGGCGATGAAAATGTAGATCCATCACCGGATTTAGATGTGGATTCCGAGGATGTTGACGAACCCGATCCGGTTGTCGGAGTAGGATATAATCTGACAACATATACGAAAAATGTCAGCTTTGGTTCGCTTACAAAGAATCAGTTAGTTGAGTATTATCCGCTTGTAATTAAGAATGAATCTACGAGGGATGTATCATTATTTTGGAATGAAAGTGACATTGAGCAGGCATTTACAGTTAATGCGCCCAGTAATCTGTATATGAGAGTAGGTGAATCACGTACCTTTTATATTCTCCCAAACACAACTGTTGCCAGTGGTTCGCATTCAGCAACCATAAGATTCGGTGACACTTCCGATCCTGATCTTATTTATGGTTTAACTGTTAACTTGTCTTTCAATTTGGAGAGCCTGACCCCTCATATTGATGGCATATCGGTGTCACCGGCTAATGTAAGTGCAGCTACGGGTTCGGTTCAGAGATTTACAGCGGTAGTTCGTGGTGAGAATAATCCTAATACATCCGTAACATGGGAGGTTAATGGTAATTCAGCATCGGATACATATGTAGATGGTGACGGTATTTTACATGTTTCAACATCTGAAAGGTCTCGAAATATTCGTGTTACGGCAACTTCGGTTCAGGACCCTTCGTTTTCTGCAACTGCCTATGTAAATATAATTGATACGGATTACTCCGTTTCTGTAGTTGCGGATCCATATGATGGCGGTAATGTAAATGGCGGTGGATCTGTTGCGGCAGGAGGAAGCATGACGGTTCTTGCTGCACCGAATATAACTTATAGATTTGCAGGCTGGTATCTTGACGGAAAGCTTCTTAGCAATCAGGCTAAGTATACGCACAGTAATATTAATTCTAATATTACACTTGTAGCGAAGTTTACCAAGGATACACATTATGTAACGCTCAAGAGTAATCATGGTGAGGCGGGAAGCATAACGGCTTCGCAGTTTGTTAATGATGGCGATAGTCTTAAGATACAAGCTGTCAGCAAGCAAGGCTGGACATTTGAAGGTTGGCAGGAAAATGGTAATCTTCTCAGTAAGGATTCCACATATAATCTGACTAATATTAAGAGTGACAGAGTAATAACGGCTATATTTTCACCAACCCAGTTTACTATCTCACTTGGCGTTAATCCAAAGGATTGCGGTAAGGTAAGTGGTGCCGGACGTATTCAGAAGGGATTTAATTCCAAGATAAAGGCAGAGCCATATGATGGATATGTTTTCACAGGTTGGACTTATAACGGCAATCTTGTAAGTAAGGATGCAGAATTTGTTATTAAAAACGTTACGCAGGATTATTATGTCGTAGCGAATTTTGAGAAAAAAGGTGTAAAGACGTATACGATATCAGCAGGTGTATGCTCTAATGATGGTGTAATATCACCTGCAGGGGATTCGAAGGTTCAGGAAGGTGGATCAATGCTGTATACGATTGCACCAAAGAGTGGCTATCGTGTACTGGCTGTAGCTGTTGATAATGTGCAGGTTGGAGCAGTTACAAGTTATACATTCACAAATGTTAAGGCAAATCATACTATAGCAGTTGCATTTGCACCTTTGGAAAAAGCAAAGCCATCTAGTGATGGCTCCGGTAAAAAAGATAATACTGAAAAACCTAAGCCGGGCAGTGTGTCGGAGACAGATACTATTACACCTAAGGATGCAGTAGATCCGGATGCTCAACCGATTGTAGATGATATATCAGACGATGCAATAGATGAGGGCGAAGGATATGACTATGACGGCCAGGAGGGTGTAGTTCAGGATTTGAATCTTACTGTCGATGAAGCTACAGATATAGACTCTGACAAGTTTGCTGATGTAATGAGGCAGGCAATTCATACCGGAACACTTCAGGTTGCTATTTTTAATGAATATGATAGAGGTCAGACGATCGGCGCAGAAGGCGATTTCATTAACAGTGCCGCTCTGCCGAACCTTGAAAAGGTAGTAGACAGTCTGCTCAGTAAAGATGATATTCAGGATATTGTATTAGGTACTCCTGTAAAGATTAATGTTAATATTTTTGAAAATTCCAAGTTTATATCTGAGGAAGACAAAAAGGCAATTGATTCTACTGTAAGTAAGGGTGTCACGATTGGTAATTATTTTGAAATAATACTGATGAAATCCAAGAATGGAGAGTGCCATTCGGTAACAGAGCTTCCTGTTGGGATGACGATATGTCTTGATGTTCCTAAGGATTTACAGGATGCAGGACGAAGCTTCTACATCGTAAGGGAGCATATTACAAGTGATGGCAGTGTACAGCTTGCAATATTGCCGGATGAGGATAATAATCCTAATACTGTAACATTTACGACAGATAAGTTCTCGTCTTATGCTATTGCATATCAGGGCGGAAACAGTGGAAAAACAAAGCAAATTTCCATTATAATTCTGGTTGCGGCAATTGCTGTAATGGTTCTGATGATAGCTCTGTTGACAGGACGTTCGGTGGCAGCATCGAAAAGAAGAAGAGTTAGATAAATTTATATAATTTTAAGGGAAAGCAGATAGTGCTTTCCCTTTTTTTAATGCAATGTTCATGTTATAATATAACAGACTTTATTCTGGAAAGGAGATTGGTTACATGAAAAGAATTGGAATGTTAACAAGTGGTGGTGATTGCCAGGCTCTAAATGCGGCAATGAGAGGTGTTGTAAAGTCTCTTACATACAGTGGTCAGGATGTTGAAATCTATGGCTTTTTAAATGGATATAAGGGTTTGATATATGGTGATTTCAAGATGCTTACCGGTAAAGATTTTTCGGGTATTCTTACAGTCGGTGGAACAATTCTTGGAAGTAGCAGAACTCCATTTAAGACTATTAAGGACCCTGATGAAAATGGTCTTGATAAGGTCGAGGCAATGAAGCAGAACTACTATAAGCTTAAGCTTGACTGCCTTGTTATTTTAGGTGGAAACGGAACACATAAGACTGCCAATCTTTTAAGAGAAGAAGGCCTTAATGTTATTACACTGCCTAAGACAATAGATAATGATCTCTATGGAACTGATATGACATTCGGTTTCCAGAGCGCAGTTAATATCGCAACTGACTGCATTGATTGCATTCATACAACCGCTTCTTCGCATAGTCGAATCTTTATTGTTGAGGTTATGGGACATAAGGTAGGATACCTTACTTTAAATGCCGGTATGGCTGGAGGTGCAGATATCATCCTTATTCCTGAGATTCCTTATGATATTGATAAGGTTGTTGAGGCTATCAAACAGCGTGAAAAGAATGGACATAAGTTTACCATTATTGCAGTTGCTGAAGGCGCTAAGAGTAAGGAAGATGCTAAGCTTAGTAAAAAGGAATATGCTAAAAAGCTCGCAAAGAGTCCATATCCTTCAGTATCATATGCTGTTGCGGCTGAGATAGAAGAGAAGGCCGATATGGAGGTTAGGGTAACAGTTCCGGGACATACACAGAGAGGTGGAAGTCCATGTCCGTACGATAGAGTATTTGCAAGCAGACTTGGTGCTGAGGCAGGTAAACTCATTCTTGAGGGAGAGTATGGATTCATGGTTGGTTACCGTAACAGAGAGATTGTTAAGGTACCGCTTGCAGATGTAGCAGGTAAGCTTAAGATGCTTGATCCGGAATCTGCAATTATAAAAGAAGCAAAAATGTTAGGAATCAGTTTTGGTGACTGATAACCGGTTAAGAGGAAATAAATGTCGTACGTTGCACTGTACCGTAAGTTCCGTCCCAATAACTTTGCAGATGTTAAAGGACAGGATCATATTGTTACAACTTTAAAAAATCAAATAACATCCGACAGACTTGGGCATGCCTATCTGTTTTGTGGAACACGTGGTACAGGTAAGACGACTGTAGCCAAGATACTTGCCAAAGCAGTTAACTGCGAAAATCCTGTAGATGGCAATCCGTGTGGCGAATGTAATTGTTGCAAATCGATTGCTGCCGGCGCTAACATGAGTGTAGTGGAGATGGATGCTGCATCTAATAATAGTGTTGATGATGTAAGAGAAATTATAGATACTGTTTCTTTTCCACCGGCAGATGCGAAATACAGGGTATATATCGTAGATGAGGTTCATATGATGACGAATAATGCATGTAATGCATTGCTCAAGACTTTAGAGGAGCCGCCGTCGTATTGCATTTTTATACTGGCTACAACCGATCCTCAGAAATTGCCTATCACAATACTATCCAGATGTCAGAGGTATGATTTCAGGAGAATTTCGATTGATACAATTGCAGACAGACTGGAAGAGCTGACCTCGATTGAGGATGTGAATATAGAGCCACGTGCAATTAGATATATTGCTAAAGCAGCTGACGGTTCAATGAGAGATGCGCTAAGCCTTTTGGATCAGTGTATTGCTTTTAATTATGGAGTAACACTTACATACGACAATGTGCTCAATGTGCTTGGAGCAGTGGATACATCTGTATTCAGTCGTTTGTTCAGGGCAATTATTAAGCAGCAGGTGGTTGAGTGTATGCAGGTGCTTGAAGATGCTGTGATGTCGGGAAGAGAACTTACCCAGTTTGTATATGATTTCACCTGGTATTTGAGGAATATTCTTATTGCTAAGACCTCAGAAAAGGCTGATGAAATTCTTGATATTTCGACAGAAGCCAAGGCAAGCCTTATGGAAGAATCAGAGATGGTAGAGTCTTCGGTGCTTTTGCGATATATTCGAGTTATGTCTGCCCTTTCTAATGAGATACGTTATTCGCCACAGAAGCGAGTGCAAATTGAAATGGCATTAATTAAATTGTGCAGGCCGCAGATGGAGACGGATAATGAGTCCCTTTTGGATAGAATTCGAGTATTGGAAGAGAAGCTTGAACAAGGAATTCCAATGATTCCTTCAGATGGGTATCAGGTAAGAACATCAGTGACAAACGAACAGCCAATTAAGAAGGTTGAATTACCTAAAGCATTGCCGGAAGATATAGAAATTATTGTTAGAAACTGGGGTAAGCTTGTCAATGATGCTGAAGCGCTTATTAAGACTCACCTTAAAGGCGCATATCCATCGATTACTGAAGATGGAAAACTTAAAATTATGCTCCCTAATAAAATAGCAAAGGAGCATTTTGAGACAGAGACCAATTCGCAGATGATTCAGAATGCGTTGTCAGAGTACGTTGAGAAGGATGTTGTCTATGTACTTGATTACATTGGTGAAGAGGAAGAAAAAAGAGCTATGAATCCTAATTTATGCGATATTCCGGGAATAAGCATGGAGATAGTTACAGAGGCCGGAAGTGGTGACAGTGAATTCAACTAGTTTCTTTTTTATATAAAAATAATCAGGAGGGATTATAAAAATGGCAAAAAGAGGTGGATTTCCGGGAGGCGGAATGCCGGGAAATATGAATAATCTTATGAAGCAGGCGCAGCGTATGCAGCGTCAGATGGAAGAAAGTCAGAAGAATCTTGAAGAAGCTGAATATACTGCAAAAGCAGGCGGTGGAGCTGTAGAGGTTACAGTATCCGGTAAGAAGGAAGTTAAAAGTCTGAAGCTTGCTCCGGATGTAGTTGATCCGGATGATATTGAAATGTTACAGGATCTTATTGTAGCAGCACTTAATGAAGCTTTTGGACAGGTTGATTCTGCAAGCGAAGAGGTTATGGGTAAGCTTACAGGTGGACTTGGAGGATTTGGGTTCTAATGGAATTATACAGCGGTCCCATTAACAAACTAATAGAAGAATTGGCGGGACTCCCCGGAATTGGAGAAAAATCAGCAAGCAGGCTGGCATTTCATCTGATTAATATGCCAAAGGGTAAGGTTGACAGGTTGGCGAAGACTATTCTTGAGGCTAAGGAAAAGGTATGTTATTGTAAGACATGTTTTACACTGACAGACCAGGAGGAATGTCCGGTATGCAGAAATGCGAAAAGAGATAAATCAACGGTTATGGTTGTAGAAAATAGCCGTGATCTTGCAGCATATGAGAAAACCGGAAAGTATACAGGTGTGTATCATGTATTGCATGGAGCTATTTCTCCGATGCTTGGAATAGGTCCGGGAGATATTAAATTAAAGGAATTAATAGAACGTCTGCAGGATGATACAGTTGAAGAGGTTATTATTGCAACTAACTCCAGCCTTGAGGGTGAGACAACTGCAATGTATATTAGTAAGCTGATTAAACCTTCAGGGGTTAAGGTGACAAGAATTGCGAGTGGTGTACCGGTAGGCGGAGATTTGGAATGTATTGACGAAGTGACATTACTCAGAGCTCTTGAGGGCAGAACAGAACTGTAAAATGGAGGGAATATGAAAGAACTTTACGGTATTACAAAAGACGGAAAAGAAGTGTATAGCTATAGTATGGAGAATAGTAACGGAATGAAGGCTGTAGTTATCAACTATGGAGCTATTCTTGATAAATTATATGTGCCGGATAAGAATGGAAATGTGGTTGATGTTGTGCTTTGCAGTAGTAACATTGCTGAGTATGAAGCAGACAGCAATTTCTTTGGTGCAACTGTAGGTCCAAGCGCTAACAGAATCGCAAATGCGGAGGTTCCGATTGATGGAGTGATCTACAATATGCTTAAAAATGATGGAGAGAATAACCTTCATTCAGATGTTTTGGCAGGAATCCATAAGAGAATATGGGATGCAACAGAAGGAGAAAACAGTGTTACATTTTCTATTGATGTGAAGGATGGTGAATTTGGTCTTCCGGGCAATAGAACTATGAAGGTTACATATACACTTACTGATGATAATGGTATTAAGATTGATTATTATGCAACAAGTGATAAGAATACTGTATATAATATGACAAATCATTCACACTTTAATCTTGCAGGCCATAATTCGGGTAGTGTGCTTGATCATGTGCTTACACTCAACGCATCTAAGTTTACACCTGTAGTAGCAGGTGCTATTCCAACAGGTGAATTCGAGGATGTTACAGATAGTATTCTTGGCTTTACTAAGGCTAAAAGGGTTGGACAGGATATTATGGCTGATAACGAGCAGCTTAAGCTTGTTAATGGCTATGATTTTAACTATATTGTTGATGATTTTGATGGAAGTCTGAGAGAGATTGCTACGCTTGAGGATCCTGTTTCAGGACGTATAATGAAGGTTATTTCAGACCAGCCGGGAGTACAGTTATATACTGATAACTGGGTAGAAAATGCACCTGGAAAGGATGGATATGTATATCAGCCAAGACATGGTTTGTGTCTTGAAACACAGGCTTATCCAGACTCAATTCATCATGATAATTTCCCGGATGTAGTATACGGACCGGGTAAGGACTATGTTACAACTACAATTTACAGATTTGAGTAAGTCGGAAAATGGCAGAGATTAGAAACTTCCCTAAAGGAGAGCCGAGGGAAAAAACAGAAAACTTTAATTCAAAGATTGTTCGTCATAGATTAAGAACGACCATCAGAGGACTTATAGTACTGGCAATTATAGCGGTGATTGCTCTGCTGTTGGTTAGGCAATATAGAGAGCAGTCATATGCTAATCTTGTAATTTCAGCCAGAGGAGAGAAGGAAAGTCTTTCTGATAACTACTATCTGAATAACAATGGAAGTGTTATTACATATAGTAAAGATGGTATCAGTAGTACTGATGGAACAGGTAAAGTGTTATGGAATATGACTTATGAGATGCAGCGCCCAATGGTACGGCAGGCAACCGGAGTGGTTGCGGTAGCAGATTATAATGGTCATATAGTATATATGATTGACAGTTCCGGTAAACAGTTTGAAATTGATACAAATCTTCCGATTAAGGATTTTGCGGTGTCGTCAGAGGAGAGAGTTGCGGCAGTATTAGAGGACTCAGCCAATACATGGGTAAATCTGTACGATTTGTCAGGAAGCAAGCTTGTAGAAATTAAGGCTACAATGTCAAAGACCGGATATCCGATTGCAGTCACTCTGACCGGTGAGGTGATGGGAGTATCATATTTCTATGTTGATGGCGAGAATATGAGAAACAGTGTAACTTTTTACAACTTTGGTGGAATTGGCGAGAATACGCCCGACCACATTGTAAGCAGTTATGATTATGTCAATGCAGTTGTTCCTGTTTTGAAATATATTGACGAGGAAACAATAGTTGCAGTTGCTGATAATAGATTAATGTTCTATTCCGGATCAAAAAAGCCGGTGAGTGTTTCGGATGTTTTGCTAAATGAGAATATTGTTGGAACATATTATGGGGACGGCAATATGGGATTGTTGTTCTATGATATTACAGGTGAGAAAAAGTATCGGCTTGACTTGTACGAGAAGACGGGTAAACTCTGTATGAGTTATGCTTTTGATATGGATTTCAAGGATATACTGATTCATAACGGTCAGGTAATGATTTATAATGAAAGTAACTGTATATTAATTAGTTCTGACGGCAAGGAGAAGTTTACCGGACAGTTTGAGGATAGTGTTCTGTATCTCAGTAATACCACTTCTAATAAAAAGTATATTGCAGTAACTAAAGATGCTATAGAGACGTTAACATTTGAGTAAAGAAAGAGCCCACTTATGGTGGGCTCTATATAATGTATGGAAATATGAGTTTTACATTAATTTTGGGTATTATATTATTAATATTGGGAGTTTGGAAGGGCTATGAGGCAGGCCTGGTTAAAGGAATAACTCATTTGGTTGCTTTAATAATAACGATAATAACCTTATCGCTTATGATAATGCTTGCTTCAAGCTTTAAGGCCGGAGAGACGAGGAATACAATTTATACAATCATAGTTATGGTTATTCTGGGGGCAGTTTATTCTACGATACGTTTTTTGTTAAGATCATTTAAGTTCGTATCAAAGTTGCCAATTTTGCAGTTTGCAGACAGCTTTTTAGGGATTTTTATCGGACTCATGTGGGTATCTATAGCATATATGGGTTTTATATGGCTTGCTGCAAGAGGGAATCTCGGGCCATTGTCCCGAATAGTAATTAAAGATATTGATTCAAATCAAATCTTGACAATCTTTAACAAATACAATATCTTTTTATAGGTTGTGTAGCATACTGCACACCTTTGGAGGTTAGAGGAGATTATGAATGAATTAAGACCAAAATTACTAGACTGCCTGAAAGATTATTCGGGCAAACAGGCTATACGTGATATCGTATCAGGTATTATTGTAGCCATAATTGCATTACCACTTTCTATTGCTCTTGCGATTGCATCGGGTGTTGGTCCGGAACAGGGACTTTATACAGCCATCATTGCAGGTTTTTTTATTGCAGTTTTTGGTGGTAGCCGTGTTCAGATAGGCGGCCCTACAGCTGCTTTTGTAGTAATCATATACGGAATAGTAACAACATATGGATCGGACGGTCTCATTGTGGCCACAATTATGGCCGGAATTATTCTCGTTATTATGGGAATCTGCCATTTTGGTACATTAATTAAGTATATCCCATATACTATTACGACAGGATTCACATGCGGTATTGCGGTGACCTTGTTTGTAGGACAGCTTAAAGACTTCTTCGGCCTTTCGATAGAAAAGGTACCATCAGATTTCCTTCCTAAGGTAGAAGCTTATATTGTAAATATTGGAACAATAAATTGGACTGCTACGTTAATAGGGTTACTTGCAGTTGTGATAATGCTTGTATGGCCTAAAATTACAGATAAGATTCCGGGGTCACTTGTAGCAATAGTTGTTACAACTATTATTGTTCAGGTAGCAGGTCTTCAGGTTAATACAATCGGAAGTGTTTTTGGAGAACTTTCGTCCAGCTTCCCTAAATTCAGACTTCCTAATGTTACTTTTGATATGGTAAGACAGCTCATATCTCCGGCATTTACAATTGCTATATTGGCAGGTATTGAATCGCTTTTGTCGGCAGTAGTTTCGGATGGTATGATTGGTGATACACATAAGTCTAATGCTGAGCTTGTAGGACAGGGTCTTGGTAATATTTTCTCGGGATTATTCGGAGGAATCCCTGCTACGGGCGCTATTGCAAGAACAGCAGCTAATGTTAGAAATGGTGGAAAGACACCAATAGCCGGAATCGTTCATTGTATTACTCTTACGGTAATATTACTCGTTCTTATGCCAACAGCGGCGATGATTCCTATGACAACTCTTGCGGCAGTGCTCCTTGTTGTAGCCGCTAATATGGCAGATTGGAGTAGTTTCTTCCATTTATGTAAGACAGCACCTAAGAGTGATATAGTTGTTCTCGTTCTGACATTTGCTCTTACAGTTCTGTTCGACCTTGTAGTAGCTATTGAAGTTGGTGTAGTACTTGCTGCGGTATTATTTATGAAGAGAATGTCTGATACGGCAGAAGTAACAAGCTGGAAATATATTGAAGAGCCTGATGTAGTACCGGGTGAACAAGAGAAAATGCTTGCACTTAATAAGGCAATTAGAGTATTTGAAATTAGCGGACCTTTATTCTTCGCAGCTGCAGATCAGCTTCTTAATATTAATAGTAAAAAGTATACAAAGGTCATTATAATAAGAATGCGTAGCGTACCGGCAATTGACGCAAGTGCAATGAAAAAGTTGCGTGAACTTGTGGACAGAGCAAAAAAGAAAGACATAACTATTATCTTCTCACATGTTAATGAACAGCCAATGCATGTAATGGAAAAGGATCAGTTTATTGAATATGTAGGCAAAGAAAATTTCAAAGAAAACATTATGGAAGCGATTAGTTATGGAGAGAGCATTATTGGGGCAAACTAAATGTTGTGGTCTGAAAGTGCTTAAAGTAGCTAGATATATGCACACTTTTTCGAGAAAAAAACTTTTTAAAAAGTTTCTCGAAAAGGTGTTGACATCACAAATTTGTAGTGATATTATAAACAAGCTGTCGCAAATAAGTAATAATGCTTAAGCGACATAATCAAAAATGAACCTTGAAAATTTTACAGCAATGCAACCCTGAACAATTCCAAACGGGAAAGACCACTCTGAGGTCTGAACCGTAAAGAACAATTCAGAGAACAA
>JAGHUN010000120.1 GCA_018064805.1 Candidatus Colinaster scatohippi
GGTGTAGGCTGCTTATACATACCAGCGGAGCGAGAAAAAATAAAAGAGTGTATAAAAAGGCGAGGGGGTATGCTGTTTATACATACCAGCGGGCACAGGACAAAGAAAAGAGTGTATAAAAAGGCGAGGGTGTAACCTCTTTATACATACCAGCGGGCACAGGAGAAAGAAAAGAGTGTATAAATAGCCAGGGGTGTAGGCTGCTTATACATACCAGCGGGCACAGGAGAAAGAAAAGAGCGTATAAAAAGGCGAGGGGGGTAGACTTCTTATACACACAAGCCATCAATATGAACCATATGTTAGTAAGAACACAATGCAGCTGTGTGCAATGTGGTAATATAAGAAGAATATAATCAGATATATGTAAATCATATTGTTGAGAACTGTATAAAAATGCTATAATATTGGGCGTATATGCAGTGATTATGGGATTAGAGTCCTTAAGGAGAAATATATGACTAAAGCTGAATTTAGGGAATTAATTAATAAAAAAGGAATAGTATATCTGGACGGAGCTACAGGCTCTAATCTCCAGATGCGAGGACTGCCACAGGGTGTGTGCCCTGAGTACTGGATGTGTGAACATCAGGATATAATAGAGGGATTGCAGGATGAATTTACTGCAGCCGGTACAGATATATTATATGCTCCAACTTTTACCGCTAATAGAATAAAACTTGATGAATACGGACTTGTTGATAAGCTTGATTATATTAATACTACGCTTATAAATATGTCCAAAAGAGTAGCAGAGCGTGCGACCCATAAGGTTTATGTTGCGGCAGACCTTAGTATGACCGGAATCCAGCTTAAGCCTATGGGGCCAATGGATTTTGAAGAGCTTGTAGATATATATAAAGAGCAGCTTAAGGTTGTTGCCGATGCCGGAGCAGATTTGGTTGTGATTGAAACCATGATGAGTCTTCAGGAGACTAGAGCGGCAGTTATTGCTGCTAAGGAAACATGTCCTGATCTTCCGGTAATGACAACGCTTACATTTAATGAGGATGGAAGAACTCTATATGGAACAGACCCGATAACAGCGGCTGTTGTGCTGAGTAAGTTAGGTGTAGATGCGCTCGGTGCCAATTGTTCGACCGGTCCTAAGGATATGGCATGTGTTGTACGTAAAATGGCCGAGGTGTGCGATATACCAATTATTGCAAAGCCAAACGCAGGTATACCTACTCTTGATGCTAATGGCAAGACTGTATATAACAATACCGCAGAGAATTTTGCTGATGAAATGAAGGAACTGATTGATGCCGGAGCTACAATTCTTGGTGGCTGTTGTGGTACAGAACCATCATATATAGCCGAGACTGTTAAAAAAGGATATAAGCCTGGAGTCAGACCAAAGGACAATCGGCCTAATGTCCATTATCTTACAAGTGAGCGAATGACATTCTCGTTTACATTGGATGACGCATTTTTTGTAGTTGGAGAAAGGATTAATCCGACCGGAAAGAAAACACTTCAGGCAGAACTTCGTGAAGGCAATACGGATCGTGTGGCTGTGTTTGCCGAGGAACAGGAGGAAAACGGAGCTAAGATTCTTGATGTAAATATGGGAATGGGAGGAATTGATGAGAAATCAATGATGCTTCGTGTTCTAGAAGAGCTTCAGAGCATTACGAACCTGCCTATTTCGATAGATTCAAGTCATGTTGACATTATAGAGGCAGCACTTAGAAGATATCCGGGAAGAGCGCTGATTAATTCTATATCATATGAGCAGGAAAAGTTTGAAAAACTACTTCCGATAGCAAAAAAATACGGTGCTGCATTTATATTGCTGCCTTTATCGGATAAGGGGCTACCTGAGAATCTTCAGGAAAAGATAGATATAATAGATAAGATATCAAGTGCAGCCCTTGATATGGGATTCACAAAAGAGGACATTATTGTAGATGGTCTTGTGGCTACTGTTGGTGCCAATAAAAACGGTGGTGTTGAGACACTTGAGACAATACGCTATTGCAAAAATAATGGTTATGCAACCACTTGTGGTCTGTCTAATATTAGCTTTGGGCTTCCTGAAAGAGGATATATTAATGCTGCTTTTTTGAGTATGGCAATATGTGAAGGTCTGACAATGGCAATTGCTAATCCTAATCAGAATCTGTTGATGAGTACAGCGCTTGCATGTAATCTTCTTAATAATAAAGAAAATGCGGATCTTGTATATATTGAAAAAATGAATGATCTTATTTCGGCAGGTGTGTCTCTTAGTAATGCTTCGCAGAATGCAGCGGCTGCCGTAGAGCAAAAGGAAAAGCCGAGTGACATTGTTCTTCTTGCTGAGGACGGTTCGAAGCTTCCGAGTTCGGCTGTAGAATTGTATTCAATGGTATTGAAGGGAAAAAAGAACAGCGTTACTGCACAGACAAAAGTATGCATTGATGAAGGAATTAATCCACAGGTACTACTCAATGATGTTTTGATTGTTGCAATTAATGCAGTAGGTGATTTGTTTGAGAAGGGTAAATATTTCCTTCCACAGCTTATCAATTCAGCTGAGGCTATGAAAATATCAATTGAATATCTCGAACCGCTTCTTCAAAGTGGTGATGATTCTGCGGAAAAACATACGGTTGTTATAGCGACAGTATCCGGTGATATACATGATATTGGTAAGAATCTTGTTGCCCTTATGCTTAAAAATTATGGATTTAATGTAATTGATTTGGGTAAGGATGTTGACAGGGAAGTAATTATTGATACAGCAATCAGAGAGAAGGCGGATATAATTGCACTGTCAGCTCTTATGACTACGACAATGAAGGAAATGGAAGAGGTTATCAAACTGGCCAAGGAAAGAGGATGTACTGCTAAGATTTCGATTGGTGGTGCTGTTACTACACAGGAATATGCTGATGAAATAGGAGCAGATGGATATAGTAAGGACGCAGCTGAATGCGTTAAACTATGCAAGCGTCTGCTTGGAATGATTCAGATATAATAATTTTTTGAAGCTAATTTAATAAAATGTTTGTTGATAACTGTTATATAAGACAAATAAATTGATAGTAATGCTTTATCGTGATAAAATTGGAATGTTAGGATTGTATTTTGGAGGTATATTATGGCAGATAAAAAAGAAATCAATATCAATGAAAACATGAGTGCCGTAGAAATGAATGAGGTTCAGCAGACAGGGTTACTTGTTACGCTTGAGAAACTTCAGAAAAAGCAGTTGTTTTATCAACGAGTCTCTAGCTTTCTTATTCTAGTATTTGTGCTTTCGTTTATAAGTATTCTGCCAACTGTATTTAGTACATTAAAGTCAGCAGGTACAGCTCTTGATAATGCCAATACGGCTATTCTGCAGGCGCAGGTTACCTTGGAGGATGTTTCAGATCTTGCTGTTAGCAGTCAGAGTCAGATAAATGGAGCAATGGATAAACTAAACAGCATTGACTTTGAGAGTCTTAATGAAGCTATCAGAGATCTTCAGGCAATTGTGGAGCCAATGGCAGATCTTTTTGGTAAAAGGTAATTTCGGAGGAAATATAGAATGAATGGTGCGGACGTAATGGTAAAATGTCTGGAAGCGGAAGGGGTTAAAGACGTTTTCGGATATCCGGGAGTTGCAATTGCTCCTTTTTACAATAGTATACTTGAGTCGGATATTAACAGTATCCTTGTTAGAACTGAGCAGAGTTCTGCTCATGCTGCAAGTGGATATGCCAGAGCCTATAACAATGACAGACCGGGTGTCTGTGCAGTTACCTCTGGACCGGGTGCAACAAATCTTATTACAGGAATTGCTACAGCATTTGCAGACAGTATTCCTATGATTTGTATTACCGGACAGGTTAAGACAGATCTCCTCGGTAGTGATGTATTTCAGGAGGCTGATATTACAGGTGCCTGTGAAAGCTTTGTAAAATACTCTTATCTTGTTAAGGATGTTGAAGATCTTCCAAGAGTTTTTAAGGAAGCGTTTCATGTGGCAAGCACCGGTAGAAAGGGGCCTGTATTAATTGATGTGCCGATTGATGTACAGCAGGCAACTGTTAGGAATTTTAAGTATCCTGATAAGGTTGAAATGCGTACATATAAACCTACTGTTAAAGGTAACGGTGCACAGATGGCTAAAGTTATTAGGGAACTTGAAAAAGCTAAGAAGCCTCTTATCTGTGCCGGTGGTGGTGTGCTTTTGAGTAAGGGCAAGTATGAACTTCTTTCTTTTGCTGAGAAGAATCACATTCCGGTTGTAACTACAATGATGGGAATTAGTGTTGTTCCTACAGAACATGAGTTGTGTTTTGGCATGGTGGGTAACAATGGTAAAGCATATGCCAATAAGGCTATGAGTGAAGCTGACCTAATTATGGTAGTAGGTGCCAGAGTAGCGGACAGAGCTGTTAATCAGCCGGAGCTTATTACCAAGGGCAAGGTTATGATTCATATTGATGTTGATCCTGCGGAAATCGGAAAGATTGCCGGTCCTTCAATTCCGCTTGTAGGTGATGCTCAGGCGATTTTTGCTGAATTAGATACTAAAGAGTTTGAATCTGATTATAGCGAGTGGCTTAAGACTCTTAATGAGTACAAGGTTACATATGCAAGAAAGCGTCATCCAAATCCGGAGTATGTTGATCCGGCCGGTTTTATAAATCTTCTTAGTCATAAGATGCAGAAGGATGCAATTTATATTGCAGACGTTGGTCAGAATCAGATTTGGTCGTGTGATAATGTGTGCATCCGTGAAGGTAAATTTATGACTACAGGTGGTATGGGTACTATGGGGTATTCAATACCTGCAGCAATTGGTGCTAAAAAAAGACGACCTGAACGTCAGGTTGTTGCTGTGTGTGGAGATGGTTCTTTCCAGATGAGTATGTGTGAACTTGCAACTGCCAAGCAGCACAATATTCCAACTAAGATTGTGGTACTTACTAATGGATACCTTGGAATGGTTAGAGAGTATCAGCATTTTACATATCAGGATAAGTATTCAGTTGTTGATTTGAGTGGTAATCCTGATCTTGAAAAGCTTTCATCAGCATATGATATACCGTTTGTAAGAGTAAGTAAGATGGATGAGGCAGAAGCTGCTATAGACCAATTCCTTGCTAACGATGAGAGTTATATTATGGAAGCTATTATTGATCCGATGGATCTTGTTAAGTAGAAAGGCACTTTTATGAAGAGAATATATTCAGTTCTTGTTGAAAACAGATCAGGTGTACTTATGAAGGTTGCCGGCCTCTTTTCGAGAAGATGTTTTAATATCGATAGTCTTACTGTTGGTGAGACAGATGATCCCAATGTATCCTGTATGACAATAGTTAGTTCAGGTGATGAGCGTACAATTGAGCAGGTTGAAAAACAGTTAAATAAGAAGCTCGATATTATTAAGGTTAAGACTTTTGAAGAGAAGAATAGTATTAATCGTGAAATGATGCTTGTGAAGGTGAAATATAATCGTAATAACCGTAGGGATATTATGGAGAACTGTGAAATTATGGGAGCAAGCATCGTCGATATGTCTAATACCAATATGATTATACAGGTGTGCGATACTCCGGAGAGAACTGTGCAGTTCCTTAAGATGCTTAAGGGGATCAGTATTTTAGAGGTTGCTCGTACAGGTACTCTTGCACTTCAAAAATGTTCGGAGAATGATTAGGAGATTTTAGTATGGTTAAGATGATTATGCACGGTTGTAATGGCCGTATGGGACAAATGATTACAGGCATTGTTGCAGACGACAACGGAATAGAAATTGTGGCAGGCGTTGATAAGTTTGGTGGTCAGAAAAATGATTATCCTGTTTTTGAAAGCATAGCTGAGTGTAACATTGAGGCTGATGTTGTTGTGGATTTTTCAGGTGCTACGGCGGTTGATGCTTTAATTGAATGGTGTATATCTAAGAATATTCCATGTGTTCTTTGTTCTACAGGTTTGACTGAAAAACAGTTAGAGGATGTTAATAAAGCAAGCGAAAAAGTGGCAATTCTTCGTTCGGCCAATATGTCGCTTGGTGTTAATACACTTATGAAGGTCCTGACACAGGTTGCTCCTGTTTTTGCAGAGGCCGGTTTTGATATTGAGATTGTTGAGAAACATCATAATCAGAAGCTTGATGCACCGAGTGGTACAGCCATTGCGCTAGCTGATAGTGTTAATGATGCTTTTGATGAAAAGTACGAATATGTATACGACAGAAGCCAGAGAAGAGAGAAAAGACCTGCCAAGGAAATTGGTATTTCAGCTGTCAGAGGTGGCACAATTGTTGGTGATCATGATGTTATATTTGCCGGTCTTGATGAGGTTGTTACTTTTTCTCATACAGCATACTCAAGAGGAGTATTTGCAAAAGGTGCTATTCAGGCCGCTAAATTCCTTGCAGATAAGGGGCCGGGAATGTACAGCATGGCTGATGTAATTGGTTAATGAAATTAAATGTTTGAATTAGGATGAATTACTAATAAAATGGTGGAATTTATAACCGTGAGTTATACCTAATATCAACTACTATCATATATTGACATAGCGATTTTCAATTGCTAGAATAATGCTTGTGAGTGTCTAGAAATGCCACTTATAGAAAACGAATAAGGATAAGATATGAAGAAAAAAGTATTTCAGTTACTGGTAGAAAATACATCCGGAGTTCTTAGCAGAATTTCAGGTTTATTTGCCAGAAGAGGCTACAATATCGAGAGCATAACTGCAGGTGTTACAGCTGACCCCAGAGTTACCAGAATTACAATTGTTGCTACAGGTGATGATGAGATATTAGAGCAGATAGAGAAGCAGCTTGATAAGCTTGTTGATGTGTGCAATATTATTGAACTTAAGCCGGATGAAAGTGTATATAGAGAGCTTGCTCTTATTAAGATTGAGTGTAATCCGGAAGAGAGACTTAATGTAATAGCTATTACGGATACAGATGCATTTCAGGCTAATGTGGTTGATGTTTCTAAGAATGGACTTATTATTGAGATGACAGCAACAACTGCTAAGATTGATTCGTTTATTGAACTTATAAGTTCTTATAAGATTCTGGAAATTGCCAGAACCGGTATTGCAGGTCTGCGTCGTGGTACAGATGACATATTCTGGCCTGATTTTGATAGCTTGGGAATGTAACCCTATAGGGTTCTTTTATAAAATGTATATTTTTAATGTGTATTAATCACAGGAAGGAGTCATAAAATGGCAAACAGAATTTATTATGAACAGGATTGTAATCTTGCAATGCTTGAGGGCAAGACAATAGCTGTAATTGGCTATGGTAGCCAGGGACATGCACATGCTCTTAATGCAAAGGAGTCAGGATGCAATGTTATTATCGGTCTTTACGAGGGTTCTAAGAGCTGGGATAAGGCTGTAAAGCAGGGATTCGAAGTATATACAGCTGCAGAAGCTGCTAAGAAGGCTGATGTTATCATGATTCTTATCAATGATGAACTTCAGGCTGATATGTATAAGAAGGATATTGAGCCAAACCTTGAAGCTGGTAACATGCTTATGTTCGCTCATGGCTTTAATATTCATTTTGGTTGTATCAACCCACCAAAGGATGTTGATGTTACTATGATTGCTCCTAAGGGACCTGGTCATACAGTTCGTTCTGAGTATCAGGCAGGTAAGGGTGTTCCTTGTCTTGTTGCTGTACATCAGGATGCAACAGGTAAGGCTCTTGATAAGGCACTTGCATACGCACTTGCAATCGGTGGAGCAAGAGCAGGTGTTCTTGAGACAAACTTCCGTACAGAGACAGAGACAGACCTCTTTGGTGAGCAGGCAGTACTTTGTGGTGGTGTTTGTGCACTTATGCAGGCTGGTTTTGAGACACTTGTTGAAGCTGGATATGATCCAAGAAATGCATATTTCGAGTGTATCCATGAGATGAAGCTTATCGTTGATCTTATCTATCAGTCAGGCTTTGCAGGAATGAGATATTCAATCTCTAATACAGCTGAGTATGGTGATTATATTACAGGTCCTAAGATTATTACAGAGGATACAAAGAAGCCTATGCAGCAGATCCTTGCTGATATTCAGGATGTTACATTAGCTAAGGAATTCCTTCTTGATATGTCACCTGCAGGACGTCAGGTTCACTTCAAGGCTATGAGAAAGCTTGCTGCTGAGCATGCTTCAGAGAAGGTTGGCGAGGAAGTTAGATCACTTTACAGCTGGAATAACGAAGAAGATAAGTTCATTAATAACTAATAAATGTACGCATATTTTAAAGGTTTAGTTGCTGAAATTAATAATGAGTCGATTGTACTGGAGACTAATAGTATTGGATATAATATTATTATGCCTTCCAGTGATATCGGCAGATTATTTCCTGGTGACGAGGTTAAGATATATACCTATACCAGTGTCAGAGAAGATGCAATGTGGCTGTATGGTTTCCTTGAGAAGGACAAATTAGAGTTCTATAAGCTATTGTTAAATGTCAACGGCATTGGACCTAAGGCAGCTATTGGTATTCTGTCAAATGCATCCGTAGATGATATTCGTGTTGCTATAATTGCGCAGGATACGAAGGCATTATCTAAATTGCCGGGTATTGGTGCTAAAACAGCCGGTCGTATTATTCTTGATTTAAAAGATAAGGTTTCGCCGGAAGATATTCTTGATAATTTAGGGAATGATAAACAGGTTGCAGAGACTTCTGGTGTTAACAGGATTAAGAAGGAAGCTTCAGAAATCCTTGGAGCACTTGGAATAGGACCAGCTCAGGCTATGTCTGCACTTAATAAGCTCGATATTTCTGATAATGATGATGTTGAGAAGATTGTTACGTTGGCACTTAAACAACTATAAAATTGTGTGTGGCTTTTTAATGACAAGTATGATACCATAATTTTAGAGAGTTTTGTGGAGGTATAAAAATGACAATTAATACAAATGTAAATGGCTCAACTGCTACAGTTGCTTTAGCCGGTAGACTTGATACAACAACAGCTCCGGAGCTTGAGGGTGCTCTTAAGGATATATTGAATGGATGCACAGAGCTTGCATTTGATTTCTCGGCACTTGAATATGTTTCATCTGCAGGCCTTCGTGTTTTACTTGCAGCACAGAAGACTATGAATAAGCAGGGAAATATGGTTATAAGAAATGTTGATCCTTCTATAATGGAAGTGTTCGAAATCACAGGTTTCGTAGACATTCTTACTATTGAATAATTTATAAAATTATGGCCTCAGGATTTTTCTGAGGCCTTTTTTCTTGCTTTATGGATATGTATCCGAATTCTATTTGCAGCATTCTAAAAATAAATCAAGAGAAGGATTCTCTTTTTTCTTTGCCTCAGAATATGCAAAGCCTATCTGACGTCCTTGAGAGCGGGTTAGAAGGGGAATTTCTTTAAGTGTTCCATTTTTTAGTTCTTCGGATACGAATTCCTTAATTACGGCAGATATTCCAAGATCAATCTTGGCAAAATCTACAAGTAAATCGAGATTTGTGATTTCTATTACATTAGGAAGCTCGATGTTGTTTAGTGCGAGAGCAGAATCTACGTATTTTCGTGTTACATTATCTTTATCTAACATCATAAAAGTAGCATTACTTATGAGGCTTTCATTAGTAAGCTCATTACGCTTGCTGAAGTTATCAAGATAAGTTGATGTGGCTACGAAGGTATCGTGTATTTCTGTTACAGGTTTATAAAGTAAATCTGTTTTAGTCTGAGGATATCGTACAAGGCCTATATCTATAAGGCCGTTTTCCAAAGCACTTATTGCTTCGATTGATGGCATACAGGATATTGAGACTTTTATATGTGGATTAATTCTTACAAATTCTTTAAGGTAGGGCATTAGCACATATTTGCACAGAGTTGTACTTACGCCAATAGAAAGGTGACCAATACCTAATTCGGTTGCGAGCTTTAATTTTTCTTCGCCTGTCTGGATGCACTTAAAAGCGTTCTGAATCTGTTCAAACAATACTTCGCCTTCAGGAGTCAGAGTTACACCTCTGGAGTTACGAATGAAAAGATTGGCGTTTAAAGATTGTTCTAGTCGTGAAATTGCCTTTGAAATAGCCGGCTGACTGATATATAACTCTTTTGCCGCAGCTGAAATATTACGGCTAAGTGCAACCTGGTAGAAAATGTGATATAAATTTAGATTCAAATCATTGTGCATACGAATTCTCCTATTAGTTAAGATTAATAATGGAATAAATTTGTCGTGTTTTAGATGGATAATATCTATAAATTATATTATCATAACTTGATGTTATAATAAACATAATAACAATGTATTTTAGGTTATTACTGATATAAGGTAAAATGTATCTATATATTGAAGAGAAATAGTAGTATACAGGAGGATATATAAGATGGGAATGACAATGACACAGAAAATTC
>JAGHUN010000103.1 GCA_018064805.1 Candidatus Colinaster scatohippi
TTTTATTTTCGAAGGCCCTTTGAGGGCCAAGCCGGTAACCGAGCCTTACAGGCTCAGAGCAAACCACCAGCTGTCGCTGGTGGTTATGATTATGGCGACGAGGAAGATGGAATGCATGCTTGCATGCAATGACATCTGACGACTGCTAATCATAGATGTAAACTCGCGAAGCGTGTTACATCTATGTTATGGCGACGAGCAAAGTGGACATCATAAAGAAAAAAATTAAAAAGGGTATTGACATAATATCAAAATGATATTATCATCTGGATATAAAGATAATATCAAAATGATAATAACTAAAAGATATTAACTGCGAGGTACAGTGGTTAATAAATAAAGAAAAGGAGGAAAAGCAAATGGATCAGATTGATGAACTTCTTAATAAACAAAATTACTGGGAAGTGTTTGAGCCATCGGAAACAGATATTAGGGACAGATACATAGAACTGGCTAAGAGATATCATCCGGACTCCTTTACGGATTCAAGGGGGCAAGAGGTGTTTGAGCATATTGCAGAGCTTAAGAAGAAGGCCATGGAAGCACTGAAGAAGGGTGAGTGGCAGAAGCCCGGATGCGTATGCCTTGCAATGAGAAGGGGTGGCTGGCTTTCATTTCAATATGAAGATGTTAAGGATTTTGAACTCGGTAAGACATATATAGGCTGTGACAAAATCATGTATCGAATTGATGAGTCTCAGATTAAATATTATGAAAATGCTCTTGAAAGGATTAAGAATTTCAGCTTTGCGGATTCGGAAATGATGGGCGAATTTATACCGGTACTTCCGAGGCTTATAAGAGAAGGCATAACTATTGCAGGAGATGGAGTACTAATTATTGAAAAGCACCCAAACGAGTATCCGCTTACAGAGATATATGAGAAGACAAGGCCGGCACTGGAAGCAAGGCATATAGCCTGGATAATCAGCAGATTGTCAAATATCTGCTGCTATCTTCAATATAGTGGACTTGCTCATAACGGATTAACAATTGAGAATCTTTTTATTAATCCTATTGATCATAATATATCGCTGTATGGTGGCTGGTGGTATGCAGTAAAAGAGGATGCACCACTTATCGGAACCACAACAGATGTTTACGATATCATGAGTGACTATTGTAAGAATGAAAAAAGAGCAGAATGCATTACAGACCAGGAGATGGTTAGAGAAATAGCCAAGCTACTTGCCGGTAATAACTCTATGGTTTTCAAAAGAGGTGAAAAAACAGATATTCCGGAAGCAATGGCAGCTTTCATAAGAAGTGGCAGCTGCGGTGATGCCTTTGAAGAATTTAGAATTTGGAATAATACTTTGGATTTGAGTTGGGGAAAAAGAAAATTCGTTCAGATGCATATTCCGGGAATCTGCTGACTTAAATAAGGTTTCATGGCCGACAGGCTTAAATATATTTTATTTTACAAAGGAGGAGACATTATGGGATCAGGTAATTGGACAGCAAGTAATTGGAGCAGATTCAGTTCATCAAGAATTGCGGGTAAGAGCACATCAGCAATCTATTCGGGTGTGACGGCTAAGAAGGAATTCCTTCCTATGAATGTAGTGAGGGAAAGCTGTGACAGCGACGATCACCCGAACAGCACTCCTATTATTTTAGGACTTGATGTTACCGGAAGTATGAGCGGAATTCTAAATGTAATGGCAGATAAGATAGGAATGGTAATGGGAGAAATCTATAAGAGAAATCCGGTAGAGGATCCACAGATTCTTTTTTCTGCAATAGGTGATGCTATGTGTGACAGATATCCGCTTCAGGTAACTCAGTTTGAAAGTGATATACGAATTGCTGAGCAGCTTACACAGGTATACTTCGAGCGCGGCGGTGGTGGCAACGGATTCGAGAGCTATCCTCTTGCATGGTATTTTGCGGCTAATCACACTAAGACAGACCAATATGAAAAAAGAGGCAAGAAGGGTTATATTTTCACTTTTGGTGATGATGGATACCCGGAGGTATTAACAGCAAGTGAAATCAATAGGATTTTCGGTGACCGGGTTTACGGAGATATTCCTACCAAGCAGGTTCTGAAGCAGGCTCAGAAGAAGTATGAGATATATCACTTCTGTATGGGACAGGGTGGCTCTTACAGGGAGAGCGACTTTGATAAGTGGCAGAACCTGTTAGGAGAGAGGGCATTAAGGATTACAGACTATACCAAGATTCCGGAGGTTATTGTATCTCTTCTTGAGATGAATAATGGAAAGACCAAGGAGGAAGTACTTAAGACATGGGATAGATCTACAGCAATGGTGCTTAGAGATACCCTTCCGGGTGAAGTTAAGAGAAATACCTTTTTAGGTAAGCTGGTTAATTTCTAGTGATCCAACCGGGGTGTTATGGCAAGCCGCCTGACATCCCGGATATGTTAAGCAGATTATACCAGTCGGCAAATATGGTGTATTGATGTGATTTACAGGCTATACCGACAAGTGAGGGCAGAGTTATGAAAAAAATAAGGGTCGTAATAGGAGCTAATTTCGGTGACGAAGGAAAGGGCCTGATGACAGATTATTTTTGTGAAGCATTGGGTGAAAAGGTACTAAATGTCAGGTTTAATGCAACCAGTCAGGCAGGTCATACCGTAGAACGTGATGGAAAACGTCATGTGTTTGCACACTTTGGTGCCGGCTCCTTATATCCGAGTGTGGCAACCTATCTTTCATCATTTTTTTGGTTCAATCCGGTGAAATTTTACGAAGAATTAGAAGAACTGAATAATCTCGGAGTACATCCGGAAGTATACCTCAGTAATATGAGTGAGGCTATTACAATATATGACATATTTTTTAACTGCATAATAGAAGAAGCCAGAGGAAGTGAGAGACATGGCAGCTGTGGGGCAGGCTTATGGGAGGCAGTAAACAGAGTTAATGCAGGATATAATATGCCGGCGAACTATATGGCGATGGATGAAGAGGACATTCTTAAAATGTTGCTTATTATAAGAGATGAATATTATCCCAAGAGATTTGCTGACATGGGTGTCACTTTTGATGGTAGAAGTGAATGGTATGATATATGGTATTCTGACATAGCATTAGATAATTATATAGACTTACTTAAAAGGATGCAGGAGGATGTGGTTATAACCGACGAATCGAGAATTCTTAATGAGTGGGACTATCAGGTGTATGAAGGGGCGCAGGGGCTTTTGCTGGATTACAATAACAGAGAGTATATGCCCAATCTGACCGCATCATATACGGGAAGTAAGAATGTTGTCAGTTTACTTAATAAGATAGAGGACGAATCTGATGTGGAGATATGTTACGTGACAAGAACATATTTTACCCGTCACGGAGCCGGCAGATTTGAAACAGAAACGGCCAAAGAAAATCTAAGATATGAATTATTCGAGCAGACCAATGTAACGAATCGCTGGCAGGGAGGATTCAGATGGGGATTTTTCGACGAGTCGCTTTTTATTAAGACAATTAAAAAGGATGAAGCGTGGCTTGAGAATTGTAAATGCGGAAATATTAAAAAGAGTATTGCCTTCACACATGCAAATTGCACGGATGAGAGGCTGATACTTAAAGATAGAGATCTGGAAATTCGGGAATTTGTCAAAAAACTTCCGGTAACCTATGAGAAGTATTATTGTGTTATGGGTAAAACAGCAAAAGATGTAGTTGAAAGAGTAAGCTAAAGAGGACATTGAAAATGCCATATCCATACTTTATAATAAAATGATAATAAGTCATTATAGAGGTGGATATGGCAGCTAATGAAGAAATGAATTATCTGGAAAAATATAATATAGAGGACTATGACAGACCTTCCGTTACTTCGGATATTGTTGTTTTTTCTATTTTTGAGGATGAGAATGAGAACAGAAGAAAGATGGCTGAGGGGAAGCTGTCGATTCTTCTTATCAGAAGAAATGTACATCCGTATAAGGATAGCTGGGCACTGCCCGGCGGCTTTTTGCGTAAAGATGAGACAATGGAACAGTGTGCAATCAGAGAATTGTGCGAGGAAACAGGTCTTGATAATGCCCGGTTAATCCAGATTGGAACCTTCTCTAAACCGGGAAGAGATATGAGAGGCTGGATTATCTCTAATGCCTATCTCGCTCCTATATATGGTGAAAATGTTAAGGTTCGTGGTGGAGATGATGCTGCAGAGGCAGCATGGTTTGAACTTCAGGTTGAATATGATGACAACAAGCATATATACAGCATAAACTTAAGTAGTAGGGACAGAGATGACGAGGTGAGATTAAAGGCTAAGGCAATAGTCAAAAAGAACAGCTGTGGTATGGATGAATATGAGGTTACAGATAATGACGGAATTGCATTTGACCATACTGAGATAATACTTAGTGCATATGCGACACTCAGAAATCACCTGGAATCGGATGGTCTTGCCTATGAACTGCTTCCTGAACAATTCACGATAATGCAGCTCCAGAAGGTACATGAAGTGATTCTTGACAGGCCCTTGCTTGCAGCTAATTTTAGAAGAAAAATAATTAGTGAGATAGAAGAGACAGGAATAATAGAAGAAGGAAAGGCCTTCAGACCTGCTATGCTTTACAGATATAAAGGTTTATAAAGGTTTATTGAACAAAAGTCGCCGGAATAGTAAGTGTCCCGGCGACTTTTGTTTAAGACTACTTTGCCTTGATTAACAGATTATAAAGTGTAGGATTAAAGTTAAATTCACTAATCAGGTGGTCAACCTCTTCGAGGGCAGTTTTGCTTACGGATTTAACCGGAAGTGGGCGCCTGACAGCGCGAATCAGGATGTTTTTGGGAGTGTGGTCAAAATCAACGAATTCCAGCAGCTGTGTTTTATAGCCTGAATATTCCAGGAGATTGGCACGTATGGCATCAGTTGCCAAAGCGCTGAAGCGTTCCTTAACAATTCCATACCTTGTAAGAAGCGCAAGATTTTCCGACTTGGCCTGTTTGTTAAGCTCATGCTGGCAGCAGGGCACAGAGAAAATCATTTTTGCATTCCACATAATGGCATTATATAGAGCATAGTCTGTAGCTGTGTCACAGGCATGGAGTGTGATTACCATATCAACATCAAAGTCGGCTTTGTATCCATTGACATCGCCTACCTCGAAGCGAAGATTATCATATCCATATTTTGCTGCGGCTTCATTGCATTTTTTTATAACATCTGCCTTAAGATCCAGGCCAATGATGTTGGCATGGATTTTTTTGATTTCAGTAAGATAGTAATAAACTATAAATGTCAGATATGATTTGCCACAGCCGAAATCAATTACATTAAGTGTGTCGAAATTAGCTTTTCCAATTTCATCATCAAGAATCTCTAAGAAACGGTTAATCTGTTTGTATTTGTCATACATCGACTTGACAACCCTGCCATCCTTGGTGAAGATTCCCATATCTACAAGGGGTGCGACCGTATGACCCTCTTCAATGATATAGTTCTTCTGCCTATTATGGTCAGTCTGTATCTTAGTATCTTTGTTGGCTGTTGCATGCTTCTTATAGTTGCAACGTCCATCCTTTGATATGAGTAGTATGTGCTCGTATGCTTCAGACCAGGCATTAAGCTGTCTGAAATAGCCTGTAACCAGCTCATCAATTCTGGCAGCAAGTCTATGAGCTTCAATATTCTCATGAAATACCTGTTTTTCTGTATATTTTGCAAGCTGATAGCCTGATTTTTTTTGCTCAATAACAATTTTCTTGAGTTCTGATGATTTTGAAGCCGGTTTGCTTATAATAACTCTGTTTAATGTGTCTGTAGCGATAATTCGCTCAAACACGGATAATAATTCGCTCATAAGTATCCTTTCAGAAAAAGTGAATATGTCTGTATAATAGAATTAATGAAGGGCTATGTCAAATGGTGACCTGCTATAGTGTGATTAGTGTGTTAAGCATATTGCAAACACAGGATAAAGGGTTGCTTTCTATTGAGAAAAAGCTGCAAAAAGAATAAAATATACATAATTATAGTCCCCCATATATGAGTACTTGATTTTGAGGGGCAGAAAAGGGATAGATATAAAGAATGAAAAAGGAAACATCATTAATTTTTACCGG
>JAGHUN010000112.1 GCA_018064805.1 Candidatus Colinaster scatohippi
GGTGTAACCGTTCCAAGCAGAAAAAGAGGAAATACGAATATAATCATACATGCCACAAAGCCTGCTATTACCAGAAAGTTACTGTTAATTGAAAAAATCAAAAGACCTGAAATCAACAAAATAATGTATTTGCCTACCACAGGAATCGCTGCAATCCATATAGCAGCGATAATAATTCGCGCATATAACTTATCCGGATTAGGATCCTTGTCAGCGCTTCGTCCTCCATAAATATTTCCAAGTGCCATCGCAATCATAATGGTACCTATTATTATGGTCCATACAATCTGCGATGAACTAAAGTATGGTGCAAGAAGCCTGCTGGCTCCCAGCTCTACAGCCATTACAGACATACCTGCAAAAAATTCAGTAAGGTATAAATAGGCTTTGTTTTTCAGTATTGTTTTTTCCTTATTCATTTTTAATCCCAATTTCCTTTTACACACTTTTTATTAATTATATTCTATAGCAGCAAGCACCTTATCAAGAGTTCTTGCATTCATAGCTGAGAATTCTCTCGACACATGTGGTTTCTCGCCGTCAGTAATACATCTTCCGAACTGTTCTACCTCAAGTCTGTAATTCTGAAGGACATTAACTGTCGTAAGCACATCTACATTCTGCTCAGAATATTCAGCCACACCCTGTACCGTAACCGGTTCCCTATCAAGCATTCTAAGGATGATACTTGTACAATAGCAGCCAAGATCATATGTAGCTCCACCATAGCAATCCTTCTGCATACGGATATTGGTAAGGTTGTAATCCGATGTAAGGAAAGCAGCTTCAATATAACGCACATCACCGAAGGTTTTGTTATTAACCTCATCTTTAAGTGCCGCAATATACGGTGTATGAAGATAAGCAAAAGCTTCCATCAGAAGCACACCCTTCCTCTCTGCAGCCTCAAAAAGTTCTTCAACCTGTGCAGCTGTTGGTGCCAGTGGCTTTTCACATAACACATTTTTGCCGGCTTCAATAGCTTTCATAACCCACTCATAGTGAAGCTGGTTAGGAAGCGGAATATATACAGCCTCCACATCCTTATCACTTAGTAGTGCATCATAATCTGTATAACCCTTCTCAAAGCCAAACTTATTTTTAATTTTCACAACATATATATTTATATTAGACCTTAATTACATGCAATTTACAAGCATTTTATTTTGTAAAAAAAAGCAGGTAAGAACTAAATCTCACCTGCCCTACTCTCAAGTTTTTTAATTAATGCAACCAATGGAACAATTAGCATACCAACAAAAAAATTGCTGATTCCGTGAATTATATCCCAGGGTAATCCAGCAATAATCCAGGCAATCATCCCTTTAAAATTAAGTCCAAAAAGAAGCGCCTGTGCCGGAGCATATAATGTTCCAAACAAAAATCCATGCAAAGCACATACAAGCATATAGACAATTGGCCTGCACTTATTCGGTATATTCCCAGGTAGGAGCATTGTTATCCCCCACAAAACTGTCCATATATACAGATATGGAATCCACCATGTCGCAAATCCGGCAAATAATCCATTTAGGAAAACATAAACATAAATCGGATACAGAGCCTTTTTTCTATATACAAGCGTATATGTCATTGTAAACATTCCCAGCAAATGCACATTAGGTAAAACCTCCATAATAAGCTTAGAGGCGTACATTATCGTTCCAAGCATCGAAAATGTCACCAGTTCTCGTATTGAAATTGCAGGTTTAATTTTATTATCCACCAATTTCTTCTCCCGGGAATGAACTTTTTGATTCACTTATTTCTCAACCTTAAATGAATATGTAGTTCCCGGTGTTACATCTGTCTGATCAACTCCGGTCATAGCATACTCACCATCAATGTAAAAAGCCCAATAGGTCTTGTCAACATCATAGTCAGCTGTTACACCATTAACAGTCTTGACATAGAGTCCATATTCGCTCTCTTCACCGGCAACGAGTCCACAATCAAGAAGTGCCTCACCAACTGTCTTCTTGTCTGTATTTACTGTAAATAACTCTGTATTACCTTCACCGTCAACTACCTCTAACGAAAACTGTATGCTTCCCTCACCAACTACGTTGCTTCCTGCTTCAGTTGCAGCTGTTGCCCCACCGGCAGCCTGCTTACTGCCACAAGCACACAGAGAAAATGATACTGCTAAAACCAGTATCATAGCTACAAATCTTAAACGCTTAACATCAAATAATCTTTTCATAATTCCCTCTCCACTAAAAAGTTATAATTTTAGGCTCCTCTGTAAATGATGAAAAAGTAGCGGTTGCATCTTCAAAGTAAAGGACTTCTGTATTGTCATCATCTGCAGAATACATTGCCTGTAAGCTTGGATAATTATCAAGCATATGCTTCTTAGCCTCATATCTGTCATCACGAACCAGTTTGCCTGATACGCGAAGCCATTTCCCATCCATAAAAGCGCTAATCTCAACCTTAGGATTAGCCTGTATCTGTTTAGATACTTCCTTAATCTTACCTGTCTGAATATATAACTTACCTTCAAACATCTCTATTGTTCCAAAAGGACGTACTCTTGGCTGATCACCATCAACTGTAGCCAGATAATATGTCCCACATTTTTTCAAAAAATCATAAACCTCCTGCATTTCAATCCTCCTTAATGATTAAAAACATTTTCCTTTGTGTGCCTGTTCACAAATTCCAATTTTATCACAATTATAGCAAATTTCATTAACACTTGCCCCATTTTTAAAATATTCATCAATATTTGCAAGTGTTGTATCTGCAATATTACTAAGCGCCTCACTTGTAAGAAATGCCTGATGCGAAGTAACAATTACATTGGGCATAGAGATAAGTCTTGCCAATGTATCATCATTTACTATGTGTCCGGAGAAATCATGGAAGAATACATCACTTTCCTCCTCATAGACATCAAGACAGGCCGCCCCAATTTTGCGTTCCTTAATTCCATCCACAAGCGCATTGGAATCAATAAGAGCTCCTCTGGATGTATTAATTAGAACGACACCCTTCTTCATTTTATCAATAGATTCCCTGTTAACCATATGCCTATTCTCATCTGTAAGCGGACAATGGAAGGATATAATATCACTTCTACTAAAAAGTTCATCCAGCTCTACATATTCGATACCGCTGTCTTTGGACGGAAACTTATCATAAGCAATAATATTCATACCAAAACCACGGCAAATATCAATAAATATTCGCCCTATCTTACCGGTTCCCACAACACCGACTGTCTTACCATGCAGATCGAAGCCTGTAAGGCCATCTAAACTAAAATTGAAATCTCTGGTTCTGATATATGCTTTATGAATCCTCCTGATTGAAGTAAGCAAAAGTGCCATGGCATGCTCTGCAACAGCATACGGTGAATATGCAGGTACACGCACTACGTGAAGCTTACCAAAGGCGTACTGTATATCCACATTATTATATCCTGCACATCTCAATGCAACCAGTTTCACGCCATCTGCAATAAGTCCATCTATAACCCGAGCACTTACAATATCATTAACAAACACACATACTACATCAAATCCTTCTGCAAGTTTAACTGTGTCTTCTGTAAGCCTTGTTTCCAAAAAAGTAATCTCAACATCACTATTTACATTTGCCTTTTCAAATGAGGCTATATCATAATCCTTTGCATCATAAAATGCTACTCTTATCTTACTCATAAGTGCTCCTTTCATAATATTTCTACAAACCTAATCTGCAATTTCAATCTGCAATCTTGCAGGCACCTCTACCATTCTCCTTAACAGAATTTAGTGCCATATCGGCCTTTCTCTCAACCTCATCAGTATATCCGTTTTCAGAGAAGGCAACACCTACGCTGACAGATACCGCCGGAATACCATCATTAGTATCACGTAACTTATCATTTATCTTATTAATTCTCTCTGCAAGCATAGAGGAATCATTGGCTCCCATTCTAAGAAGGAACAGCTCAAATTCATCCTGGCTGAGTCTGACAATATAATCACTACTCTTAAATGTTGAGGTAAACTGCTTTGCGACCTTCTCTACCACCTTGTCTGCTACCTCATAACCGTTAGCCTCCTTAATGGATCTGAAATTATCTATATCAACCAATACTATTCCCAAAGCCTCACCCGTCTGTGTAAGATTATGCTTAACAAGTTCAAGTGTGCCCGCTTTAAGTGTTCCTGTCAGTTCATCAATTTCTCCCTGTTCTTTAAGCAGGGCCTTATTCTTTTTGTCGGAACGGTAAATATTATTATACATTCTGGCAAATTTCCTGAACTCATAACCACCAATTTCAGGAAGCTTCTCCTTATTATTTAAAGCCACCAGAAACTTATCTGCCGGTCTGACAACAAGCAGTGCGTTAAATATGAAAATAAGTACTAAGAGGATGAACATAATGAAGATTAACAAAGAAGCCATATTCAGAGTTATTATAAGACTATCCTCATTTTCCCTATACCTCGCTCCCGATTCCTCTTCTATTAGAACGGTCGCATTCTCTATATCCCAATTGATTCTATCCTTTAAATTCTCATAATCCTTACTGTATAACAATTCTATCGCAAGCTCTCTTTGCTCATCCGAACTCATAGCGACTTCGTCATCCGTCAATTTGTAGGATGCAATTTCATCAGCTATATCTGAATCAGCAGTTCCATTTGCCGCAGCTACAAGCTTCATTGCATGAAGCTCATACTCTACTAAAGCTTCTGACTGCTGCATTGCATCATTCAGTAATTCACCTTCAAGCTTAAGTCCATTACAGTTACTAATTACTTCAATTGCACCTTCTCTGTTTTTAAGCTGATTCTTTTCCTGAAAATAATTATCCGCGTATTCCTTTTCACCGGTTGCAGCATACTTTATTGTCTGCTCTGTCAGGTAATCTGAGGCGGTCTTAAAACTCACAGCCGCTTCTCTTTCCACCTCGACACTACGATAAGACGCTCCCATCTCATCATATTTGTCATATATTTTTTTAATAACAAAGAAAGATGCAATCATAATAATTACACCAAAAGCAATAAATATACTTGATAAAAAATGTACTTTTATTCCTTTTCCCTTAATCTCTATATTCTTATTTTCCAATTCCATATTCTTCCCCCCTTATTGCCATGTTGTAAAATGCTTCTCAGATTTGCTCTCTATCTTTATAGAATCAACTACGAGGGCATTCTCCATTCTGACAAAATATCCGTTCCTACTGTATTCAACCACCATATTTCCGTTTTTATCATAGAAAATCTGGAATATACATTCCCTTGTCATAGAACCTGCCGGATTTAACTTGGGCTGATTTGCAGAAATCGGAACAGAAGATGAACCGTTTTTCCATTCCTTACCATATGATATTCCTAACAACTTGAAAAACGAATCGGCAAACGCTCCATTACTTGCTCCGCTAACAGTACCATTATGAACTGTCCAGTTAGTAAGATTTCCATACAGGGTTCCTTTCTTATAATAGGGACTTGATGAAGATGTCTTATGCTTAATTACATCCTTACCCGGTGCATTGCCCGCAACATTAACCTCGATATATGCAACCTGCGCTGCATTAATAAATTCGCTTGCTTCCTTCTCAACTCTGACCTGTTTTGCCCTTTGAAGATGCTTATACATCGTAGGAGTAACAACACCTATCAGGACTACCATGATTGCTATAGCTACAATCAGTTCAATTAAGGAAATTCCCTTATTGTTCATTTTTCTTATAATCTTATTTTCCATATTTAAACCCGCCTCATTGAATTACCTAAAACTTAGGCTTAATTAACAGTTTACATATTTCATAATTACTATCGGCACCTCTGAGGGTATATGTTAGCGAATAATTCGGTGTACCATCATCTCCGCCCCAATAGCCACAATAAAGTTCTCGTTCTACATATGTATATTCACTGTCTGAATGTGTTTTAACAGAAATTACATTATATGAAGTTTCATTCTCATAATAACTACGAATATATGCGGGTTCATTGTCAAAAAGACACGGTCCAAAATATACAGAATCAACACCATATACCGGAAGATCAGTATACTTAACCACCCTTCCAAAATAGTTCTTTGAGGGTTCATCCATAAGATGTCTGTCAAGGAAAAAATATTCTATATTTTCATCATCTTCCACATATCCCTTATCCAGATAATATTCTTCCGGATCAATAGTTGTAAGCGCTGCAATTGCGACCTCTCTGTCATTTTGGCCAAAATCGATCTCAATGTCGTTGCCACCTGTCCAGTACCTGTCCATAAGTATCATAAACTCATAGTCTGCCATATCCGTTGTACAGTATATAGCAGCATTAACACCGGCTGCGCGAAGAACCTCCTCCTGCAAATCGTACCATACTTCACCGGGACAACCATCCGAATCTGACGAATAGTAACGCTTATTTTCCGGCGCATCATTACCTGTATACTCTATATATTCTATAAGACAACCATTCCTAAAATAGAATCTCTGATCCTCGGACCCATCAGTTGCCTCATTATAAAAAGCAAAAATCAGATTTTCTCCGTCATACCAATAAGTTCTTTTATGTGCATTACCATCTTCACCTGCTGCCTTAGTCACCTGTCTGCAGGAACCGCTGTTAACCTTGGTGCGAATTATTCCTTCTTCCGACTTAATTGCCTCATAGCTTAGATGTGCAACCCTTCTGTATAAATTAAGAGGAATAAGTTCACACTCATCCACGCCATCTTCTATCAAATTTTCCGGTTCAGGCTCAGTCGGTAAATCAACTGTAAATGCATCCTCCGACATATCATCATCCAGCATCACTCTCTCCGGCTTATCTGTATCAGTTTGAGCTATATCCTCAATACTTTTATTAGCGGTAGCTTCTGATCTGTCACTTACTAATTTTATACCTGCTACTATGCATGCTATTGACAGAATTACTATAACTACGGCTGCAATGGTTATTTTGGTTTTCATATATATTTCCTCTTATGACCATTATATAGTAAATAACTTTCAGTAAATTGTCTTACCCAAAGTCCTATCAGATTATAGCACAAATTTTTCATAAAAATAATAATATCCCCGTCAGAAACGGGGATATTAGATTATATCATTTATATTATTATACTGTTATCCGAACATCCGGCCTTTTGCGAGTTAGAAACACGAAGATTAATATAATATGCTATTTGCCAAGGGCCAATTCCCGCCCATTTTCAAGGCGTGGAATCAGCTTATTTCAATATTGCTTCATCTATAATTAAGCGGATAAAGTGTAACCCCCATGGTCTCTACACCACATTGCTTCATTCTATCCGCGCTATTAATTTATAAGAGGTCGTTTGTTAAAAAATGTTTGCCGTAAATATTCGGATAACAGTTATAACCTATACAATCAAAACCGGCTCAATCGTTTGCAACATATCCACATTTATAGCACATACCATTATCATCAAGCGCCACTCCGCAATATGGACATCGCTCTATCGTATCGCATATTTTGAATTTCTCAGTTGCAGCATTATCGCCACTTGTGAAAGTAATTCTCGAAATATTAAGCTTATCCTTAAGAAGGTCATAAGTAATTTTAATCATTCCTTCAACAGTCATTGTTTCCTTAGTTACAACTAATCTGCACTCCGGATAAGCCGTCGCCAGTTCTGTTTTAAATGCACATCCCATATTCGCATTCTGAGGTGAACCGCATTTAATCCCCTGTTTTTCATACACATCCAGAATTGCCGGCAGCAGCGGATCATCACTTCTTAGAATAAGTGCATGGTCAAAATTCCTAAGTAGTGACCAGGCAGTCTTCTTAATTTCGTTACAGGGAAATACCATATTAACTCCTTCATTAATGCTGTCCTCAACTTCTATTGTCATGATTCCTGTATGTCCATGAAGATACTGGGCCTCACCTCTAAATCCATAGAAGCGATGGGCATACTGTAAATTAAATGTTGTAATACTTCTCATATATGTCTGTCTCCTTTCGTACACCATTACTATTCTATACTCAATATATATGCTCCCATATTCAGATATGCAGCAAATGTAAGCCACATAATATATGGGATAAAAAGGTATGTGGCTACCCTGTTAATGCTATAAAATCTAACTGCACAAAGTATTACTATGCACCACATTATCATTAACCACATAAATGCAAATAAGTAATATCCCCAATTAAAAAACATGATAGACCACATAAAATTCATCGCCAGCTGAATTCCATAAATAATAAGTGCCATTGCTTTATCCCGGTTATCAGCTTCTGATACGATAATAAAATATGATGCCAACCCCATCATGATATACAGAATAGTCCAGGCCACTGAAAATACCCATGCCGGTGGTGATAAGGGCGGCTTACTCATACTTCCGTAAGTAGCCATTCCCTGTGATGATAATGCAGCTGATATACCGCCGATAACGAGCGGAATGAACAATGCAATAAGCAATGTAAGTATACTGATTTTTTTCATGCTATCTCCTTTCACAAGCGATTCATCTCCCCCATATACGGTTGAAGATTTCCTGCCACTTCTTTGAAATGTTTTGTAAACTTATCATATATGTATTCACGTGGCTTGACAGTATGCCCCAATATACATATTTGCAGCAAAAAAGGTAAAATTTTTTCACAAAGGTGTCCGCTTGCGGACACTTCGTGCCGCGCGTGTTGTCTGCAACTATTTTCCACTCGCGCGAGTGCGCATCCTTAACGGAGCGTTTTATGTAATAGGAATGCTATTTCCTGTTACAGCGATAAAACACGCTTCGCGAGTTTTATCCGCTGATTAGCAGTCGCCAAATGTCCATCCATGCAAGCATGATGTCCACTCGGCTCGTTGCCGTAACATAAAAAAAAGTCGCAAAGCAAACGCTTTACGACCTTTCTTATACACTAGTGTGTTGTTTTTTAATATATTAATATAACTTTGCACCTGCCGGAATTGAATCATCCAGCATCACAAGATTTAACTTTTCTTCACCATCCACATAATGAATTGCTGAAAGAAGCATTCCACAGGAATCTATTCCCATCATAGGTCTTGGTGGCAGATTGGTTATAGCAAGCAGTGTTTTTCCTACCAGTTCCTCCGGCTCATAGAAAGCATGAATTCCCGATAATATAGTTCTGTCAACACCTGTTCCATCATCTAATGTGAAATGCAACAATTTCTTGCTTTTAGCAACTGCTTCACATGCTTTAACCTTTACAACTCTAAAATCTGATTTTGAAAATGTATCAAAATCCACCTGACTCTCAAACAGTGGATCTATAGCATATCCTGCCTCATTTACTAAGTACTTAGATTCCTCTTCAGTCTTAGGAAACTCTGCTTCCATCTGTGCATTGATACTGTCTTCAGATGCTGCCATTGCTTTAAGAGTCATATCAAGTAACTTATCAAGCTCCCAATCAAGCATTTCTGCCCCTCTTGCTATTACGCCTCTGTCACATCCGGCAGCAAAGCCTGTAGACTTGTACTTTTTCTTAAGGGATTTTAGTTCCATATCTTTGGTACTCTTAGACGGGCGCATAAGAGATGCAGACCAAATGAGACCTGTAAGTTCATCTGCAGCAAAAAGAACCTTCTCCATCTCATGAACAGGCTCAACATCAATGGTCTCACCACAACCTACAGTTATACCATAACCATGTGAACATACTGCATGAATGATATCCTCACCAACTCCTGCCTCTTTCAAAAGTTCCGGAGCTTTCAGGCAATGCTCATTAGGATATTCCTCAAAATCAATATCATGCAGCAAGCCAACAATTCCCCAGTATTCTGCATCCTCCGCATATCCCAATTCTGCAGCATACCACTTCATAACCGCTTCAACAGTCAAAGCATGCTGAATATGAAATGAATCCTTATTATATTTCTTAAGCAATTCAAATGCATCAGTTCTTTTAATATGTTCCATTTTCATTTCCGCCTTTCTTATTAACACCTTAAAACATCTTAACACTTTAATAGCCAACCTTCAATTGACCTGATGCCTTAAAGGTGCGATGATATCCACTTATCTCGTGGCTGCTTCCACGGCGTAATAGAATGCACTTTTTCCTGTTAGATCATCGTTGAATAAAAGTGGCTTTTCCTCTTTTTTCCATGACAGGTTATCTGCTAATCCCCATACTGTTACACTTTCAATAGGTGTACCCGCTTCTTTTGCCTGACGTAATGCATAGAACAGATTTCTATAATATTTACCCTGTGCCTCTTCCGGATCACTTCCTTGTGGTTGTGGGACATCTATCTCTGTTACATGTATTACCACACCCAATTCGTCAACATATTTCTGTGCTTTTGCTGTAAAATCTGTTGGCACAACGCCTGCATTGAGATGAGCCTGCATTCCCACTCCATCAATATCACTGGCCTCCGTAATCGGTTTGAGCATAGCAATAATTGCACGCTGCTTACCCGGTTTATAAGAATTGTAATCATTATAAAAAAGTTGGATACCATCAGGTGCATACAGTCTTGCATAATGAAAGGCCTGTTCCACATAATCTTCACCAATCGTTTGATACCAGAGACTTTCTCTCATTTTTCCGCTATCATCCATCGCCTCATTAACTACATCCCAAGCGTAGAAAAGTCCCGGATGATTACTGTCAACCCATTCAAACACATCATGAATATAGTTATCAAGACGCGCCAGCATTAGTTCTCTGTCTGCCAATTCACCATTTACATCATAATCCTTATAGAATATCCAATCCGGAGTCTGCTCATGCCATACAAGCGTGTGTCCTCTCATCTTGAGCCCATTATCTTCGGCAAATTTAATCTCCTGCTCGGCTTTTTCAAAGCTTACAGCCAAATGGTCACCACCCTCCGAAAGTCGGTCTATTGACTCTTCTTTCTTAAAAACTGCCTCCGGTTTCATATCATTCTCACAGGTTACCGAACTGAATTCCCTTATTGTGAGATTAGAATAATTATCTGCAGCTATAATTGCAGGATTAATGCATACACCTATCTCAAAATAATCGGCATACAATTCTTTAAGAGACGGATAATCTCCAAACGGCTCATTAGACACATCACCCTCAGGTTCAATAGTCTGAGTTGTATCCTCCATATCAGTTATCACATCAGATATCTTCTCATCATCTGACATATTTTTTCCACCACATGCTGCAAGCATTGTTGCTACGGAAATGCTAAATATTAAGTAACTGATTTTTTTTACGTTCATAATCTTCCTCTGTAATTAATCCGGCCTTTTGAAGGCTCTTTAATTCCATTAGTTGCTCTTCCAAACCTGAAACCTCATATTGTTCCAGATACTTTGTTATATATTCATTTTCATAGAATAATTCATTACGGCTTATCCACATTGACAACAGCGTAATAGTAGTTGTTGTCAGCGCACCATATACTATCACTCTAACAAAATTCAACGGTTCAAACGAATCCTGATTAAATAACCCCACTATGTAAAATTGTGCCCTACATATTAATACAACAATCCACAAATATCTACTAATCGCATGATCCGGCCATATAGATGTAAGGAACAAAATCAAATATACCATTGTATTTGAAAAAAAGAAATTGCTTACAATTCCAAGATTTGATTGTTCACCTCTTAGCATATACATAGGCATACTTCCAATCCAAAGCATGGCAAACATAAAATTTATAATAACAAGTGTTAATGCCATCGCTCGAAGTAATTTCTTTTTATTCCTCCACATCGCTAACAAAGGAATAACTATTGGAATAGCCATAATCAGCAAGAAAAAGATAACAAATAATATCAGTGGTCCTTCCATCTCTGTTGTATATTCTTTTGCACCTTCAGCCAACTGTCCCGCCATAAAAAATCCAAGCAATATAACAAAAACTAATTGAATTGTCCATAATACAACCGCAATTTTCCCTAAACGTGTTCTGTTCATTCTTTCTCCTCTATTCTACATCAAAATAAAATAAATCTTCAAATTTGCAATCCAAAGCAATGCATATCAAGGCAGCCAGATATGCTGTTGGACAGAATTTACCGTTTTCAATCGATACTATTGTGTTTCTCGACGAGCCTACTTCTTCCGCCAACTTTGCCTGAGACATTCCAGCATTCTGCCTATATTCTTTAACTCTGTTCTTTAGTTCCAAATGAGATTTCATATCAAACCTCCAATGAACATGATCCCACCAAATACAGATATTATTGCAAATATTCCTCCCGTTATCAGAAGCATGGGCTTATTCATTCGCTTCCCCTCTGATATATGCTGTATCGAAAGCATTACAAAAAGTACTGTAATTAAACTAAAATTAATTTCTTTTTTCACGAAAAAAAGCACTAATATCATTAACACACAAATAAGCATTCCTATATAGCTTGATATAGCATCAACCTTAATGCCACTTCTATGTTCATATTCCATGCCTTTTTCTGTTTCTGCCTGTGCACGCTGTAATATTTCCTTATTCGTCATTTTGGCGCCTCCATGACAAGTTTTCTTTACACACGATAAAAATACCACTTGACAACAAAACTTGTCAAGTGGCACTTTATTTTCCCAACACCTATTATCTTCAAAATGTGTCGATTATTGTTCAATTATTGCTCAAGGTAATCATCATAGAACTTTGCAAAGCGTTCAGCTGCTGCCTTGAATTTTTCGCACTGAACAGGATCATCAGAGAATCCACTCATCCTGTTACCATTTTCATATTCAATATAGAATTCGTAGAACTCAGGCGTATTTTCGTAATCAAAATTTCCCGGTATAATTTCACCGTTTTGAAAGTATATCAGATTCTCTTCATCAACAATTTTCTTAATCTCTGCATAATATTCTTCAGTAACATCAGCCTGTCTATCATCTTCCACTTCTGTCTTACCTGTTCTGTCCCAGATGTCTGCATAGACCTTATTAATACAGTCATCTTCATTTGCGCCGTTAGTAATTCTGTCTTCAACAGTTCTATTCTTCTCTTCTTCAGTTACCGGAACCATTTTCTCACCGTAATAATATCTTATATCACCATATGCATATTCAATATTAAACCTGGTTATCTCGGCTTCCTCTTTTACAGGAAGTAAATCAGTAATTCCGTGAGTACCAAATTCATTGGCAAAAAGGTCCAGAACCTGCCATGTCCACTCTGCCATAGGATCGCCATTCATAAAGAAACTCAGTTTCTCATCAGATGCATACAATGCCTCTACCCAATATGGCCTATACTCAGGTGCCAATCCTGCTGTCTGCTTATGAGTTCCATTCCATTCAACAAGGTTATTATCTTTTATTATCTGTTGGAGTTTGACAGCAAATTCAGCATTTGTCTCACACTTTAGTTCTTCGTTATCTCCCTCGCTTATTGTATATGACCCATCATCGTTCTTCGACATACAGAACTTATATCTGCGATCCGCGTTATATACATAGTCCGAATATCTATAGAATTCAGTCCTAAAATATATAAGTTCTTCAGATTCTATAACCTTTGGGGCATCATAATCTGAGGTATCAGTCACTCCACCGGTTACAAACTCCTGAGAGCCTGTACCTTTTTTGCCTGAACAGCCTACGACTATTGCCATACATCCTATACATAATAATAAAATAATTAATTTAACAGTCACTTTTTTCAAATAAACTCCTCACCATAATAATGGTCAAATACAACAACATACTCGCCTTCAAAAATAACATATCAAGCCCGCTTCCCGGCCAATCTATTCACATATATTTCATTACAAAACTCCCTCGCCATCAGTCTGTAAGCGAGGCACCAATTACAACTATCTCTTTACTGTCTGCATCAAATGTAGTCCATAATCCTGTCCCCCACCATTCCTTGCCTGCATCAAAATAGTCCGAGAAATCATCATTCCAACGATACACCTCAATCTCTTTTTTATTATGGAACAAAATATCATTAAATTCTATAAAATCAACTTTCAAATATGGAGTACCTTGCGGTGGTTCCAAGAAAGCAAACCAGTATGGTATCAAACTCGGTATGCTATAATTCCTGTCAACTTTTTGTCTATCCTCATAATACTTATCATCCGGTAGAATTAATAGCTCGGCAATAGTACTTTTAGTAGCAACCATCTTATCCTCATCAACATACCAGCCACTATCAAATCTTCTGTTTAGTATGTCGAAAGCGTCAATGATTGCCTTCCTATGCAAGTCCACGCCTTCATACTTCCCATCTGCAAGAAGCACAACATAATCCAGACAGACTCTTCTGTATTTTTCATTCAACAATTCGTATATCGTATGATTACTAATTTCTTCCATAGTTTCCTTTAGCGGCTCGTTAGTAAATAAGTTGAGCGATAGAGTATTTTTTGTGGGTGGCATGGCACTTTGCTTTGTGGACTGGGCATGGCCACTTTAATGGGCATGGCACTTTGAGGACTAGGCATGGCCACTTTGAGGACTAGGCATTGCCACTTTTCTTTGAGGACTGGGCATGGCCACTTTGAGGACTGGGCATTGCCACTTAATCCATGTCATAATAGTGAGATCTATTCCAAAAGTGTATAAGCCGGGCAGACTCCAGGCTATTTATACATACTTGGCTATTGCTTTGCAGGCATTTTGTGTATAAGCCGGCCAGACCCCAGGCTATTTATACATAATTGGCTAGTTGCTTGCAGGCAATAAGTGTATAAGCAGGCTAGACCCCAGGCTATTTATACATACTTGGCTATTGCTTGCAGGCTTAAAGTGTATAAGCAGGGCAGACCCCCACATAATTGGTTAGTTGCTTGCAGGCTTAAAGTGTATAAGCTGGCCAGACCCCCAGGCTATTTATGCATACTTGGCTATTGCTTTGCAGGCATTTTGTGGATAATCAAGCCAGACCCCCAGGCTATTTAAGCCTACTTGGCTAGTTGCTTTGCAGACAATATGTGTATAAGCTGGCCAGACCCCCAGGCTATTTATGCATAC
>JAGHUN010000077.1 GCA_018064805.1 Candidatus Colinaster scatohippi
CATGTTTTCGTAGAAGATCGTCTTAATAGAATGGCTGATGATGGAGCAGATATGCCAATCAACCGAGTTGAGATGGGTGATACCAAGATTGGATTTATTACCTGCGGTATTGCATATCAGTATGTTAAGGAAGTAATGCCTGAAGCATCAGTGCTTAAGCTTGGTTTAGTTAATCCGCTTCCTAAGAAGATGATAGCTGATTTTGCTTCCAAGGTTGACAGACTTATTATTTTTGAAGAACTTGAGCCTGTAATTGAAGAGCAGGTTAAGGCAATGGGAATTAAGTGTGAAGGTAAGGAACTCTTTACTGTTCAGGGTGAGTATTCGGCTAATATGCTTAGAGAAAAGCTGTTAGGTGAAACTCTTGATATTGATACACCTGAGCAGGTAGCTCCAAGACCACCAATTCTTTGTCCGGGATGTCCTCACAGAAGTGTATATTCGGTTCTTAACAAGCTTAAGATTCATGCAGCAGGTGATATTGGATGTTACACGCTTGGTGCAGTTCCTCCACTTGGTGTTGTTGATACAACAATCTGTATGGGATCTTCAATTTCATCACTTCATGGAATGGAGAAGGCCAAGGGCAAGGATTACCTGAAAAACTGGGTTGCAGTAATAGGTGATTCGACATTCCTTCATACAGGTGTTAATTCACTTATGAATATGGTATATAACAAGGCTACTGGTACTGTTATTATCCTTGATAATTCTACAACAGGTATGACAGGTCATCAGGATCATGCAGCTACAGGTAAGACACTTAAGGGTGAGCCTACATACGCTATTGATATTTATAATATGATTAAGGCAATGGGAATCGATAATGTATACGAAATCAATGCTTTTGACATAGATGAACTCGAGAAGGTAATTAAGCGTGAGCAGGAGAGAGATGAAGTCTCTGTAATTATTACTAAGAGCCCATGTGTCCTTCTTAAAGGTCAGGTATTCCCGGATAAGTGTGTACCTATTTCAGAGAAATGTAAGAAATGTGGCGCTTGTTTAAGACCTGGATGTCCGGCACTTACCAGGAATGCTGACGGAACTATTTCAATAGATGAGACAATGTGTAACGGTTGCGGACTTTGTATGAAATTATGTAAGTTTGACGCAATTGGAAAGGAGGCTAAGTAATATGGCTACGACGAATATTATGATTGTTGGTGTCGGTGGTCAGGGTACCCTCCTTACCAGCCGAATTCTGGGTAAGCTTGCTAGTCAGGCTGGCTATGATGTTAAAATCTCTGAGGTTCATGGAATGAGTCAGAGAGGCGGTAGCGTTGTTACGTATGTTCGCTACGGTGAGAATGTTGCTGAGCCAATCGTAGAGGAAGGCCAGGCTGATGTGCTCATCGCCTTTGAAAAGCTTGAGGCTCTTCGTTATCTTCATTTTGTTAAAAAAGACGGAGTTGTAATTGTTAATGACCAGCGTATGGATCCTATATCTGTTGTTACAGGTATGGCAGAGTATCCGGAAGGTATTATTGAGAAGTTGCAGTCTCGTCGTAAGACACTTGTGGTTGATGCAATGGCAGTAGCTAAGGAGATTGGCTCACCAAAGTCATTTAATGTTGTTGTTCTCGGTGCATCAGCAAAGAGTATGTCATATACTAAGGAGCAGTGGATTGAGGTAATCAAGGACACAGTTCCACCTAAGACTATTGATAAGAATCTTGAGGCATTCGAAAGAGGTTATAATTTGTAGATTCTATTTTAGGATAATGATAAATTAGGACAAAAGGAGTACTTTTTAGGATAATACCTAAAAAGTACTCCTTTTTTACCTAAAAGTGCCTGGTGTGATGGGGATTAGGAATAAATGAGGAAAAATTAGGATAATTCCTAAAAACCACACCTTTTTTACCTAAAAGTGCCTTGAGCAATGAGATTAGTCTCTATCTGCTGAAATAACCTTCTTGTTATAGGATATCTTACCACATTCCGGACAGCGAAGGCGTCTTGTTCTGCCAAAGTGAATAGCCATGAGTGTGGCAAAATAGGTAGGCTTGTAGCGATGACCACATTCGGCACATTCGTAGTAGCCGGCCTTCTGTTCGATCCATATTCCAACAAATGCTACAGTAAATAACAGGATGGTTCCTATAAGAAGCAGGATGCTTCCTATTATCTTGTCGAAGGTAATAACATATGAACCAACAATAACAACCGCGATGAAAGTAGTAGTTATTGTTATCAAGAGTATAGATTCCAACCTTAGCAGCATTTTGGCCTGTTCTTCGGTCTGCTTTTTAAATGAGATTACAAGATCGTCTGAGATTTTTGAGTATTCTTCTTTCATAATTCGTTCTCCTTTGAGTAAGTCATTGACACTTATTGACAAAAGATCACATAATTCAATCATTATAGAAGAATCAGGGAGAGATTTGCCGGTTTCCCATTTTGATACAGCTCTATCGGTTATACCGAGCTTTTCTGCAAGTGCAGACTGGGTAAGTCCCTGTTCTTTTCTGCATTCAGATATGAACTTTCCAATTTTTTCCTGATTCATAATGAAATCCTTTCGTGTTCTGTTGTCTGAGAA
>JAGHUN010000022.1 GCA_018064805.1 Candidatus Colinaster scatohippi
TGTTATGGCGACGAGGAAAAGCGAGCGCGCTTGCGCAAGCGAGGTTTGACGACCGCTAATCATAGATGAGACTCGCGAAGCGTGTTTTATCGCGGTTATGGCGACGAGGAAAAACTAAGCTACGCTTGCGTGGGTGATAAAAGGAGCTTTGGATGAAAGAAAAAATAGTCTTGCATGGAAAGGTTGAACATGGGAAAAAACTGGGAAGACAGATGAATATTCCGACTGCCAATATAGTTCCGCTTGAGGATGTAAGCGATTTGAAATATGGTGTCTATTATTCTACTACATATATAAATGGTAAAGAATACAAAAGCATCACCAATCTTGGAACCAAGCCCACTGTAAAATCGGGTAAGGAAGTAAATGTAGAATCCTTCATATATGATTTTGAGGGCGATTTGTATGATGAGGATATAATAGTAGAATTTCATGAGTTCAGAAGACCGGAGATGAGATTTGATAATATATCGGAACTGAAAAAACAGATGAATGAGGATCTTGAAGCCGGATTGAACTATGAGAAAAGTGAATGAATCAAGCCATGAAAAAAGGCAAGATTTAGTGATGGAATTAAGCAAGGATTGTTAATTGACAAAAAATATATCACACATTAGAATTAAGGGTAATTGTGGTTTAGATAGATAGCCTTTTTTGAAGGTAATATATATGATTGGAGAGCGAGATGGGAATTTATGAAGAACTTGTGGCCAGAGGACTTATAGCTCAGGTTACAGATGAAGACCAGATTAGAGATTTGGTTAATAATGGAAAGGCAACTTTTTATATTGGTTTTGATCCAACTGCTGATTCACTGCACGTAGGACATTTTATGGCGCTCTGCCTTATGAAGAGACTCCAGATGGCCGGCAATAAGCCAATTGCACTTATTGGCGGTGGTACAGCTATGATTGGAGATCCATCAGGCCGTACAGATATGCGTCAGATGATGACAGTTGAGACTATTAAGCATAACTGTGACTGTTTTAAGAAGCAGATGGAGAAGTTCATTGAGTTCGGAGATGATAAAGCTATTATGGTCAATAATGCTGACTGGCTCTTAGATCTCAATTATGTTGATGTACTTCGCGAGGTTGGACCTCACTTTTCTGTTAATCGTATGCTTAGCCATGAATGCTATAAGCAGCGAATGGAGAGAGGTCTCACATTTATCGAGTTCAATTATATGATTATGCAGAGTTATGATTTCTATGCATTATATCAGAAGTATGGTTGTAATATGCAGTTTGGTGGCGATGATCAGTGGGCTAATATGCTTGGTGGTACAGAACTTATCAGACGTAAGCTTGGTAAGGATGCACACGCTATGACAATTACACTTCTTCTTAATTCAGAAGGTAAGAAGATGGGTAAGACAGCTAAGGGTGCGGTTTGGCTCGATCCTGATAAGACATCACCTTTTGAGTTTTATCAGTATTGGAGAAATGTAGCTGATGCAGATGTACTTAAATGTATCAGAATGCTTACATTCCTTCCGCTTGAGGAAATTGATGCAATGGATTCCTGGGAAGGTGCAGAACTTAATAAAGCTAAGGAAATTCTTGCATTTGAACTTACAAAGTTAGTTCATGGTGAAGAAGAAGCAAAAAAGGCTGAGGAATCGGCAAAGGCACTGTTTGGCGGTGGCGGAACTCTTGAGATGCCGACAGCAATTATTACTGAAGCGGATTTGAGAGATGGTAAGATTGATATTCTTGGATTACTTGTTTCATCAGGACTTACACCAACAAGAAATGAAGCAAGAAGAGCTGTTGAACAGGGTGGTGTATCTGTTAATGACGAAAAAGTAACAGATGTTAAAACTCTTTATACACCTGAAGATCTTGGCGGAGATGGTGTAGTGCTCAGACGTGGTAAGAAGAATTATAAGAGAGTAAAGTTTGAATAAAAGCAATACAGAATATTATTATATATTTGGCATTTTGGCATTGGACATTGTTGAAAAGTAAAAATTGCTTGAATTTATTATTGCTTTTTGGTATATTAAACAAGGTTTGATGGGAATTAATGAAAGGATATATATATTTATGAAGAAGAATTTATTACTTGCTCTTATCGGATTAAGTGCTTGTCTTGCATTGACAGCGTGCGGTAAGAAGGAAAAGGATATTGAGACAGAAGAGATTGTTACAGCTGAAATAATAGCTATTGATGATACACCGACTCCGGAGGTTGCACCTGAGACAGAGGAAGCTGTTGAGGAGGAATGTCCAGAGGGAATGTATTTTAGTGAGCTTACAGGTCTTCCTACAAGTCAGGATATCGAGAAGCAGAAGCCAATAGCTGCCATGGTTGATAATGAGAGTACAGCACTTCCACATTTTGGCCTTAATACGGCAGATATTATCTATGAAATGGTTAATAGTACAGCTAATGACCGCGTTACAAGACTTATGGTTATATATAAGGATTGGGGTAATATTGAACAGTTAGGTTCAATCAGATCTGTACGTCCTACTAATATTTGGGTTGCCGGTGAGTATAATGCAGTTATCTGTCACGATGGTGGTCCATTCTATATTGACACATATATTGCTCATGATTATGCTCAGCATTTCTCAGGAATCTTTAGCCGTGTTAATAACGGTAAGGCAAGAGAGTTTACAGAGTATATTGTGAAGGGTGACCTTGAGAAAGCATTTGCTAATTCGTCTTATTCTACAGAGTATGATGAGTATTACGAGGGACCTCACTTTAAGTTTGCAACTCCTTCAGTTCAGATTGAGAATGATGGTGATGTTGCAACTAATATTGATCTTAGCGGTCCATTCAAGCATAATAAGTCTCAGCTTAAGTATGATGATGGCAAGCAGCTCTATACATATTATGAGTATGGTAGTGCGCATGTAGACGGTAAGACTAATGAGCCACTTACATTTAAGAACGTAATTCTTCAGAAGGCAGATATATTCCAGCTTGATAAGAATGGATATATGGCATATGATCACTTCTATGGTGATAAGGGTAAGGGAGAAGGTCTCTATATCACTAATGGTAAGGCAACAAAGATTAAGTGGGAGAAGAAGACTGAGAATGGTATTACTCACTATACACTTGAGAATGGTGAGGAACTTACTATGAATGCAGGTATGACATATATAGGTCTTATTCCTTCTGATTACTGGAATGAAGTTAAGCTTCAGTAATTATTATTATTGACTATAAGCCTCGGCAAATAAGCCGAGGCTATTTTTTATTCGCATTAATATGCATATATGGTATACTTGTTATTGGAATTACTTAAGATGGAGGTATCTAAAATGAATCCGATTTATGAGAAACTTACAAGATGTGTGGAATGCGTTCGCGAAAAGACGGACTTTGTTCCTAAGGTGGCAATTGTACTTGGATCCGGTCTTGGTGATTATGCCAATGACATAGAGGTTGCCTGCGAAATAGATTATCATGATATTGAAGGCTTCCCGGTGTCTACTGTTCCGGGACACTCAGGAAAATTCATATTTGGATATGTTGGTGAGGTTCCGGTAGTATGCATGAAGGGACGTGTTCATTATTATGAGGGATACGATATTTCAGATGTAGTATTACCAACACGACTTATGAAAATGTTGGGTGCTGAGGTACTTTTTCTTACAAATGCTTCAGGTGGACTTAATTCGAATTTTTCAGCAGGTGATTTTATGATGCTTACAGATCATATTGCCTGTTTTGCTCCTAATCCCCTTATTGGGCCTAATATTGATGAGCTTGGAACCAGGTTCCCGGATATGACCCATGTATATGATACTGATTTGCAGAAGATTATTGAGGAAACTGCTGCAAGTGAAAATATAAAGCTCCAGAAGGGCGTATATGCTCAGCTTACAGGGCCAAGTTTTGAGTCACCGGCAGAGATTAGGATGCTTAGAACTCTTGGTGTGGATGCGGTTGGTATGTCAACGGTTGTTGAGGCAATTGTAGCAAATCATATGGGAATGAAGATATGCTGTATATCTTGTGTTTGCAATCTTGCTGCAGGAATGACAGATAATCCGCTTACACATGCTGAGGTTCAGGAGGCTGCTAATGAGGCGGCACCAAAGTTTAAGAAGCTGGTAACCGAGTCGGTTAAAAAATTTGGACAGATATAATATTGATGGGAGTAGAGAATGAATATCAGATTTTATAATGCAAGAATACTAAGTATGGTAGATAGTGAAGAAGTATATATGGGTGAATTGCATGTGCAGGATAATATAATCACCTATGTAGGAGATGGTAATAGTGCGCCTAAAGCAGCCTTTGACAGAGAGATTGATTGTGAAGGAAATGTTTTGATGCCGGGCCTTAAGAACTGCCATACCCATTCTGGCATGACCGCTTTCAGATCACTGGCTGATGATCTTAATCTTCAGGACTGGCTTAATAATGAGATATTCCCAAGAGAAGCTAAGATGAGCGGAGAGGACTGCTACTGGCTTACCAAGCTTGCAATTCTTGAGTATCTTGCAAGTGGTGTTACTGCAATTGAGGATATGTATCTTACTCCTGAGACAATAGCAGATGCTTGTCAGGAAATGGGGATGCGTTGTGAACTTGTATCAGGTCTTAACAAATTCGGACCAACGCTGGAGGTATTGGAGAACCGTTATCTTGGACTTAATGGTAAATATCCTCTTGTGGGTTTTAAGATGGGTGTCCATGCTGAATATACATGCGATAAGGAGTTGCTTGAGAAGGTTTCGGAACTTGTTCATAAATACAAAACACCGCTTTATGTCCATATGTCAGAGACAAAGACCGAGGTTGATGAGTGTATAGGAAGATACGGAATGACACCGGTTGCATTTTTTGACAGTCTTGGCCTTTTTGACTTTGGGGGTGTTATTTACCATGGTGTATGGACAACTCCTGAGGATTGGGAGATTATGAAAAAGCGTGGAATTATGGTTGTCACTAATCCTGGGTCTAACTGTAAGCTTGCCAGTGGTATAGCACCTATTGCTGATTATATCCGTGAAGGAATTACTGTAGCAATTGGAACAGATGGACCAAGCTCTAATAATGCACTTGATATGTTCAGAGAAATGTATCTGACTTCTATGCTTGGAAAGGTTAGAGAGATGAATCCGCTTGCTGTTCCGGCCACAGAGGTGCTTAAAATGGCAACAGTCAACGGCGCAAAAACGCTTGAACATTCAAATGCTGATGTACTTGCTAAAGGAAAACTTGCAGATATTATTATGATTGATTTGCAGGATCCTGCAATGCAGCCTGTGCTTGATATTCCTAATAATATTGTATACAGTGGCGGTAAGAATATTGTTAAGATGACAATGATTGATGGTAGAATTCTCTATGAAAACGGGGAATATATAGGAATAGATAAGCAAGAGATTTATGATAAATCAGAAGCTATTATGGAGAGATTAAAATAGTGGATAAATTATTTCTGCTGTTGATGATTGCAATTATTGTTGTCATCATATTGGGATATGGATTTTATAACAGCCACAAACAGTGGATGTACATAAAAAAGATGGTAAAAGATGCCTTCGGGAAGCCATGCAAAAGGGAATATAAGGAAGGCGAATATCGACATATTGCGGGCTATAATTGTAATCATAGCACGGATTATTCTATAGATGATATTACCTGGAATGATTTGGATATGGATTCTGTTTTTATGGACATGAATTATTGTCAGTCATCTGCAGGTGATGAGTATCTGTATTATATGCTCCGTAATCCCGATCTTGGGAAGAAGGATTGGGGGAATTTTGAGAAGAAGTGTAGTTATTATGCCAAGAATGCTGATAGACGACTGGATATTTCACTGGCGTTATATAAGTGCGGTAGAACAGGAAAGTATAGTATCTATGACTACCTGAACAATTTAGATACAATTGCAGATAAAAATTTTAATAAAGATGTATGGCTGTTGTTGCTATATGCGGCTGCAGCAGTTGTTGCAATTTTTAAATTTGAAATAGGCATTGTTGCACTTGTCATATTACTTGTTTATGGTGGTGTAACATACTTCTCTACAAAAAAAGATATTGAACCTTATATAACCAGTTTTGCGTATGTATTCAGGGTGATAAATGGGGCATCGGTTATATGTGCGGTTGATGATCCTGTTATAGAAGCAGAGCAGAGTAGACTTAAAGAACTGAAAAAAAGGATGGCAGGCTTTGCTCGTTTCTCATATTTGATTATGTCTCCGAATTCCGGTACAGGAAATATTCTTGAGATTATTCTTGATTATATCCGTATTTTTTTTCATATAGATATAATCAAATTTTTCCAGATGCGTAATGAAATTACAAAGCATTGGGATGACATTGATGAGATGCTGACTATAATGGGTGAAATTGATGCTACGGTTGCTATCGCATCCTATAGGGAATATATAGGTAATTGGTGTCAGCCTGAGTTTGAAGATGGTGGAATTATTGCAAAAGAAATATATCATCCACTTCTTAAAAGCCCGGTGACTAATGATATATCCTTGAAACGAGGCATTATACTGACCGGTTCCAATGCATCAGGTAAGTCTACGATGCTTAAGACTATTGCTGTCAGTGCCATACTTGCGCAGGGAGTGCATACCGTACCGGCTGCGTTCTATAAAGCGCCAGCATATAGAATATATACATCGCTTGCTTTAAATGATGATATATTTGCAGGTGAAAGCTATTATATGACTGAGATTAAATCGCTTAAGCGAATACTTGATAATAGCAGGAATTGTGATGTTCCTATTTTAGCCTGTGTTGATGAAGTGCTTCGTGGAACGAATACAATCGAGAGAATATCTGCATCAAGTGTTATTATGGAGGAACTTGCTTCCGTAAATGGAATCATACTTACAGCTACTCACGATAGAGAGTTGGCAGCAATGTTAGAGGATATGTATGATAATTATCATTTCGAAGAAACAGTTTCCGGTAATGATATAAGCTTTGCATATAAAATGGAACCGGGAATTGCTACAACGAGAAATGCAATTAAACTTTTGGAAATTGTAGGATATGACAAAACACTTACTGATAAAGCTAATGCAGTGGCTAGAAGATATGAGCAGACTGGTAGTTTTGTCTAGTTGCTTTTTACTGTAAAGATTAGAATTGAAAGAGGAAAAATGAACGTTACAATATATTCGGATGGATCAGCCAGAGGTAATCCGGACGGACCCGGTGGATTCGGAACTGTTATTGAATATGTAGATGGAAAAGGAACACTTCACACAAGGGAGTATAGTGCCGGATTCAAAAAAACAACCAATAACAGGATGGAGTTGTTGGGAGTTATAACAGGACTGGAGGCGTTGACCAAGCCGTGTGGAGTAGAAATAGTATCTGATTCCAAATATGTCACAGATGCTTTTAATAAGCACTGGATTGATGGCTGGGCAAAAGCTAACTGGCGCAGAGGAAAGAGCAATGAGGTTAAAAATATAGATTTGTGGTTAAGATTGCTTAAAGCAATGGAACCTCATCAGGTCAGATTTACATGGGTTAAAGGACACGCCGGTCATCCTCAGAATGAGAGGTGTGATGTGCTTGCTACGACTGCAGCCGATGGAAGCGATTTGCTTGACGATGTTATGGTGGAATGTTAATATAATAAAGGTGTGATGCTTTTATTAGCATCAGATAATTTGGAGGTTATAAAATGAGTGGAGTTTTATTTGCCAATCAGTTCTTATCGTATCTTTTAGTTTATTGCGTTTTTGCAGTATGTATCATTGGTGCCGTTTTTGCAGGTATCGCAGTTCGTAAAAACAAGAATAAGAAAGAAGCTATTGAGACTACGGAAAAAGCTACAGAATAATATGGAATGAAAGAACACCTTGGTAGGTGTTCTTTTTTTGCTGTTTTGTAATCCGTCTGTGCATTTTTACAAAACTTTTGTATTGGTTTTTGTTCAAAATTATTAGTCACTATTCATTGACACTCTATACTTAGTTAGATATACTAGTAAAAGCCACAATATGTTGTGGTTGTTTATTTTGAAAAGAGGAGTGGCACAATGGCTGAATACATTGAGAAGGTTGAAGAAAAAGTAGATAATTATTATGGAGATAAATTTAAACCATCTAAGCAAATATTTGTTATTAAGAAGGATGGGAGCAAAGAGGCCTTTAATGTTCAGAAGGTAATTGTTGCTGTTGGTAAGAGTGCATACAGAGCATTGACTAAGTTCTCTGATGAGGAGAAGGAACAGATATGTAAGTTTGTAGTTGAGAAGATTGATGAACTTGATACAACAGAGGTTCCTATTTCGATTATGCATAATGTAGTTGAGAGTGCTCTTGAACAGGTTAAGCCTATTGTAGCCAAGTCTTATAGAGATTATCGTAATTATAAGCAGGACTTTGTCGGAATGCTTGATGATGTATACAAGAAGAGTCAGTCTATTATGTACATTGGAGATAAGGAGAATGCTAATACAGACTCCGCACTTGTTTCGACTAAGAGATCGCTTATCTTTAATCAGCTTAATAAGGAGCTTTATCAGAAGTTCTTCCTTACAACAGAGGAGATTCAGGCATGTCGTGATGGATATATTTACATTCATGATATGAGTGCCAGAAGAGATACGATGAACTGCTGTCTCTTTGATGTTAAGCATGTTTTGTCCGGTGGTTTTGAGATGGGTAACATCTGGTACAATGAGCCTAAGACACTTGATACAGCTTTTGATGTTATCGGAGATATTGTTCTTTCTGCTGCCAGCCAGCAGTATGGTGGATTTACTGTACCTAGTGTAGACGAGATTCTTGAGCCTTATGCTGAAAAATCATATCAGAAATATCTTGATAAATATGCCAAGCTTGGTATAGATAAGGAACTCGCTGAAGCAGAGGCATATGCTGATGTTGTTAGAGAGATGGAGCAGGGCTTCCAGGGATGGGAGTATAAGTTTAATACTGTAGCATCCAGCCGAGGTGATTATCCATTTATTACAGTTACAGCAGGTACTGCAACCGGAAGATTTGCAAAGCTTGCAACAATTTCAATGCTCAATGTTCGTAGAAGAGGACAGGGAAAGGCAGACTGTAAGAAGCCTGTATTATTCCCTAAGATTGTATTCCTTTATGATGAGAATCTCCATGGACCGGGTAAGCCGCTTGAGGATGTTTTTGAAGCCGGTGTTGAATGTTCGGCTAAGACTATGTATCCTGACTGGTTATCACTTACAGGTAAGGGATATATTGCAAGTATGTATAAGCAGTATGGCAAGATTATATCACCTATGGGATGCAGAGCATTCTTAAGTCCTTGGTATGAAAGAGGTGGTATGCATCCGGCAGATGATAATGATGTGCCGATTTTTGTTGGTAGATTTAATATCGGTGCCGTAAGCCTTCATTTACCAATGATTCTTGCTAAATCGCGTCAGGAGAGTAGAGATTTCTATGAGGTTTTAGACTATTACCTGAACCTGATTAGACAGTTACATATTCGTACATATGCTTATCTGGGTGAGATGAGAGCGTCGACTAATCCACTTGCATACTGTGAAGGTGGTTTCCTTGGTGGTAATCTTAAGCTTTCAGATAAGATTAAGCCGATTCTTAAATCTGCGACTGCATCATTTGGAATTACAGCATTTAATGAGCTTCAGATGCTTTATAATGGTAAGTCACTTGTAGAAGATGGTAAATTTGCGGTAGAGGTTCTTGAACATATCAATCAGAAGGTTGCAGAATTTAAGGAAGAAGATGGAAATCTGTATGCCATTTATGGAACTCCTGCAGAGAATCTTTGTGGACTTCAGGTTCAGCAGTTCCGTAAGAAATATGGAATAATTGAAGGTGTTTCTGACAGGGAGTATGTAAGCAACAGTTTCCATTGCCATGTTTCAGAAAATATTACACCTATTGAGAAGCAGAATACAGAATATCGCTTCTGGGAACTTTGTAATGGTGGAAAAATACAATATGTAAAATATCCAATTGATTACAATATTGAAGCAGTAAAGACACTTATCCACAGAGCTATGGAAATGGGCTTTTATGAAGGTGTTAATTTAAGCCTTGCTTATTGTGATGATTGTGGTCATCAGGAACTTGAAATGGATGTTTGCCCCAAGTGTGGAAGTAAGAATCTTACTAAGATTGACAGAATGAATGGCTATCTTTCATACTCACGCGTTCATGGCGATACGCGACTGAATGATGCTAAGATGGCAGAAATCGCAGAAAGAAAAAGTATGTGATGTTTTCTGGTAATTTTTTCGGGCAGGAGCTTATAATACATAAATATTAAAGACATACTATTAAGTGAATTGAACCCCGAATGTTAGATAATACATTCGGGGTACTTTTATATGACAGCTTAAAAGGAGAAGAACCGGATGAAAAAAAGTTCTATGAGAAAAGTATTCAAAAAAAGTATATCGTTTGCACTTGCGCTTACAATGTGCTTTTCTATGCTGCAGTTTCCAATATATGCGGAAGAGATTGGCACTGAGGGAAGTGTTGTAATAGGGAATACTGAAGAGACAACTGAAGTGGTTTCGGAAGAAACAGAGGCAGTGATTTCTGAAGATGCAGCAACAGTGGAAGAACAGCAGACCGTTGAGGGAGAGACGGCTGACACCGAGACAACTGAGGTTGAGGCAACTGATGATGTAACTACTGAGGCCGTAACCGAGACCGAAGAAACTGCAGAAGATGATGCAGGGCTTTCTGAACGCATTAATGCCGGACTTCCGGGTAAAGATCTTGCTATTGAGAGAGTAGATGATTTTGCTGATGGTGAGTTGAATCTTTGTGAGGTCTATGATACAAAGTATATTCCTGAGCTGTCAGAGGTTCCACATCCGGCTAATCAGGGATACCTTGGCACATGTTATGCATTTGCTGTTATTGGTGCAGCTGAAGCTAATGCGATTAAGAAGGGAGCAAGTCAGTCAGATATAGATTATTCTGAACTTGCCCTGGCATATTTTACTACTAATACGGTTGCAGATCCGCTCGGTGGCTCTGATGGCGACAGTAATAGCTATAACAGGGATAACTTGAATTTTAAAAGAATAGATGCGGATGATCCCAGTCTTAGTGATGTTGAGGCAGGTAACCCTTGTTATACAATACCGGTGCTGGCATCATGGACAGGTGCAAGTGATGAGGCACTGGCTCCATATGATAGTAGTGAGGCTGCTAAATATAAAAAGGTTGTTGTAGATGATTCGGTTGCATTTAATGATGTGGCTCATATTCAGGGGTGGCATAATGTTGATATAAAGAAGGATCCGGATGGGCTGAAGCGACTGATAAAAGAGTATGGAGGGGCAACGCTTGCCTATAATGCATCAGGAAATATTCGTATGCCTGATGGAAGTATAAGGGATGGATATCTTGGTAGTGATGGAATCAGCTACTATAATCATGTTGATAAAAATCTCAACCACTTCGTTACCGTTGTAGGATGGGATGATACTTATTCGGCTGATAACTTCGACTTTGATGAATATAGACCTGAAGGTAATGGCGCTTGGCTTGTAAGGAACAGCTGGGATGAATCACCATATGAGGGAACAACTATTGAGGAAAATTATAGTCTGAATAAGTTTTTCTGGATATCATACTATGATACTTCAATTGTTGATGCATTTGCACTTGATGTAGAAAGTGCCGACAATTATGATCACAATTATCAGTATGATTTAGCTGCAGATTGGTATTGGATTGATGATGATGATGAATCGAAAGCTGCTAATGTTTTCACTGCTAAAGCATGTGAGATGGGAGAATATTTAAAGGCAGTATCTTTCCAAACTAATGGTGCTACCAATATGGATTATGAGATAAAGATTTATCTTAATCCAGATAAGGATGATCCTGAAAGTGGTGACCTTATAGAGGAAGCTACAACTACCGGTAAAACAAGTTTCTGCGGATATTATACAGTTACCCTTAATAATCCGGTATATCTTGCACAAGGTGATAAGTATGCTGTAGTTGTGGAGATGCGTAAGGCAGGGGATAAGGTTGGACTGTCTTATGAGTTGTCTAATCCGAACAACTGGTTTGTATCAACGATTGGTATAGCTGCCGGATGCAGTTATTATTATGATTCATCCGAAAGCAGCTGGTATGATATGTATAATTCTTATTTAGAGACTGATGGGGTGGTCGGAAATTTCAAGATTAAGGCATTTACCGTTGATGCAAATTTTGCACCTACCGGAGATTCTCTTTATGCAATTGAAGCTAATTATATAGGAGACGAGGCTGAACTTGACGCAGAAGATGTACTTACAGCATCTGATTTTGAGATTACAAGAATAGTTGAACAGACATATACAGATACTTCACTTAATAAATTAATAAAGGAAAGCGTTGATACAGAAGCAGAAGCCGGTAATATTAGCATTAACACCGATGATGCTATTTTAAATGGCATTATTAATAGAAAAGTAACTATTTCATATACCTATAAGGGACAAAGCCGTGAGTGTGAAATGGTATTAAAGATTAATAATGATGTAAATGCCGGTAAGCTGGTCGTAAAACATAATAGTAATGCGGACGCTTATATCTATACCGGAGCGGCAATCAGACCGGCAATAAGTGTATATTATAATGGTGATCTCCTTAAAGAAAAGACAGATTATACGGTAACATATAAGAATAATGTTAATGCGTATTTGTATACAGAAGATGATGATGAATTTGATATTAAGAAGGCTCCTACAATCACCATTACCGGTAAGGGTAATTATAAGTCGGTAGTCACATCATACTTTGTGATTAATCCTAAGGATCTTGGTGATGAGGATATAGTAGGAGCTGATATTGCTCTGAAACCATCAACCAAAGCCGTAAAGCCAATGCCATCAGTAAAGTATGGTAGAAAGGTGCTTGCCAGAAACAATGACGGCTCATTTACTCCTATAAAGGGTAATCCTACATCTTTGAAGGATATGACGATTACATATCATACAGAAGATGATACGGATTATGATAATCCGTTAACTGATATTCCGGCTAGTGCAACAGGTAAGTATATTATTCATCTTGAAGGAACTAATAATTTTACCGGGCAGAAGGATATAGCCGTTAATATTTGTGATATTCTGATGAGCAGCGCAAAAGTTACTTTTTACACTGATGAGGATAGGAAAATAATTAATAGAACTGCATCATATCCTTATACAGGTGATTCTGAGTTTGATATTGGTAAGTTTTTATCAGTAACCGTAACATATAAAGAGGGAACAAAGAACATCAGCCGTCAATTGAAGGCAGATGAGTACAGCATAGATGTAGATGACAATGTTGCAATAGGAACCAGGACTGTTACTATTACCGGTATTCCGGATGAGGGTGTTGCAGGGGTTAAGACAGCTACATTTAAGATTACGGGTGTGAATATTGCAAGCGTAGCGAAGCTAGTGTCGCTTAATGGACCGTACTATTATAATAACGGAAGGGCCGTAGAGATAGCTCCTGTTGTGGTGTTTAAAGCAGATAGTACAACAAAGCTTGAGCAGGGAGTTGATTACAAGGTCGAATATAAGAATAATATCAATGCAGGCAGGGCAACATATGTTGTAACAGGTATTGGCGGTTATTCAGGTAAGTTAACCGGTACATATAATATTAAGCCTGTTCCGGCAAGTCAGTTAAGATTTATTAAGGATGCCAATTTAGTTGCATACGCCATAGGTGGTGCGAAAGTGGGACTTATTGTTAAGAATGGTTCGACTGTGCTTGAAGAAGGTAAGGATTACAGGATTGCTTATAAGGATAATGTTAAAGTATTCAAGACTTTGGCGGATACAGCATCTTTTACAGTTACACTTAAGGGCAATTATACCGGAACATATACGGATACATTCGTAATAGCAAGGTCTATTATTTCGAAGCATGCAACCGCTGAGGCAACAGATGTACTTAAGGGTAGTAAGGTTAGTAAGAGCGTAATTACTGTTACCGGTGAGAATGGTAAAAAACTTAGTGCCGGAAGAGACTATGACAAGGCTATTAAGTATTATTACACTCTGGATGGTGCTGAATTCGATTATGATCTTGATGAAAATGGTGAGTTGGTAGTTGATGAAAGTGCACGTGAACTCAAGTCAACTGATGTTATACCGGATATAGATGAAAAAGGTTATTCGATTGATGAGATATATGTTGTAATTCATGGTATCAACAACTTTGACGGCTATACGGCGACTTCCTTCAGGGTAGTGGATAAGAATATTTCTACAGCTATAGCAAAGACAATAGCACAAGCCTATACCGGAAAAGCAGTAGAACCCGGCTCTGCCGTGTTCGAAAGAATCTATGTTAAGGATGTTAAGACCAGAGTGGAGACAGAACTTGTAGAAGGCACCCATTATAAGATTGTCGGTTATGCTAATAATGTAAAACGCGGATCGGCTAAGATTACAATCCGTGGTATTGGCGAGTATGGTGGAACTAAGACCTTTAGTTTTGCCATTGGTCAGAGTTCGATTATTACAAGGCTGATTTCGCTTTTTAAATAATTATATAAGTCTTGAGAAAGCAGAATTAGAAAGCAGATATGATGAAGAAGATTAGAAGAATATGTTATATTGGGGTAATATGCATTTTGTTATGCATGAGCTTATCCGGCTGTAAAGGGAAAAACAAGCCGGACAGCAATTACAGTTTTAGGGAATATTCGGTGCTTTATGATGACATTTCCCTTCATATGGATAGTACCTGTAAATCCGATTTTGGAAAAAATAATATTATTCTTGTACACGGACTTACTTATTCTTCTCATGAATTTGATATTAACTATAAGGATTACAGTCTGGTTCGTTTTCTTGCAGATAAAGGATATACTGTTTGGAGACTTGATATCGCAGGATACGGGCAGTCTGAACGGCCGGAGGATGGATTGGTTGTTAATTCGGAATATGCGGCAGATAATATATATTATGCAGTAAAAGAGATATGTGAATTAACAGGAAAGAGCAAAATAGACGTTTTGGGTTGGAGCTGGGGGACTATAACTACGTCAAAATTTGTTTCAAACCATCCGGAAATTGTAAATAAGCTTGTATTATATGCTCCAATTGTAAGCGGCATTGGTGAAGGTAGTATTGATACAGACTATCATAAAAACTCTTGGGAAAATGCCATTAGCGATTTTCAAATAAAAGACGATGGAACAATTGATGAAGAAAAAGTTGAACCGGCTATAGTAGAGTATTTTGCCTCAAGCTGCTGGAAATATGATGGGGAAAGCAGCCCCAATGGGCCAAGAAAAGATTTATTTGTTGATGAGTCCATTGCACTTATTGATATGTCCAAGATTAAGATACCGACCTTGCTCATATATGGAGATGCAGATCCGTATTTGAATTATGAATTAATTGATAAAACATATACGGAATTACCAGAAGGCTCTATGAGAAAAATAATAAGTGGTGCAGCCCATTGTGCATACATTGAGAAGCCATACTATCGTGAATTCAGAAATACTGTAATTACGTTCCTGAGATGAAAAATTACAACAGATTTGTAACGATATATAATATATACTTTGTATATAAACAAAAGGTTGTAAACAAAAGAGAATATATTTATGATGATGTCAGAAAGAACGCTAAACATCAATATAATGTATTATAAAAAATATTAGAACTATATATTGTATTTTAAGTGCGATGATGATAAAATGATTCTTGTCCGTGATTTTTAAAACACCGGCCTTTTTGAAGAAAAATAATGTATAGTAAGGTCGGCAATTACAGATATACTTCAGACTATAATAGAAGGGGACATGTAATTATGAGATATCATAATATTACCAAGGACGATATGTTAAATGGTGATGGTCTTCGTGTGGTACTTTGGGTGTCAGGCTGCGATCACTGTTGTAAAGAGTGTCAGAATCCAATTACATGGGATCCTGATGCGGGAGTTCTTTTTGATGATGCTGCAAAGCAGGAGATTTTTGAACAATTAGATAAGGATTATATTTCAGGAATTACATTTTCCGGAGGAGATCCACTTCATCCGGCTAACAGAATGGATGTAAGGAATTTTGTTCAGGAAGTCAGAGATAAATATCCCAACAAATCAATTTGGTTATATACCGGTTCGGATTGGAAGGATATATGGCACTATCCGATGATGAAGAATATTGATGTAGTAGTAGACAGAGAGTTTAAGATTGATCTTAAGGATAATAATCTATTATGGAAGGGAAGCTCTAATCAGCGTGTAATTGATGTTCAGGCGACTCTTAAGCAGACAGATCCGTTAAGCCCGGTACTTCATTGCGGAGATTACAGAAAATAATATTTATAACTAAAAATCCCATTACAAGTGTGTGATGGGGTTTATTTTTTGACCATAAAATGTTATCATAATCGCGACGCATTGTGCGTAGAGGTTAACTTATTTCACTTTAATATGGGAGGAAATATGACAGACTATAGAATCGTAACCGATACTACAGCAGATTTGCCGGCTGAATATATTGAAGGCAATAAGTTGGGTATTATGAAGCTTTCTTATATATTTGGAGATGAAGAGTATTCAGGAGAAACAGAACGTGAACTTACCGAAAAGGAGTTCTATGACAGAGTAAGAAAGGGCGAGATGCCCACAACAGCTCAGGTAAATCCGGATCAGGCCAAAAAGGTTCTGGAAGAGAATTTAAAATATAGCTCTAATATTTTATGTATTAGTTTTTCATCAGGACTTAGTGGAACTGTCGGAAGTGTTAATATTGCTGCAAATGAGATTATGGAAGAGAGAGACGATGTTAAAATTATTGTTATCGATTCGCTCGCAGCGTCTCTGGGAGAGGGACTCTTAGTTCACAAGGCAGTAGTTAATAAAGATAACGGAATGTCATTTGAGGATAATGCCAAGTGGGTTGAAGAGCATAAACTTAATATGGTGCACTCATTTACAGTTGATGACCTGTTCCACCTCTATCGTGGCGGAAGAGTTAAAAGAGGAGCGGCTATTGTTGGTTCGCTTGTTAATATTAAGCCTATTCTGCATGTTGATAATGAAGGCCATCTTATTAATCTGTCAACAGTTCGTGGACGTAAGAAATCACTTAAGGAACTGGTTAATTATATGGAAGCCCATATGGGGTCTTATGCAGATAAAAATGATATTGTATTTATCAGCCATAGTGATTGTGTAGAAGATGCACAATTTGTTGCTGATGAGATAAAAGAGAGATTTGGTATTAATAGTTTCCTGATTAATTATATTGGACCGACAATAGGTTCACATACAGGTTGTGGAACAGTTGCTTTATTTTTCATGGGTGATGCACGTTAGTAATGTTACGAAGAGGTAAGTATGAGAGGTATTGATACACAGGTTAGAAAGATGCGAAGAAGAATCTTTAGAGAAGTCGCATCTCTTGCATACGAGTCTGACAATTTGAAGGATGACATGGAAGCTTTACCATACAAAATTGTTGATTATGATGAGCCGGTTGTCAGAGAAAATATTTATAGAGAAAGGGCTATTGTAAGAGAGCGAATTCGTCTTGCAATGGGACTTTCGCTTCGCCCGGAGAATAAAGTCAGCCATCTTACACAGGGACTTGAAGAAAGTAATATTTCTGAAAAATATTATGAGCCACCGTTAATGCAGGTTATTCCTTCAGCATGTAACTCATGCCCAACTAATATTTATAGTGTTTCAGATAAATGTATGGGGTGTGTGGCACATCCATGTCATGAGGTATGTCCCAAGGGGGCCATCTCATGGAAAGACGGAAAGTCTGTAATTGATCAGAGTCTATGCATTAAGTGTGGAAAGTGTAAAGCAATATGTCCGTATGATGCTATTTCACATCAGGTCAGACCATGTTCACAGGCATGTGGTGTAGGTGCGATTGAAGATGATGAATATGGAAGGGCAATAATCAATAATGATAAATGTGTATCCTGTGGTCAGTGTATGGTTAGTTGTCCGTTTGGTGCAATAGCTGATAAATCGCAGATATTCCAGCTTATCAGAGCTATTCAGTCAGGAAGAGAGATAATTGCGCAGGTTGCACCGGCTTTTGTAGGTCAGTTTGGTAAAGAGGTTACACCTGAGAAGTTCAAAAAGGCACTTCTTATGCTTGGGTTTGCAGAAGTTTATGAGACTGCCATTGGAGCTGATATGGGTGCAATGACAGAAGCTAAGCATTATGTTGAGGAGGTTACTACAGGTGAGTTGCCTTTCCTTCTTACATCATGTTGCCCGAGCTGGTCAATGCTTGCAAAAAAATTCTTCCCGGAAACAATTGGAAGTATTTCTAATGCATTAACACCGATGGTTGCAACTGCCAGAAAGATTAAGGAAGATCATCCGGATGCCAGTGTTGTATTTATTGGTCCGTGTGCTTCTAAAAAGCTTGAAGCGTCAAGACGAACTGTAAGGTCAGATGTTGATTTTGTAATTACATTTGAAGAACTGGCCGGCATGTTTGAAGCGAAGGGTATTGATCCTTCAGAGATAGATGTTCCGGTTGAGATGAATGATGCTACCGGAGCAGGTAGAGGTTATGGCGTGGCCGGAGGAGTTGCAAGTGCCATTGAAGATGTTATTCGCGAATATTATCCAGATGTTGAGGTTAATATTGAACATGCAGAAAGTCTTGCCGAGTGTAAGAAAATGCTTCTTTTAGCCAAGGCAGGTAAAAAGAATGGATGCCTGATTGAGGGTATGGCTTGTCCGGGTGGATGTATTGCCGGAGCGGGAACTAATATAGCAATACCTGCGGCACAGAAGTGTGTTGCTGAATTTAAAGAAGCTGCAGAGAGAAGAATTCCAACACCGGATATTAATCAGTCCGGCGTAGAATAAAAGGCCTTTTGGCTAATAATTTACAGGAGTATTTAGAGATGAAAATAAGAACAAGATTTGCACCAAGTCCAACAGGAAGAATGCATGTTGGTAATTTACGTACAGCATTATATGCATATCTTATTACTAAGCATGAGGGTGGAGATTTCATATTAAGAATTGAAGATACTGATCAGGAGAGACTTGTAGAGGGTGCGGTTGATATTATTTATCGTACATTGGAGAAGACCGGTCTTATTCATGATGAAGGACCTGATAAGGATAAGGGTGTTGGTCCGTATGTACAGAGTGAGAGACAGAAGTCAGGTATCTATCTTGAATATGCCAAGAAGCTTGTAGATAAGGGTGAGGCATATTACTGTTTTTGTGATAAAGAGCGTCTTGCAACCCTTCATCAGACAGTCGCCGGTAAGGATATAAATGTATATGACAAGCACTGTCTTGGTTTATCTAAGGAAGAGGTATTGGCTAATTTAGAAGCAGGAAAGCCATATGTTATCAGACAGAATAATCCTAATACCGGTACAACAACCTTTAAGGATGAAATCTATGGTGATATTACTGTAGATAATGCAGAACTTGATGATATGATTCTGACTAAGTCTGATGGTTTCCCTACATATAATTTCGCAAATGTTGTTGATGATCATTTGATGGGAATTACTCATGTTGTTCGTGGTAATGAATATCTTTCATCATCACCAAAATATAATCGTCTTTATGAGGCCTTTGGATGGGATGTGCCGGTATATGTACATTGTCCGCTTATTACTGATGAAGAGCATCAGAAGCTTTCTAAGAGATGCGGACATTCATCCTATGAAGATCTTATTGAACAGGGCTTTGTTACAGAGGCTGTAGTTAACTTTGTAGCATTGCTTGGCTGGAGTCCGACAGATTGTAATGAAGAGATATTCTCTCTTGAGGAATTGGTGAAGCTTTTTGATTACAGACATATCAACAAGTCACCGGCTGTATTTGATTACACCAAACTCAAGTGGATGAATGGTGAATATATTAAGAAGATGGATTTCGATGCGTATCTTGAAAAAGCGCTTCCATTTATAGATGAGACTATTAAGCGTGATATTGATAAGAAGAGAGTTGCAGAACTCTGTAAGACACGTATTGAGGTATTCCCAGATATTCCTGCATTAATTGATTTCTTTGAAGAAGTGCCGGAATATGATGTGGAGATGTATACTCATAAGAAAATGAAGACAAATACCGAGAGCTCGCTTCAGGTGCTTAAGGAAGTATTACCTATACTTGAGGCTTGTGATGACTACAGTAATGACGGACTGTATTCACTTCTTCAGGGATTTGCTGCAGATAAGGAATATAAGAATGGTTATGTACTGTGGCCAATAAGAACGGCAGTTTCAGGTAAACAGATGACACCTGCCGGTGCAACAGAGATTATGGAAATTCTTGGTAAAGAGGAATCTGTTGCAAGAATTAAGAAGGGAATTGAAAAGCTTGAGGCTTCTGTCTAACAGCTTAGGCTACATATAATTGCAATTCAATTCTGAACAATTAAAGGCAATAAGACACGGAGAGGGACCTGCGCTTGTTATAGCAGGTCCCGGATCCGGTAAAACCAGTGTACTAACCAATCGAATCAAAAATCTTATCGAAGAATATAAAGTTAATCCGGAAAATATTCTGGTAATTACTTTTTCTAAGGCTGCATCGGTAGAGATGCAGAATCGTTTTATCAATTTATGTGGTAAGGAGTTCTATTCCGTCAATTTTGGAACCTTCCATTCTGTATTTTTTCAAATAATTCATTCAGTGTATAACTATAATACGAATAATATTTTGAATCTCAGGCAAAAGCGTGAGCTTATGTTGCATGCAATTAAAGCCACAGGAGTGCTTGAAAATCCCGAAAATGAATTTGTCGATACTCTTTTAAACGAGGTTTCGGGATATATGAATAGTAACGAAATGGCGAAGATTAATTCTGCGACAAATATAAGTACTGAGCAATTTCTAATGATATACAGGGAATATGGCCATAGTAAGAAAAGCATTGGCAAAATAGACTTTGAGGATATGTTAGTCATAGTTCGAGACCTGTTCAGAGAAAGAAGGTCAGTTCTTGATGAATATAGGAAGAGGTTTAAATATATTCTTATAGACGAATATCAGGATATTAACAGTATACAATATGATATTGTTAAAATGCTTGCAGGAACAAGTGCGAATCTCTGGGTATGTGGCGACATTGGTACGTATTTGATATACCGACGCACGATTAGGGTTCATTGCAATATGGCCTAAAAACCGCATAAATACGGGCTTTTTCGAGGACATTCGGAAACATAAAAGATTTAAAATGCACCCGGTATTTTTAACAATATATCTTGCGATACAAGAATCTGGGGGTGTGCAGGGAAAATGCACCCTACTGTTGAACGATAGGTTTTATTACCTACACTTTTATATTGTTTGTTGTAGACAATTACCTGGTAGATAATTTACAAGATATTAATTGATTTGAACAACGTAATCGTTGATAGTGGCCTGATTTCAAGCGATTTACAATTGCGAATAGGGTACGACCAGTCTATTTATGTGTTTATAAGTGCACCCGGTGCGCTATATGCACCCAGAATTATTTACAGTAGTGCCATATATAACTTGACTGTGTGCGGATAGTACGCGTTAATTACATGACACGATAATTAGCCGCCCCACAGGAGGTCAGTATGGATAATGCAACGAAAGAACGATTATTGCAACTAAGAATTGTAGATCGAAAGAGTTATAAAGAAATAGCCGATGAACTTGGTTTATCGCTTAATACAGTCAAGTCTTATTGCCATAGGCATGATTTAGGGGATGAACGTATAAAGGGGCCTAAAACGAGCCGTAACGAAGAGATAAAACTAAGGCCACCTAAAGAGCCAAGACCTACAATTGGTTTTTGTAAGGACTGCGGGACAGCCTTTATGCAACCAAAGCGTGGTAACCTAAGAAAGTATTGTTCATCTCTATGTGCCCATAGGCAACATCTTTACAATCCAAGAACATATACCTTAAAGTTCTGCGAGGTATGTGGAAAACCCATAAAACAAATTGATAGTGCTAAGCCCAGGAAGTATTGCAGCAACGAATGTTACATCACCGGACGATATTATATGGTTAATGGTGAAAGAGTAACTAAGAGCAGATGCAAGACATGTGGTAAGGAAATAATAAAACCTGGCCATAAGGTTATGCAGTATTGCTGCCAGCAATGTTATTGGGATTCGCTGAAAGGAGTCTAAATGAAGAAAGAAATACGAAAGCATAAAG
>JAGHUN010000108.1 GCA_018064805.1 Candidatus Colinaster scatohippi
GCTAATCCATCGCTTTTGAAATTGATAAAGGATACCGGTAAGCTTGCAGACAGTCTTGGAATTGGTGAGATTACACTTAAGGATATTATTAAGGAACTTGAAAAGCCGGGACGTGATCCGAGAGAGGATATGCCAAAGCCTATTCTTAAGTCAGATGTAATGAATATGGAAGACCTAAAGCCGGGGATGAGACTTAAGGGAACGGTTCGTAATGTAATAGATTTCGGTGCGTTTGTTGATATTGGTGTTCATCAGGATGGACTGGTTCATATATCTCAGATATGTGACAGATATATTAAGCATCCTCTTGACGCAGTTAGTATAGGTGATATTGTAGAAGTGGAAGTAATTAGTGTTGATGTGGCCAAAAAAAGAATAGCATTAACGATGAAAATTAAATAACGGGGGTATTAAGGGAAATGAAAAAGGGACAGGAAGTGAGTTTTACAAGGTGGATTATGTTGACGCTTTTGACGTCAACAGTATTAATCGGTTTTATGCTGGCGTGCAATACCGGAGTATTTGTTCAGATTAGAACAAACGCCGATTATAGAGAAATTGCAACCACGACAAGTGTCAATGTAGCACATACACTTGAATCAATTAATGATGATAACTTTGTGTATGATACGAATGAAGGAGTACTTAAAAAGGGCGATATCATAATTACTGATGAAGCTTTTAAGAAATCTCTTGCATTTAATCCGAATATATATCATACGATTTTTTGGAAGGATACAAGAATACTTACAGATGTTGTGGATGATAAGGGGGATTCGGTTGTAGGCACCAAGCTTACAGACGACAAGATTCACTCGGCAATTGTGAGAGATGGCATCTATAATGCTAATAACGTAAAGATTTACGGTGAAAAGTATACCGTATGTTATTATCCGCTTAAGAATGGGAATGAAACTGTCGGATATGTTTTCACAGGTGTTAAACAGGCAGAAGCAAGCAAACATATACTTATTGATTCCGGACTAACAGTTGTCATAGCAATCATATATACTGTAGTCATTATGCTGATTTTTGCCAGATTAATTAAGAAGAAGGCAATTGAATTTGATGATAACCTGACTAAAGCGGCAGATGTTGCCAATGAGAAAAAGACGTCGGTTACTGAACTTGGAATGCAGACTAATGCCAATATGGATCAGATAAATGTGGCAATCAATCAAATGTCACAGGCAGTTACATCCCAGGCAAGCCATACTCAGGAAATTATGGGTACGATGGAGGCCTTTGGTAATAATATAGATGGAATAATGGGACAGGTTTCTGCTACTTCTCAGATTACAAGAGAAGGAACGGTTCTTATGAATGAACTTGAGAATGAACTTGTTTCACTTGAAGCCGCATCAAAGGCTAACAGCGATGAAATCGATAATATATGTAATCAGATTGATGATGATGTGAAGGCTGTTACAAGTATTGAAAAGATTGTAAAGGTTATTGATGATATTTCTTTCCAGATTACAATACTTAGTTTTAATGCATCTGTTGAAGCAGCGCGTGCCGGAGAGGCCGGTCGAGGTTTTGCTGTTGTTGCTGAAAGTATTAAGGAATTAAGTGATAAGACACAAATAAGTGTTAATGAGATTTCTGCTATTATCAAGTCTGTTGATGACCAGATGATTCAGACAGGTCAGGCTTCTAAGGAGCTTCAGGTTAAAAATGAGAGACTTATTGAAGAACTGGCTGAGACAAAGAGCAGGTTAAGCTCCGTGACAGAAGCATTTGCTCAGATTGCCGGAAATATCACAAGGGTACAGGAAGAATCTGAATCTATTATTGTAGCTAAGGATCAGGTGGTAAGTACTGTATCGTCTCTTGCAGCATCATCTGAGGAGAATGCTGCAATGAGCGAGGAGATTGCGGCAACATCAAATATTGTTATTGATACTACTCAGAATCTGATAGGCGAGATTAAGCAGCTTCAAACAATAATCGATACTGTAGAAAAAGTTAAGAAGGATTTTATTTAGTAAGTGGAAGTTAGGAAAAAATAATCCTTTTGGTTGTGGATTTTATGATGTTTTGGAAATAGGTAGAGGAAATGAATATTTTGGAAAAAAATGATAAACAAAAAGGGGCTACTTGGCTTGGTGTACTCTTTTTGGTTGAAACTGCACTTTCAGTGGGATTGATGCTTTTGGCGTCGGCTGGAGTGTTTGATAAAATGCCAATGTTATTTACTATGTCTTTGGCTGAATTGTCAATATTGATCCCATCCGGAATTTATATCTTTGTAAAGAAGTTATCATGGAAGGATGATCTCGGTTTTAAGAAAATAAAAGCGGGTACAGTCGTGATGACTGTAATTGCAACTATTCTTTTGAGTCCGATTACTTCTTTTGTTAATGTTCTTTCACAGTTCTTTGTGCCAAATACAATGACGCAGGCATCTGATACGCTTACTGAAGCGGCTCCATGGTTTGTTATTTTATTCTACGCTGGAGTAATCGCTCCGATCTGTGAAGAAATAGCTTTTAGAGGTGTGTTTGGGCGTGAGATGAATAAGGTTGCTTCACTGCTCAAGGCTTCATTGGTGTCAGGACTTCTTTTTGCTCTGTTTCATATGAATCTTAATCAGATGGCATATGCTTTTGTACTTGGTACGGTATTTGCAATTGTGAATATTGCAAGTGGAAGCATAATCACTTCCATAATATGTCATGTTTTGATTAATACGTTTAATATGGGACTTTTGCTTGCTATGAATGCAGTAATGAAAGTGCTGGGAGAGGGAGTGAGTATTGCCCAGGCGTCAGAGACAGCAAGGCAACAGAAGGGTATGCTCGTAATAATGGCTGCAGTTTATGGTGTTCTCGCAGTGATAGCATTTTTCATTCTTAGTGTGGTTATCAAGTGGATTGCAGAGAATGAAGGCAATTATGAAGTATATAGAGCTATGTTTAAGAAGTGTAAGGGCGGAAAGACTGATATTGTAAATGCCGGCGATGATGATAAGCAGGAAATCACTGATGTGTTGGATGATAAGCAGAAAGAGGACAGAGTGCTTTTGAATGTACCAATGATGATTGGTGTAATTGCATGCGCAGTAATTATTATTATTGATATGGTGGCTCCATAGTATAAATTGTTGTATTGTGGTCAGCAGCCAGAAAGAAACTAATCAATTTTTATAATTATAATAGAGTTAATCATAATAGAGTTAAAAAACCACCAGCGTTGATCGTTGGTGGTTTTTTGGTTATGGAGTTCTGCGATTAGAATGATCGCTTTTGCGGTGCCATCCGCATATCATGGATTTATGGATTACTACTTGAACATTCTGCTTATTGGCTTGTATACAAGCATTGTAAGAAGGCTTACCAAAAGACCTTTAATGAGGTTAAGCGGTGCTACACATGCGATTACAAGTGTTGCAACATTTTTTACAAATGGAAAAATTGCTGTTCCCATTCCGATAATTGCTTCCATTGGCATTCCGAAAAGCTTAGAGAATGCAGGAAGAAGATATACTGCATTAAATGCCGGTCCGATAATTGTAATTACTGCAGTGCCGATTGCACAAGCAATGATTGCGTTCTTTTTGGTCTTCTTGAAGCGATAGATAATCGCTGCAGGAAGAACAAGAGAACAACCGATTACGAAGTTGGCAAGTTCACCAACGAATGCTGTTGTTGTTCCTTTGATAAGAGTTTTAAGTAAAATCTTAACAAACTCAACCATAACACCTGCCACAGGACCATATGCAAATCCGGCTATTAAAGCAGGAAGCTCTGAAAAGTCCAGCTTGTAGAATGATGGTGCAAAAGGCATTGGAATCTCAAAAAGCATAAGCACTGTACTTACGGCAGAAAACATACCGATAAGAACAATAGCTTTTGTGCTAAGAATACGTTCGGAATCTCCGCTTTGCTTTTTAGCAACCTTATCAAAAATGTAAGCTACAAGAAAAAAGGCAAGAACTATGCCAAGAAACTCGAGAACGAAGAGACCGTTCTCTGCAACAGTGGTT
>JAGHUN010000070.1 GCA_018064805.1 Candidatus Colinaster scatohippi
ACAAGAGCAGATTTAGCCTTCATACGCGAAAGATTATGCTTTACAAGCTCTATCGCACTAACATCATACCCCTCTTCTGCAAGCGGAACTGCATATCTTCCCGTTCCTGCACCTATGTCAAAAATCGAGATATCACTTTTTTCACGTTGCAGTTCAAGAATATCTAAAATTTCTCTTATATATTTCATCGTAACGCGGTATTCAACCTGACCATGCCTCGAGTCAAATCTCTTTTCTTCATTAAATTTGCCGTAATACTCTTCTATCGGATTCATGAAACTCCCCGCTTTTTGTATTCTGAAGGTGTTACACCAACATATTTTTTGAACATCTTATTAAAATAACTGATATTATTAAATCCCACACTTATTGCGACAGAAGCAATCTCCTTTTTTCTTCCCTCTGAATCATCAAAAACAGCAGCAGCTTTATATATCCTGTATCTCACTACTGCCTCTATCGGTGAAAGTTCCAGAACTCTTCCGAAACACCTGCAGCATTCGCTTTTACATATATTAAGCTCTCCCGCAATATCTTCAAGGGTAATGGGCTCCGTATAGTGCTTCTCAATATATTCCAATGCGGCCTTAACTCTGTACTCATCCTTTCGTGTGTTATTAAGCACCTTATTGGGTGCCTCGGCATGAAAAGCCCTAACAATCAGATACCATATCTCACACATTCGCGCTTTAATAATAAGTTCATATCCATAAGGCCGTTCCTTTGAGTACTGCATAATGCTTTTCATTCCCTTATGTATCTCAGCACCAACCTCTCTGGTGATACTAAAAGATTCAAAACCATGATTTTTAATATTAAGATACGGCATTCCATATTTAACAGATATCACAGTTGTACCATAAGAAAAAATGGCCGCAACATTGAATACCAGAATATCAACATTTGCCTCGCTGCTATCTGAAACAGTTATCGTAGTTTTTGTGTCAGAAGTTATGCCAATACCATAACCTGCGGAAACAAGTCCCTTTTTTCCCTCGACGGTCACCTCAATCGCTCCTCGGTTAACAAAAACAAGAGTAAAGCACTTTCTGATTGCCGGAAGTGTCAGCGACTTTTCACTCTCCGATAAGGTGTGATTTCCCGCAACAATAGGCAGTCTCATCCAATTGTCGTATTCATCAGCTACATCTTTTGCCTGCTTATTTTTATCAACATTCAGAATTTCCAAAAGACCTATAACATCATTTTTCTCATCCCTGTTCATGTTTCCCTGCCTGTAGTCGTACAATTCAATATCTGATAGTTAACATTATAATATAGAAAAGCAGAGCGTCAAATCTCAAACCGCTTTCGGTTAGGATTTTATCTCTGCTAAATCGCTGTCATTACAACTTTTATCTATATCTGATTATACAATCACAATAATCACAGATTAAGCCCCGTATCCTGAGGTATTCCAAGCTTAATATTCATACACTGGATTGCGGCACCACTTGCTCCCTTACCGAGATTATCGAATCTCGAGGTAACCAAAAGTCTGTCATCATTACCTGTGATATATATCTGAGCATCATCCCTGCCCGCATATGCGTTAGCTGCAAAGAAATTATTACCCTCTGCCTCCGAACCAAATGGCATAACAGTAATAAACTGCTCTTCTTTATAATAATCAGCATATATTTTATGTAATTCTTCAGGTGTCTCCTTTTTCTCCATAAGATGTGCAAAAAGTGGCAATGAAACTATCATTCCACAATAGTAATCATCAACAACCGGAGTGAAGAGTGGCTCTCTGGCAAGACCTGAAATCGCCTTCATTTCCTTAAGATGCTTATGTGACTGACTAAGTGCATACTCACGTGGTGCATATAAGTCCTCAGTCTTATCCTCACTTTCATAAAGGGCAATTGCCTTCTTACCGGCTCCGCTGTATCCCGATAATGCTGTAACATATACAGGATAATCAGGCGCAATAATTCCCTGCTTAACAAGTGGATATACTAACATATTAAAACCTGAAGCATAGCATCCCGGAACAGCAATTCTATTGCCGCTTGCAATTTTTTCCCTAAAATCCTTGCCAAGTTCAGGAAGTCCGTATGCCCATCCCGGCTCGGTTCTGTGTGCGGTTGATGCATCTATAATAACTGTATGCTTATTATCCGGATCAACCAGACTTACTGCTTCAATTGCTGCAGCATCCGGAAGACACAAAAAAGTGATATCTGATGAATTAATCATCTTCCTTCTTTCCTCCGGATCCTTACGTAATTCCGGATCAATTTTGATTAATTCAACATCATCTCTTACTTCAAATCTCTCTAATATTCTAAGACCGGTAGTGCCCTCACCACCATCAATAAATACCTTTGTCATTAGTTGGCTCCATTCATTTTAAGCAATTTTGCAGCCTGGTCAGCTGCGATACAGGCATCAATAATTTCCTGAATATCACCATTCATAATCTTATCAAGCTTATATAAGGTAAGATTAATTCTATGGTCAGTCACTCTTCCCTGAGGGAAATTATAAGTACGAATCTTCTCTGATCTGTCACCTGTTCCAACCTGGCTCTTACGCAAATCGGCCTCGGCATCATGAGCCTTCTGGAGTTCAAGATCGTACAACTTAGTACGCAAAAGAGCAAAGGCCTTAGCCTTGTTCTGATGCTGGTCCTTCTCGGTCTGTGAATAGATTACAATACCTGTCGGCATATGTGTAAGTCTAACCGCCGAATCAGTTGTATTGACACACTGTCCACCCGCACCGGATGCTCTCATTACATCAATTCGAATATCCTTTTCATCAATTACAACATCTACATCCTCAGCCTCAGGAAGTACCGCAACACTGATAGTCGATGTATGAATACGGCCGCCTGATTCTGTCTCAGGAACTCGCTGAACACGGTGAACACCTGACTCGTATTTCATAACAGAATATGCACCCTGCCCGGTAATCATGAAGGTAACTGACTTCATACCACCAATACCAATTTCTTCCATTTCCATAGTCTCTATTTTCCAATGGCGTTCATCGGCATAATGCATATACATACGATATATTTCAGCAGCAAAAAGTGCTGACTCATCTCCACCTGCACCCGCTCTGATTTCAACGATAACATTCTTATCATCATTAGGATCCTTAGGAAGAAGAAGAATCTTAAGAGTTTCCTCAAGCTCTTCTATTCTTTTCTTAGCTCCATTAAGCTCTTCCTTAAGCATCTCTCGCATTTCTTCATCAGATTCGCTTTCTAAAAGCATGAGACTATCATCGACATCCTGCTTACGCTGCTTATATTCTCTGTAAGCCTCAACAAGCGGTGTAAGATCAGACTGTTCCTTCATAAGAGAAGTAAAACGCTTCTGATCATTAGCCACTCCCGGCTCGCTAAGTTCATTCATTATCTCTTCATATCTTCTTAAGAGATCATCAAGCTTATCAAACATAATTCCTCCAGACCTATATTTATCTTAAGCCCATTCCCCGTATACAACACGGTCAAGCCCTGCTAAATCCTTCACTATATTAACATCCTCGAAACCGATCTGCTTCATAAGACTACTCACTTCCTGTCCCTGATCATACCCGATTTCAAAATAAAGCCGACCACCCTTTTTCAAATAATCAGGTGCCGAATCAATTATCTTCCTGTAAAAATGCAGTCCGTCCTTTTCACCATCAAGAGCTATAACCGGCTCATGACATCTTACCTCTTCCATAAGTGTGGGTATTACGTCGCTTCTGATATATGGCGGATTAGATACTATTATATCAAATTTCCTGTCATTACTGATATTTTCAAAAAGATTGCTCTGAATAAATTCTGCATCTATGGAAAGTCTCTTACTGTTACCTTTTGCAACCTCAAGTGCCTCCCCTGAAATATCTGCTCCAACTCCGGTAAAGCCATGGGAATACTTAAGTATGCTAAGCAGAATACAACCGCTGCCGGTACACATATCAAGTACATCAATACCACTAAATCCAAGCCTCAGAATCTCCTCAACCAGAGTCTCCGTATCCTGCCTTGGAATAAGCACATTCTTATTAACGGCAAACTCAAGACCCATGAAATTCTGATAGCCGGTAATATGTTGTACAGGTATATGCATAAGCCTTTTTGCAATTGCATCCTTAATCCTGTCGACACTTTCACCATCTAACTCAACATTACCGTTTAGTATAAGATCACTTCGCGTAATCCCCAATATATACTCAAGCAGTAGCCTTGAATCAGACTCCGCTTCATCAAAACCGCCATCTCTAAGGGTCTCTATGCAGTATCTTGCAGCATCACTCTTCGTCAATTAAATCTTCCTCTAAGTACTCAAAATTATCAATAAGGAACTGCTTCCAATCAAATACGGCTTCAACCGATCTTATCGCAACTTCAATCATATCCTCATCAGGTTCCTTGGTTGTAAGTCTCTGAAGTAAAAGTCCCGGTGCTGACAGAATCTTAACAATAATATTCTCACTTTTACCTGCCAATCTGATAATCTCATATGAGATTCCTGCAATAACAGGAAGAAGTGCTATTCTAAGTACTATCTTAAGGGCCGTACCATCTACTTTGATGAACATGAAAAGTATAATACTTACAATCATTACAAAAAGTAAAAAGCTTGTTCCACACCTTCTGTGAAGTCTTGAAGAATTCTTTACATTCTTCACATTAAGTACCTTACCATGCTCTATACAGTTAATGCATTTATGCTCTGCACCATGATACATATAGAGTCTCCTAATATCCTTCATAGCCGTAATCACTACTATATATATAAGAAAAATAAGCAGTCTGATCAAACCTTCAAATATTGTAATAAGCGAGTTATTTCTGACTTCCTTCTGAATAAGTGTAGAAATAAAGTATGGAAGCACCATAAAAAGAGCTATTGCAATAACAAAAGAAATAATAATTGTAATTGCCGAGAAAACCTTTTCGCTCTTCTCTCCAAAGGCCTTATCCATCTTCGAATCCGTTGCGTTTTCATCCTCATAAAACTTTGAGGAATAGTCAAGAGTACGCATTCCAAGAATAAGGGAATCTATAAAATTAAATACACCCCTTATGAACGGTACCTTTACAAGCTTAAGACCATGTGCAATACTATGGTACTCTTCCTGATCTATCTCAATCTCTCCATCCGGCTTACGAACAGCTACGGCATACAACTCTTTATTTTTCATCATTACGCCTTCTAAAACGGCCTGTCCGCCTATTCCGGAATTGCAGATTTTTTTCTTCTTTGCCATTTAAGCATCCTCCAAACGCAAGTTACACTGCCGGGTTACTTTTACTAAAAGAAAAGGTTGAGATCGCGTCGACCTCAACCTTGATAGTACACATCTTACTTGCTTGTAACACCATACTTCTTGTTGAACTTATCAATACGTCCATCAGCTCTGGCAGTCTTCTGCTGACCTGTGTAGAATGAATGGCACTTACTGCAAACTTCTACGTGGATTTCTGGCTTTGTAGATCCTGTTACAAATGTGTTACCGCAGTTACAAGTAACTGTTGCCTGATAATACTCAGGATGGATTCCTTCTCTCATGATTTCACCTCTCTATATCATTTAGTTATGTTCTCACCCGATTGCCGTCACGATAAACAGCTTTTTGATTATAGCACAGCAATATAATATGTGCAAGACCTCATTTTACGGATATTTTGATATTTTTTGCCTGTTGTTTGCTAAAGGCCTGATATGCCAATATATCATTAAATGTATTTCATAACAGAAATTGAACGGCAAAAATCTGAATTATCCTTTGTCGAGTTAATCTTTTCAAGAACTCTGTCCACAACTTCCTCCGGCTTCATTCCGTTAAAGCCCTTTCTAAGAATGGAAGTCGTCTCAATTTCTATTGGTGACAGAAGGAGATCGTCTCTTCTTGTACCTGACTTAAGCATATCAATTGCAGGGAATATTCTCTTCTCCGAAAGCTTTCTGTCGAGAACCATCTCCATATTACCGGTGCCCTTGAATTCCTCATATACAACGTCATCCATCTTACTGCCTGTCTCAACGAGTGCAGTTGCAAGAATGGTAAGGCTTCCGCCCTCTCTCATATTACGGGCCGCACCAAAGAATTTTTTAGGCATATGAAGAGCTGCCGGATCGAGACCACCTGAAAGTGTACGACCTGACGGTGGTACTGTAAGGTTATACGCTCTTGTAAGTCTTGTAATACTGTCAATCAGAATCATTACATCCTTATTATGCTCAACCAGGCGCTTTGCACGCTCAATAGTCATCTCGGATACTCTCTTATGATGCTCAGGAAGTTCATCAAAGGTTGAGTAGATAACCTCTACATTGTCCCCTGTAATAGCCTCCATAATATCTGTTACTTCCTCAGGTCTTTCGTCAATTAGAAGAACGATAAGGTGAATCTCCGGATTGGTCTTAAGAACCGACTTTGCAACCTCCTTAAGAAGTGTTGTCTTACCTGCCTTCGGTGGAGATACAATCATTCCACGCTGGCCCTTGCCTACGGGACTTAACAAATCCATGATTCTCATGGCATTGGATGAGCCCTTGCCTGCCAGATGAATTCTTTCGTTCGGGAAAATAGGTGTCATATCCTCGAAGTTATATCTCTTTACAGCCTCCTCAACCGAATAACCATTTATTGTCTTAAGATAAAGAAGAGCCGAGAACTTCTCTGTCGGAGCCTTCACTCTCGTATTACCACAGATGATATCTCCCGTCTTGAGACCAAATTTCCTAATCTGGCTTGGCGCAACATATACATCATTCTCTCCCGGAAGGTAATTAGCAGATCTTATGAAACCAAAACCGTCTGACATAACCTCAAGAATTCCCGATGCTACCTGACCACTATCAAGCTCTCTGTGTGCATCATTCTTTTCTTTATTCTCCACCTGCATCTCCTGTGACTGACTAACCTCCTGCGGCTGACTAACCTCCTTAGAACGTCTCGCCTCCTGCGGCTGACTAAACTCCTTAGAACGTCTCACCTCCTGCGGCTGGTTCCTGGCAGGTGTTTTCCTGGCTTCAGTTGTCCTTAAGTTTTCACCTACAGAAGCTACCCTATCTGTCAAAGCTTCCGCCTGTGTTCCATTTGCCGATGCTTCCGCCTGTGTTCCATTTGCCGATGCTTCCGCCTGCGTTTTATCTGCCGATGCTTCCGCCTGTGCCATATCAAGTTCAAGCATAGCCTCAATAACTTCGGCCTTCACCATTTTAGAAGTACCCTTAATACCTCTCGTTTTAGCAATTGCCTTCAAATCAGCAATAGCCAAAGATTCATACATTTCTCTTGTCATATATTCTCCATTTTCCATATAAATAAATAATATACTATTGGATTTTTGTATCGACCTGATACTGTCGAGATGTTCTATCTCTTGAAAAATTCTGTTACGTTGATTATATACAATATCCCAAAAAAATCAAATACTTTTCTGCAAATATAATTATAGTAGATACAGCCTGCCACATTGCCATAGCATAGACGAAATATACTGCATAAGCGCACATTAGTTTTCCTTTCCACTATAAAAACAAAGCGGAAGCCATAAAGCCTCCGCTAATATTAATACTCATCAAGCTATTCATATTTGAATAATTTTAAATTGTAAAGTTACCAAGCAGTTGTGCAAGTTTATCCGCCCTGTCATGCATCATATTTGCAGCCTCAGACAGCTCATCTATAGCATTCTTCTGACTCTCAAGCGAATCATTAACTCCAGTCGCACCCTCTGTAGTCTGCGCAGATACAGAACCAATTCCTTCTATGGCAAGAAGTGTCTGATTCTTTGATGCATCCATTTCCTCCACATTAGCAGAAATAGTACCAAGCGCATCAATAAGAGAATCAACCTGGTTCTCTATATTACGGAAGCTGTTCGTTGTCAACTCAACCGCCTTACCCTGCTCTGTAACAACATCTTCTGCTTTTCTGGCAATCTCTACAACCTGCGCTGTTTTACCAACTATCTCCTCTGTAATTTCAGATATCTGACGCGCTGACACAAGGCACTGATCTGCAAGAGATCTAATCTCCTGCGCAACTACAGCAAAGCCTTTTCCTGCTTGCCCCGCTCTCGCTGCTTCAATTGAAGCATTAAGTGACAACAGATTTGTCTGCTCGGCAATCTCATTAATTGCATCAATTATCGTATCAATCGACTTCGATTTAACGGCAAGTTCTTCAACATTAGAAATTACACTCTGAGTTATCTGTGTCGTAGACTCAGCGCTCTTAGTAAGCCCCTGAACGGATGAAATACCTAACTCAATAGTTTCACCTGTCTCAGTGGTAAGCTTAGCAATCTCTGCTGCATTAGCACTTACACTCGCTATCTTTCCTGAAAGAGTATCCATCTGACTCATGCAATCATTGGCACCACAATCAAGTTTCTCAGTGCCTTCACTAAGTGAATCAACAATTTTACTGATACCATTTGATGTATCTATAAATGTCTCTGCGCTTCTCTGCACATATCCCGCAGAATCGTTTAACTGTTCACTAACTTCATTAACATTTACTATTAAATCCTTGACATACCTAACAGTATCATTAACACTTTCACACAGGCTTCCCAACTCGTCTGCTCTCTTAGATGAAAGCCTTACAGTCAGGTTACCACCTGCAACTTTTTTAAGCTGTCTCCTAATGTATTCTATGGTACCAAACATCTGGTTAGAGATAATTGTACTCATCAGAAGCGAAATAATAATAGCTATACAGGTAAGAACCACTGAAAGTCTCTGAATATCCTTAGTTCCTGCTATTAGTGTTGCTGCTGGCACAAGTGCAACAACATTGGCATTTCCCATACTTAATCTATTGTAAATAAAAAGATATTCAGTGCCATTAATCATAACCATCTCTGATCCTGCACCTGTTTCATCAGCTACACATTTAGCATAATAGTCACTATCGGCAATATTCAGAGAAAGTGCTGCTGCCTCTTCAGTTCCGTAATACTCTCTACCATCCGCAGTAATAATTGCAACCGCCCCACCTGCTCCAGGATCAAGAGATTGAAGTGCATCATTAACAACGGTCTTATCAACGTTAAGAACAAAAATACAATCCTTGCTAAACACCCTTGTCATTCTTATGGCGTATGAATCTTCTTTTACACCAAGTACTGAATCAGCATCACTGTCCTGTCCAAAAACCTTCCAATCATACTCATCTGCCGCTGTCTCACTACCCTGAACAGTCTGCTTATATGCAGTAAGATCATCGCCCTTTAGTCCGTCACTTGATATACTAAAAGAATCACCATTATTCATAACAAAAACAACAGATGTAAGCTTAGAATCAAGTACACACTGATTGCGCAGCTTATCATTCAATTGCTTCTTAAGGCTTACATGATTCTCATCGCTTCCAACCCTTGCTGCATAAGTCTTTAAATCCGCGTCTGTCTGAAAGTTCTTGTAATTCTCCTTCTCACTTGACACAATAAGGCTTACGTACTGGCCAATCATATCTACTGTCTGCTCTGTAGAATTTTGATAGCTACTAATCAGCGCCGTCTTTGCTCTTGTATATGATGTTACACTTAAAGCAATAATACATATAATAGGAACCAAAAACGCACCAATAAGCCTGAAGCGTATGCTTTTGTAAAATTTTACGTCACTTTTTTCTCTCTTGACCTTTAAAGTCACATTTTTCATACTTTTTTCTCTTTTTTCTTCCATAAAAACCCCGCACCAATTATGCTTACCATATTATTAGATATGAGCTTTAACTGCCTCTGCTACAAGATCTGCTACTCTTGGATCAAATGCTTCCGGCATAATCATATCTTCGCAAAGCTCATCATCTGATACAAGACTTGCAATTGCTTCAGCTGCTGCAAGCTTCATTTCTTCTGTAATCTGTCTTGCACGTCCTTCAAGTGCTCCCTTAAAGATTCCCGGGAATGCAACTACATTATTAATCTGGTTAGGGAAGTCAGAACGACCTGTACCAACAATTCTTGCACCTGCTTCCTTAGCAACATCCGGCATAATTTCCGGAACAGGATTAGACATAGCAAAGATAATCGCATCCTTATTCATTGACTTAACCATATCTGCTGTACATGAATTCGGAGCAGAAACACCAACAAAGATATCTGCACCCTTCATAACATCAGCAAGTCCACCCTTTTCATCATTAGGATTTGTAAGAGTAAGCATTTCCTGCTTAGAGCTGTTAAGTCCCGTTCTGTCTGATGCAATTGCACCAGTTCTATCCACCATAATAATATTCTTAAAGCCGTAGTTAAGAAGAAGCTTAGTAATAGCAACACCTGCGGCACCTGCGCCGTTTACTACAACCTTACAGTCCTCCTTAGCTTTCTTTACAATCTTAAGAGCATTAATCGTTGCTGCAAGAACAACGATTGCTGTACCATGCTGGTCATCATGGAAAACAGGAATATTAAGTGTCTCCTTAAGTCTTGTCTCAATCTCAAAACATCTTGGTGCTGAAATATCCTCAAGGTTAATTCCACCAAATGTTGGTGCAAGATATGTAACTGCCTTAATAATCTCCTCTGTATCCTGTGTATCAAGACAGATTGGAACAGCATTAACTCCACCAAACTCCTTGAAAAGCACAGCCTTACCTTCCATAACCGGCATAGCTGCTTCAGGTCCGATATTACCAAGACCAAGAACCGCGCTACCATCAGATACAACGGCAATTGTATTAGCCTTCATTGTATACTTATATGCTAATTCCTTATCCTCTGCGATTACCTTACATGGTTCTGCTACTCCCGGGGTATATGCAAGCGCAAGGTCCTCTCTTGTCTTAACCTTGCTCTTAGCTACAGTGTCAATCTTACCCTGCCACTGCTCATGTAACATCATTGCCTTTTCTGCTGTTGTCATTTTCTCCTCCACTCTTTGGCTTACACCAATTTATATTTATTCTCTGCCCGACTATTCCTCAGCTTCACGCTTCAATCTGGCCATATGCTCTTTTATTTTAGCTTCATATCCATTGCCCTTGGGCTTATAGAATTCTCTTCCTGTAAGCTCATAAGGCAGATACTGCTGCTTCACATAATCATTCTTATAATCATGTGCATATTTATATCCTACACCATGTCCAAGCTTCTGTGCCCCCTTATAGTGCGCATCCTGAAGATGTGTCGGTATAGGAAGGGTTCCTGTCTCTTTTACAACATCCATTGCGTCAAATATCCCACATGCCGCATTGGACTTAGGCGCTGTCGCAACATAAAGCGCCGCCTGGGATAATGCGTAATATCCTTCCGGCACACCAATACGCTCCACCGCCTGTGAGGCGGCAACAGCAACCTGCAATGCCTGAGGGTCAGCATTTCCAACATCCTCTGAAGCACAAATCATAATCCTTCTCGCTATAAACTTAAGATCCTCTCCGGCATATATCATCTTCGCAAGATAATAGAGAACCGCATCCGGATCGGAACCTCGCATACTTTTTATAAATGCTGATATAGTATCATAATGGTTATCGCCTGTCTTGTCAAAACGAACCACTCTCTTCTGAATACAATCTTCTATAATAGGAAGAGTAATATGTATCTTACCGTCTTCAGACTTATCAGTGGTAAGTATAGCAAGCTCTATAGCGTTAAGCGCATGTCTTGCATCTCCGCCTGCAATATCTGCAAGTCCTTCAAGAGCCTCTTCATCAATATCTGCATTGTAAGCACCCATTCCACGCTCGTCATCAGTAACCGCTCTCATAATCAATGATTTCACATCATCTTTTTCAAGTGGCTTAAGTTCAAATATCATTGATCTTGATATAAGAGCACCGTTCACCTCAAAGAATGGATTCTCAGTTGTAGCACCAATAAGAATAATAGTTCCATCCTCGACAAAAGGCAACAGATAATCCTGCTGTCCTTTGTTAAAACGATGAATCTCGTCAACAAACAGGATTGTTTTCTTTCCATACATTCCCTGTGTATTCTTAGCCGCTTCGGTAACCTCTTCCATATCCTTTTTGCCGGCAACGGTCGCATTGATTGATTTAAATTCACTGCTTGTGGTTCCCGCAATCACCTTTGCAAGCGTTGTCTTGCCTGTTCCCGGTGGTCCATAAAAGATTATGGAGCTCAGTTTGTCTGCCTTTATTGCACGATAAAGCAACTTATCCTTGCCAATTATATGCTGTTGTCCAACCACCTCATCCAAGGTGCGCGGTCTAAGCCTTGCAGCTAAAGGAGATTCCTTCTCCTGTGTTGTGCTGCGCATATATTCAAAAAGTTCCATTATAATTCCTATCCACTAACAATCGTATCCGGCTAAGAATAGCCTGCGTGTGACCTTTTGCCATATTCACAGCAATCACTTGAACTGATTCTGCGATGAATCGTATGTAAAACCAATGCTTTTAAGCTTACTAATTATATCCTGCTTATCCTCATCAAGTGAATCGCATAACATATCAAGACTACTATATTCGTCTCTAAGCTTTGTATTAATTACACTAAGTAAAATCATTGGATCTGCAGGTAACATATTAATCTCCATTTCATAAGCAAGTTAATTACAAAGTTCACAAATTACACCTGTAATCAATAGTGGCCACCAATAGCTATGCCTAAAAGGCGGAATTCGAAAATTCCGCCTTTTAGTATAACACATTATTGCCTTAGTTATGAATAACTAATTATTTTATCTTTTAACAGCTTTCAGTTCGCCATCCTCGAGAACAAGACTGATGGTGTCACCTTCTCCAACCTGTCCCGAAAGGATCAGCTTCGCAGATAGTGTCTCTACTGTCTTCTGCATATATCTCTTAAGCGGTCTCGCACCGTATACAGGATCATACCCATTTTCAACAATAAAGCTCTCAGCCTCAGGTGATAATTCTACTTTAAGATCCCTATCCGCAAGTCTCTTGTTCATATCTGCAATTATCAGCTTAATTATACCACCTATGTTGCCCTTATTTAAAGGTTTGAACAATATAATCTCATCAAGTCGGTTAAGGAACTCCGGTCTGAATGACATTCTGAGGGAATTCATAACAAGTTCCTCTGCTTCGTTGCTGATATCTCCTTTTTCGTCAATACCCTCAAGAAGATAATCCGCACCGATATTTGAGGTCATAATCAGAATTGTATTCTTAAAATCCACCGTTCTGCCCTGGCTATCAGTAATTCTTCCATCATCCAGAACCTGTAAAAGCACATTAAATACATCAGGGTGAGCCTTTTCAACCTCATCAAACAGCACAACCGAGTATGGCTTTCTTCTGACGGCCTCAGTCAGCTGACCGCCCTCCTCATAACCCACGTATCCGGGAGGTGCACCAATAAGTCTTGCTACAGAATGCTTCTCCATATATTCAGACATATCGATTCTGACCATGTTATTCTCATCATCAAACAGCGCTTCTGCCAGACTCTTGGCAAGCTCAGTCTTGCCTACGCCGGTAGGTCCAAGGAACAAAAAAGAACCAATCGGCTTAGTAGGATCCTTGATACCTGCTTTAGACCTGATTATCGCCTCAGTGACCTTAGTTACTCCCTCATCCTGACCAATAACTCTCTTATGAAGTTCATCATCCAGATGCAGTGTCTTACTTCTCTCCGATTCTGTAAGCTTGGCAACAGGAATACCGGTCCAGCGAGATATAATCTTGGCAATTTCCTCCTCTGTCACAGCCTCACGCACAAGCGACATATCCTTTTTTCTTACATTTTCCTCCTCAGTCTCAAGCTCCTTAATTATTTGAGGAAGCCTTCCGTACTGAAGTTCACTTAGCTTCTCGTAATCGCCGGTTCGCTGAGCGATTTCGATCTCATTCTTAATCTGCTCACGCTCTTCTCTAAGTTTTGACAATTTTTCTACCGCCGCTTTTTCATTATCAAGCTGAGCCTTTTTTACACTGTATTCTTCCTGAAGCACTGCCAGTTCCTTCTGAAGATCGGCAAGCCTGTCTTTGGATAACTTGTCATCCTCTTTTTTAAGTGCTACCTCCTCAATCTGGAGTTGCATAACCTTACGACGAAGTTCATCCATCTCCGCAGGCATTGAGTCCATATCCGTCTTAATCATTGCACAGGCTTCATCAACAAGATCAATGGCCTTATCCGGCAAAAATCTGTCACTTATGTATCTGTTTGCAAGAACTGCCGCACTAACTAACGCATTGTCCATTATCTTAACACCATGATAGGTCTCATAGCGTTCCTTAAGTCCACGAAGAATTGAAATGGCATCCTCAACTGACGGTTCATCAACAAGTACAGGCTGAAATCTTCTCTCAAGTGCTGAATCCTTCTCTATATATTGTCTGTACTCATTAAGCGTCGTTGCGCCAATGCAGTGAAGCTCACCTCTTGCAAGCATAGGCTTAAGCATATTTCCGGCATCAAGCGCTCCATCTGTCTTGCCGGCACCAACAATTGTATGAAGTTCATCAATAAAAAGAATAATCTCTCCATCCGAGTTCTTCACATCTTCAAGTACTGCCTTAAGTCGTTCCTCGAATTCGCCTCTATACTTTGCTCCGGCTACAAGCGCACCCATATCAAGCGAAAATACCTTCTTATCTTTAAGACTCTCCGGTACATCACCTCCTGCTATTCTCTGCGCCAATCCCTCTACAACTGCAGTTTTTCCCACACCAGGCTCACCAATAAGTACCGGATTATTTTTAGTTTTTCTTGAAAGTATTCTGATCACATTACGAATCTCAGCATCCCTTCCAATTACAGGATCAAGCTTCTGCACCTTAGCTCTCTCTACCAGCTCCTGACCATATTTGGCAAGTGTGTCAAAAGTTGCCTCCGGATTATCGCTTGTAACTCTTTGATTACCTCTGACAGTTGCAAGGACCTGCAGAAAGCTCTCCTTTGTAATATTGTATTCATTAAATATAGATTTAATTTCTCTATTTGGTTTATCAAGCATCGTAAGCATCAGGTGTTCAACCGATACATACTCATCTCCCATCTTTCTTGCCTCATCTTCTGCGGTGATGAGCACCTTATTGAGGTCGCCTCCAACATATGGCTGGCCTCCCTGCACCTTAGGTCGTTTGAGTATTCCCTGCTCAATCCTTTCCTTGAATTGTGCAATATCAATATCCATCTTCTCTATTAATTGAGGAATCAGACCATCTGTCTGACCGACCAGTGCGAATAACAGGTGTTCTTGTTCCAATTCCTGATTGCCATACTCAAGAGCAACCTTCTCAAGATCACGAATAGCTTCCATTGATTTCTGTGTAAATCTGTCTATCTGCATAATCTGCCTCCTTCTGACTATTTTTTTGCCTCAGTTCTTGGTTTTTCGTAAATTTTCATTTTCTGCTTTACGTGTTACCATTTTCCTGACCTTTGTTTTCCGAAAATCTCTGTTTTTCTAGCTTTTTTGTTTTCCGGAATCTCCGCTTTTCTAGCTTTTTTGTTTTCCGGAATCTCTGTTTTCTAACTTTTGATTTTCCGTAATTCTCTGTTTTCTAACTTTTGATTTTCCGTAATTCTCTGTTT
>JAGHUN010000007.1 GCA_018064805.1 Candidatus Colinaster scatohippi
ATCCATACTAGTTTTCAAGATACTGTATCGCATATTCAAGTTCTACATCCTTGTATTCCTCTTCCAAGGAGAATAGATCATCAATATTCTCACTAGTAATAGGCACATACACATCTATAGGAATATTATTTTCTCTGCTGGCATCTGTATCAATTAAAGGTATACCATCCTCAGACAAACTTAAAAATACTGGATAAGCAATACAGATATCCGCTGGCATATAAACATATCCACCATCATTCTGATTGACACCACTACTTACTGTGAAACCCATCAATGTGACATTATCACAATCTCCAAGAAACTTGGCCATACCATCGCCGGCACTCACACATCCGGAATTCACCAATGCAACCACTGGTAAATCCTTATATCTTCCATCGGGAAAAATATACTGACTCTCACAGATGTGATATCCATCGTCATCTTCATATCCGAAAGATACCATATGCTCTTTCTCATCAATAAAAAGAGAGACCAGAGCACCAGCAACACAGTCATATCCACCACAATTATCACGAATATCTACTATTAGGTATTCCATTCCCTGATTCTTGAGATCCTGAATATATGAAGCATACATCTCTGTGAGTTCAGGATAATAGCCCTCATTTAAACAAGCAATATTATCCTTAATCACATCAACAGATTCAGCTGAAATTCTAAGATAGCCACATTGATCATCCAACATAAAGTGATCAAAGTTATCATAGTCTAAAATCGACCTGTTCACTCCATAATATGCAAAGAAAAAACGATATGGATACTGCCAGTTATAAGTATCCTTATGAGCTGTAACTGTCTGCTCTTCACCAGAATCATTAAGAAAAGTGATATCTACATATTCTCCACCTGTACACGCGAGGTATAGTGGTCGAATAAAATCCTCATTCTCTTTTACAGGAAATTGATATGAAGGTACAATACACTCCACTGCATCACAAGCCTCATTAATCTCCTGGCTATCCCAGGCAAGAATAATCGTACCATCATGGATACCTGCATTAGCAACATCGCTATCTGGCTCAACAACTACCGCCACAATATTACCATCATCAAGTCTAATCATAGAAAATCCATAATCATATCCCAGATGATTCTTTAAATACTCTTTAAATAAAGAATTATCACGACACCTAACATTCACATGTGAGTCATGAAATTCATGAATTACTTCATAGATTACAGAAAGGAACTCTTCTTTATCACTATTATGTTCTGCTTCCTCTACCCTTGGGTAATACCTATTATGCAAATACTCATAATCAATATCTTTCCAGGAATTCAGACAGTACTCTTCCTCAAGAGTATCAAGCATCAATTCGAAGCTCTTTGTATAGCTTAAATTACTATAGTTATGAACCATAGGTCGCCCAATGGAGTCGACCGTAAAATATACAAAGAGACAGAAAGCCAATACAGATGCTACAACCGTTCTTAGCACTTTCCAAGACAGTTTTTTGCCCTCAAACAAAAATATAAGTGGAATAAATGACATGACATAAAACGGCCAGAAATGATCTAACAAAATCAATCTATAAATAGCGAAATGGACCACCGCAAAAACTATAGGAATCACCGATAAAATCTTTACTACAAAATACTTATTTTTCTTACTAAGAATGTGGCTAATAATCGCAACTGAAATAACATACAAAGTCATCCCAACAGAGATGAAGCCATTTACTGTCTTTAAAACCAAACATAAAAAATACATTAATATCTCCCCTATAATCCGATATAAGTAAATGTCCGCACGCCCTCCTCATCCCTGCCGTCGAGCATAAGCCCCAAAAATTTTGCAATTGCAACACTATTATCAGAATCGTATTTAACTAAAGCGTATTTTCCTGTTGCGTCATAATAAAAACAGCGGGTATCGGTCATGCCTTCCATTCCAACATCTTCTTCATAGTAAATCTGTCCGTTATGTTCCACCGGATTAAAAAGTTCTGTACGCAATATTGTGTAGCAATTATAATCTGCTCTATAGCATTCGCCTTCCCAATCAAAGAAATTCACGTTAGCTTCAGGTCCAAAATAATCTTTGCAAAACTGCACGAATTCTGATTCATCACTTTTAACTTTAATAGGCGCTGTTGGCAAGTATTCTGATAGGGAATCCCCCTCATGATATATTACGCCTACTCTTGCTAACAGTTCATCAGGTGTCTCTTCTAACAAAACGCCCTGATTTCTTGCATTTTCTCTAGCACTTATTTGCTTTTCTATAGCCAACTGCTTACTTCTTTCATTTATATAATTAACAAACCTTCCTCCACCAAGAATAATAGCAGGTACCACAAAAGTAATCGTAACCAAAATCGCTAAACAAACCAAAGTAAATTTAAGGTAATGTTTTCCTGTTTTTTTTGACATAACAGACTCCTTTATAAATATTTAATGCCGGATACCATCCTCTTAAATCAGAAAGACTTCGATCAATACTGCTTCCACCTGACGTACAAAAAGTATAAATTGTTGCACCACTCAAATC
>JAGHUN010000039.1 GCA_018064805.1 Candidatus Colinaster scatohippi
AACGTAACATATGGTAAGGCAACAGGTAACACACCTGATGGACGTAAGAAGGGACAGCCATTTGCTCCAGGTGCTAACCCAATGCACGGACGTGATACTCATGGTGCTGTAGCATCACTTTCATCTGTATCTAAGCTTCCATTCGAGTACGCACAGGATGGTATTTCTAATACATTCACAATCATCCCAGGTGCACTTGGTAAGGAAGATCAGGTATTTGCTAGTGATATCGAAATCGATCTTAACAAGTAATTAGATTTTATTTCTCACATCGGGATCCTCAGTGGTCCCGATGGAATTAGAAAGGAACTTAGTCAATGACCGAAAACGAAATGATTGAAGATCTTATTAATCAGCTTGATTCCGGAATGAGTAAAGGAGTAGGACATGTTAATGTCTATTCTAACGATAGCTCTGAAGAAGTCAGAGAAGTTGAGACTATGGGATGTACAGATTGTTCCCGTACACCTTTGGCTTGTAGTGTTCCTACCCTTCATCAGGGAATAGATGATTATCAATAAAATTTAGGAGGACATAAAAATGGCAGCATCAGCAGCACAGGTTGATAACCTTGTAAACTTATTAGATGGTTACGCAACAAAGGGTGGACATCATCTTAATGTTAACGTACTTAACAGAGAGACTCTTCTTGACGCTCAGGCTCATCCAGAGAACTATCCACAGTTAACAATTCGTGTATCTGGTTACGCTGTAAACTTTGTAAAGCTTACACCAGAGCAGCAGGCAGATGTTATCTCTCGTACATTCCATTCAGAAATCTAATCTGAGGTTTTACAGCAGATAATAGCTAATTTGTAATTCAGGGTCGGTGCTTTATGTACTGACCCTTTTTACACCATAATGACTATATAAGCCACGAAATGAGGTTTTCTATGAAAGGTTACATTCATTCTTTACAAAGTTTTGGAACAGTAGATGGTCCTGGTGTAAGATATGTTGTGTTTTTTCAGGGTTGTCCAATGAGATGTCAGTATTGTCACAATCCGGACACATGGACAATCGGCACCGGTGATGAATACGAAGCATCATATATTATTGAACAGTATAAGCGAAATGAAGGATTCTATAATGGTGGTGGACTTACTGTAACAGGTGGCGAGCCACTTCTACAGATTGACTTCCTTCTCGAGCTTTTCACTCTTGCCAAACAGGAAAATATACATACATGTATTGATACATCCGGAATCACATATAAGCCAAATAACGAAGAATATAATAAAAAGCTTCTTGAGGTCCTTAAGCTTACTGACCTTGTTATGCTTGATATCAAGCATATAGATCCGGAGCTTCACCTTAAGCTTACAAAGCAGCCTAACGATGGAATCCTCGCATTTGCAAGGCTTTTATCAGACCTTAATATTCCTATCTGGATAAGACATGTTGTTGTTCCCGGAATAACAGATGACGATGTTTATCTTGAAAAATTAGGATACTTTATAGGCGATCTTAAGTCTCTTAAGGCTCTTGATGTTCTTCCATATCATGATATGGCAAAGCCTAAATATGATAACCTTGGAATGGATTATGTACTTAAGGATGTACCTCCTCTCGAAAGTTCTGTTGCTTTAGAGAAAAAACAGGTTATCCTTAATGGTATCAAGAGAAGACGTGCAGAACTGGAGCAGGCATAAGTTTTTCATAATTAATGGAAATTCTTTAAGGCTCTTGTTATGATACCTATTTTGTATTACAATGTTATTGGTTAAGAATTTATTGGTCATTTGACCTAGTTTATAAGGAGGAAATAATCATGGCATATTGTATTGGTGATTCTTGTGTAGCATGTGGCGCTTGTGAGTCTCAGTGTCCAGTAGGCGCTATCTCAATGGGTGACGGTAAGTTCGAAATCGATGCTGATAAGTGTATCGATTGTGGTTCTTGCGCAGGTCAGTGCCCAACAGGTGCAATCGCAGAAGCATAATTAATTTGATTAACATTCAAAAGAACCTGTATCGGTATCCGATACAGGTTCTTTTTTATTCATTATTATACTTTTTACTCTTCTCAATATTTCCAAATCTTGTATATTCCGGCATCCATACAAGTTCAACCGTTCCAACAGGTCCACTTCGCTGCTTGCCGATAATAATCTCTGAAATTCCCTTACGTTCAGTTGCCGGATTATAATAATCATCCCTATATATGAACATAACCATATCGGCATCCTGCTCAATAGCACCGGATTCACGAAGATCAGACATCATAGGTCTTTTATCAGGTCGTGATTCAACTGCTCTCGATAACTGAGAAAGAGCAATTACCGGAATGTCCAATTCTCTTGCAAGCAGCTTAAGGGATCTGGATATTTCTGAAATCTCCTGCTGTCTCGAATCTGTTCTTCCTGATCCGGACATAAGCTGAAGGTAGTCAATTATTATTACATCAAGTCCCTTTTCAGATTTATACTTCCTACACTTTGAACGAAGATTTTGAACGGTAATATTGGCTGTATCATCAATAATCAGCCTTGAATCACCAATTACACTTGCTGCCTCACCTAACTTATCCCATTCCGAATCATCCAGCTTACCATTACGAAGATGACCTGCTTCAATATTACCTTCAAGGGCAAACAGACGGTTCATCAGCTGTTCTTTACCCATTTCCAGCGAAAACAGAGCTACAGACTTGTTCTGTCTGAATGCCATATGCTGCGCAATATTCAGTACAAACGCAGTCTTACCCATCGCCGGTCTGGCTGCAATAAGTATGAGTTCAGATCCATGCAGACCCGAAGTCATATAATCAAGGTCAATAAATCCGGTCGGTATACCCGTAATACTTCCTCCGGCACGATATGCGGCTTCTATTCCTTCTATCGCCCTGATAACAACCTTGTCTATCGGTTCAAATGCCTCTCCACCTTTTCGTTGTGTAATACCATACACCTTCTGCTCTGTATCAGAGAGAATTGTATCCAGAGTATCCTTACCGTCATAGCATGTATTCTCAATATCTGCAGCTGTCTTAATAAGACGCCTGAGAGTGGCCTTTTCTGACACAATACCGGCATAATACTTCACATGCGCAGAAGTTGGCACCGCTGCTATTACATCGCGCAAATACTCGAAATTAAGCATATCCTGAGGCACATCTTTTTCCTTGAGCTTATCTATAAGCGTTACAATGTCAACCTGCTTACGCTCTTTATATAATTCTATCATTGCCTCGTACAGAACTCCGTACTGCCTGTTATAAAAATCGTCAGCAGTCACTATCTCATCTGCTATTGCAATAGCTTCCTGATCAATGAGCATAGAACCTATAACAGCCTGTTCCGCTTCTATACTGTTAGGCATTGTCCTTTTAATAATAGACTCTTCTGCCATTTATACCTCTAAATAGTTTACTTCTGTTCCTGAACCTTAACCTTAAGTGTGCCTGTAACTTGTGGGTGAAGCTTAACCTTAACCTCATATACGCCAAATGCCTTAATACTTTCATCCAGCTGTATTTTTTTCTTATCAATTTCTACACCGCACTGTTCCTTAAATGCATTTGCAATTTCCTTACTTGAAACTGAACCAAATGTTCTTCCGCCTTCACCTGCTTTAATATGAACTATAATCTCTTTACTCTTAAGTTCCTCGGCAAAAGCCTGCGCATTAGCAAGATTCTCTGCTGCAACCTTTTCCTTATTAGCATTCTGAAGCTTAAGATCGTTAAGATTCTTACCATTTGCCTCTACTGCGTATTTCTTGGGAAGCAGAAAATTACGAGCATATCCATCGTTTGCATCAATAATCTGTCCCTTTTTTCCTACTGATTTTACATCCTGTAATAAAATAACCTTCATCTATGTTCCTCCCATCTGCAGGTACTATAATTCACCTTCCTCAATCATCTTATCAAGAAGTGCCTTGAGTTTACCCATAGCATCATCTATTGATATTCCCTCAAGCTGGCAGGCCGCCACATTCATATGACCACCACCACCAAGTCTTTCCATAATAACCTGCACATTAACTTCATCAATCGAACGAGCGCTGATATGTATCATTTCCTGATAATCTGTGAAAACAAAACTAGCCTTTATTCCCTTAATATTCAGCAATTCATTGGCAGCCTGTGCACCAACAATCGTAGGACTCTGTACCTCTCCTCCTGCTGTACACTTACTCATAGCATATACGCCACGATAAACCTCCGCCTGCCTTACTGCATCAGCCTTAGCCTTGTATTCATCAACATCATCTCTAAAGAGCTTACGCACTCTTGTAACATCTGCTCCGGCTCTTCTAAGATAAGCTGCTGCCTCAAAGGTACGCACACCGGTCTTGGTCATGAAGTTGTTAGTATCAATCATCATGCCCGAATACAGACAATCTGCTTCATCCGATTTAATCTTTATTCCATCAGAAATGTACTGAAGAATCTCAGTAACCATCTCACATGCTGATGATGCGTATGCTTCCACATATGAAAGGGTTGCATTCTCAATTGTCTCTGTTCCCTGCCTATGATGATCTAATACTACAATCGACTTACACATCTTAAGAAGGTCAGGACATTCTGTGATACTTGGCTTATTAACATCCACAACCACAAGAACCGAACCACCACCTGCAAGGTCCATAGCCTGATCCGAGCTGATTATCATATCCTCTTCATAATCCGGCTGACTCATGAACATATCGCGCATTGGCTGAACAGAGGTTGTAACATCATTAAGTACAATATGTGCTTTACGATCCAGCGTTCTTGCAATTCTATAGATACCTACAGATGCACCAAAACTGTCCACATCACCATATCTGTGACCCATAATGATTACTCTGTCCTTAGAAGCAATAATCTCACGAAGGGCATGAGCCTTAACTCTTGCTTTGACACGTGTATTCTTCTCTATCTGCTGACTCTTTCCACCATAATAAGTGATCTGATCCGCCTGCTTTACCACCGCTTGATCTCCGCCTCGTCCAAGAGCCAGATCAATAGCTGTACGCGCGAACTCATAATTCTGAGAATAGGTCAAACCGTCAAGACCCAGACCAATTGAAATAGTGACAGCCATATCATTACCGATATTAACAGTCTTTACATCCTCTAATATCTCAAATTTATTCTCCTGAAGCTGTCTAACCGACTTCTTGCGTAGGATTACAAGGAATTTATCCTTCTCAATCTTCTTGGCAATACCGTCAAGAGAGGCAATATACTTATTAATCTTTCTGTCAATAAGCGCCGTGAGCAGAGATCTACGAACTTCCTCGACACTTTCCAAAGCCTCATCATAATTATCCATATAGAGAAGGGCTACCGCCAAGGACTGATCATCATTTTCGCGAAGTGCAAGTTTAAGAGCTGTCTCATCAAAAAGATACATAGCAATCAGATAACTGCTATAGCTCTCTGCAACAATAGTCTCACTGTCTGCGGCTATATCCTTAAGAGGAACCATTTTACATTTAGCTGTAAAATCACGCTCTTCATAAGAAAAAGCAAATGAAGTTTCTTCATTTTCTTCATTTGGAAGTTTATCACGCACCATATCCGAAAAAATACTGGTAATAGACTTATTGTATCCTTTTTGCTTATGAACAAGTCCCTCAAACTCCTTGTTCATCCAGAGAATTTTCCCTGTATCATCAAGAAGTACATACGGCAGCTCCAAATCACGAAGAAGCCTCTTCTGAATCTGACCGTATTCGGTAGCAAAGCTTATTAATTCATTCATTATTATCGGCTTATTTCTGAAAGTAAGCAGCCCCATAATAAGCAGATACAATGCCGTAAATATTGCCATTATCAGGCCGGCATCCCTATTAAGCATCCATATTGCCACTGAAACAAAAACCATAAGAATTCCCATATAAATTGCTATGAGAAAAAATGTCTTCAGCGATCCTTTTACTTTAATACGATTTTTCATATACCCTATCCTTTTAGTCTGATAGTCAAAGAAACCCAATGATTATTATACCACTTGCTTAACTGTCATTCCAACACTACATCTAGTTGTACTACTCTATATATAGAAAAAGAAACGATATTATTTTATCGTTTCTCTTTATAATCAGTATTCACGGCAAATGCAAAACAGTCATATCTGATTGCCTTTCCGGTATAAGAATAATTCGGCTTCTTCCCGTCAAGATACGGGCCCTTAACCGGTCTCTTAATTACTATTTTACGTGGTTTGGCTGCAATAGCTGCATCAAGAAGTATTCCTTCTTCAGCACAAGGACTCTCTATCTGTTGCAGCAGCTGGAACTTTTTCTTAACGGATGCACTCTTCTGTCTCTCCGGAAACATAGGATCAAGCAGAATAACATCCGGCCTGTTTTCTTCAGATATGTTATTCATAGCTTCAATGCTGTCACCTTCAATAAGTGACATTCTTGCAACTATATTCATTAATTCCGGATGCTTTGCAGCCCTTTTTAGTCCATCACGAAGCAAAGCTGCAATAACAGAATCATACTCATACAGGGTCACATAGTTGCCTGCTGCCGCAAGTAAAAGCGAATCCTCACCAAAACCTGCTGTAGCATCAATAATATTTAATCCCCTGTTTTCCCCTTTCAATCTGGCGGCCTTAACAAGCATCTCATTTTGAAGATTACTTTTCTTAAGTCTTGGAAGCATCTTAGTAAGATCAGCCCTAAGAACCATATCGCCATCTGATAGTGCCAAGCCCAAGGAATCCATTATCAGTTCAAGCCTTCCTTCCGGCGCTTCACTCTTTTCCCTATAAAAAGCAACACCAAGATGACTCGCTATGCTTTCCGCTTCTTTATAATATTCTTCTTTTTCAGCCCATACGACCAGTTTCTCATCTAAACCCATATCGTACTATCCTATTTCCAGACCTTCCAATAGATGAATCCCCTTGTTCTCAGCGAATTCTTCTGCCATTTTAACATATTCATCACATACAAATTCAGGTCGATGACAATCCGAACCTATAATTGTCCTAATCTTCGCTTCACTCGCAAGCTTCCAGAATTCATCATAGGGATATTCATACCTCTCCCCCTCGGCCAGGTTCCTTTTACCTTTTCTGAAACCATTGGCATTAAGTTCCAGGATATAATCATTTTTAACCGCAGCATCAATTATTATATCCATTGCCTTACTTGTATTATAATCAGGTATAATATTATTCCTAAAAATCAGATCCGGGTGCGCCATATAGATATATAATCCCGTATTCATGGCTTCAACACAACTCTTTGCATAGCTGATATATTCCTCTGAGTCACTCACATTAACAAAGCAATTCACAATATTCCATTTATTTGTTTGAAAAAAATGCTGACCCAGAATCAAATAATCAAGCTTATATATCTCTTTTAGGCTCTCATAATATCCTGCATAAGCCGGATAATATTCGGCCTCTACACCCAATAATATGTCAATTTTATCTTTATACTTTTCCTTAAGCTTACATACAGTCTCTACGTAACCTTTAAAGCATTCAAAGGGCATTCTCTCATCAAAGGCATTCCCCGGATACGGTGTATGATCCGAGATTCCCAAAGTCGTCATTTCCTTCTTAATAGCCTCTATTATATACTCCTCAATATCACCAAAAGCATGTCCGCAAAGTTTACTGTGTGTATGATAATTCCTTTTCATTTATTCTCACTCTAAAATCTTTTTCGATATATTTTTCTCTGATAAACCATCAAAATATATCTTTGCACTAATGTAAAATCTATCACTCAAGAATAGTAATTCTTTGTGCACCCAGCGGATTTTCATAATCAAGCAAGTATCCCTTATAGCTGCTAAGCGGACTATTCTTGGTATTTACTACAGGATAATCTCCGTCCCCCTCAAAGCTCCTGAGATATTCAGCAAGAATTATATAATCCTGACCAACATAATCAATGGTAAGTTCATCTGCCTCAAACATCTTCATTCCATTACCATTATTTCTAAGAATATAATTTATTCCACCTAATTGATATTCTCTGTTAAGGTCTATCGGTTCATACTGACCGTTCTCTTTATTATAAACCTTAACATCCTTAACCCTGTAATCTCCGTTAACTTTTACAAACATACCATTTTTATCAAGTTCAACTCCACTTGGTATGCTGGAATCAATTACATATGAAAGACCTGCGACCTGCATAAATGCACCATTCTCTGCCGGTGTATTCCACTCTTCATCCCATTCACCGATTACCGTGGCACCCATTTCAAGAGCATCAACAATCTGCTGTCCGGTTGCACCTATAAGACATATCATATTTCCAAACGGTTCAACCTGCTTGGCTGAAAAATAAGTCAAATCACCTTTTTCAATTGCGCTTCTGATTCCTCCACCATTCTGAATAACTATATCACAATCAAGTGTCAGTCTTTCATTAAAGAACCAGTACACGGAGTCCGCTGTAAGATCACCAAGATTAAGCTCCCTTGCACGAATCCATCTTTCACTGTCGTTGTCCGGATTGGTGATTGTTAATCTATTTTCAAGTACTGCTATTTTTTCTTTCATCTGCGCATCAATACTATCCATCCAGGCTTTCTCTAATGCTGCGACCTTATCATCTTCTCCGGAATATTCATTTACAAGTTCAGTACTGATTGCGCCATCTCCGCTAATAGTCATAATTCCAATCGCATCAAGATAGCTTCCGGTCTGAGTAAGTATTACCTTATTACCTTTCTTATCCTTGACCTTTTCGCTCTCTATAGTTGAATGTGAATGCCCATCAATAAACGCGTCAAGACCAACTGTATTAGAAATAACCGAACGTGAATCCCAGCCCTTCTTTGTTGCATCAAGCCCCACACCAAGATGTCCGATTGCAATTATATAATCTGCATTATCCTTAACATTATCTATAGCATTCTGAACACTTGTATAGAGGTCCTTTGCGTCTGTCAGTCCATCAATTGTATATATAAATTCTCCTGTCTCATCCTGAAAATAGGTAGGAGTTGAGCTTGTAAAGGTTTCAGGGGTGCTTACCCCGATAAACGCCACTCTTTTACCACCAATTTCAAAAACATAAGAATCCGACAATTTACTTTCCTCGGACTTAATTGGATGAAAGTTGCATGTAACATATGGAAAACCGGATGTTTCCGCAAGCTTTAAAAACTGCAATACTCCATAATCAAAATCATGATTACCAGGTGTTGCCAGCTGATATCCTGTTTCTCTCATTATATTTATAATGGTCTCGCCCTCGTCTATCGCACCATAAATATCTCCCTGAATCTCATCTCCTGCATCAACAAGTAATACATTCTGACCATCAGCACGCATATCCTGCACCATAGCAGCAATTTTAGAAAATCTAAGACCATTACCCACTACATTGCCATCAGCATCTAATATTACATTATCAATATAGCTATGCACGTCATTTGTATATACAATTTTAATATCTGTGCCTGAATTATTACCTTTTGTCTTATTACTTCCACAGCCCGGCAACACACATAAAATTGTTGCTACCAGAATTAAAATAGTCGCTCTTTTTATTTTATTCATAATATATCCTCTCAAATACGATTACCACGATTAAATAGCTTGCCACATACTTTAGTCCATAGTACCGTGAAGCAATACGTCAGCACAAACACAAGTGTCGCTTTCATAATATTCAAATCATTTTCACCAATAATCTTAAAGACAATAACATTTATATAATAGAAAACACATTGAGATATTAGGAACATATGCCCTGAATAATCACCAATCTTAACTAAAATTCGAGATGACAGTATTTTGGAAAAAAAGCCCTTTCCAAAAGCAAAACAAAATATAGCAAACGAATTTGGAATAATAAACCAAATATCCTCCTTCAGCATTGTCAATGGAATACTATCAGTAATATAAAAAATGTTGCTTATAATACATAGTACAATAGCCAGCAATTCAACTATAGTACTTGTCCCAAAACTGCACTTCCAGGTTGTTTTTTGATAACAAACTCCTACCAGTATCCCAATAAAGAAATCAAACATTCTGAATATTGGAAAATTATAAAGCAAATAAAGTTCATCACTTAGACCTGCAACAAAATATGCAAAAATAGTCTGAGCCGATAAAGTAATGACAAAGCAGACTATAGAGACACTAAACGATTTAATATGTTTGGCTCCCCATATCATAAAAGGGGCAAAAATATATATAAACAGAATAGCCGACAAGAACCATGACACTCCGTTTAAGGTATTTTTTTGAGCAATAGACCAATTATGGGTCAGTGTAACATGGTATAGCATGCTTCGCAGAATTCCAATAAAGTCATCTTTACTTTTGTCTACAAAGAGTGCTTCATACGATAATAGCACAGCTACTCCAAGCATTGTCATAATATGAGTTGGGTATATTTTTTTAATACGCTTAATTGCAAATTTTACTGATTCAACAGGTGAGATTGCTTCTTTAAGCGACAAATCCTTCGAGCAAATATAAGCTACGAAACCGGATAAAATAAAAAAGACCGATACTCCAAATGACCCCATACATATAACAGAGGCGTGTTGTAAGAGTATGCCTATAAAAGCCACTGCTCGAATACCTTGCAGTGATTGAATCTTTTTAGTCATAAATTACCACCTTAACAGTCGCCAAATTGCCTTCCTTATAAAACAAGACAACCTGACTTGTTGTTTTAACAAAAAGCACTTTCCGGAATTAACTCCGAAAAGTGCTCTAAAATTCGTGACCTATTAGTCCTGTACGTATGGCATAAGTGATACGTGACGTGCTCTCTTAATAGCAACTGTCAGTGCTCTCTGATGCTTTGCACAGTTTCCTGTAATACGACGAGGAAGAATCTTTCCTCTCTCTGATACGTATCTCTTAAGCTTTGCTGTATCCTT
>JAGHUN010000100.1 GCA_018064805.1 Candidatus Colinaster scatohippi
AATAGGTCTTTTCTATCATAAAAAACAAGAAAACAGAGGAATAACACAAAGAAAAGAGGCTTCAGGAACGAAATCCCGAAGCCTCTTTGTCTACAGTCTGAAGAGCCATTCATATGAATGGCTCTTTTTTCATTCTTGCTATGAAATTAATAATTACTGTTTATTACCGTTAGTTGTGCGCCTGCACACATCATCAAAAGCCAGTTTACCACCAAAGATATCAAGGGCACTTCCAATCGTAAAATCAATTCTTCCCTCTCCTATCTCTTCGATAATATCAATATCCGACATATCCCTCACGCCACCGGCATAGGTAAAAGTCACACCCGCAACTCCTGCAAGTAATTTTATCAATTCTTTGTCTATTCCCTGCTGCATCCCTTCAACATCAACACCATGAATCAGGAATTCATCACAGTACTTTGATAGTTCCTTAAGCGTTTCAGCCTCAACACACACATCTGTAAATGTCTGCCACCTGTCAGTCACAACATAGTATTTGCCGTTCTTTTTTCTACAGCTCATATCAAGAACAATATGCTCTTTTCCAACGGCGCCTACAAGCGCGTTAAGTTTGTCATAATCAAGTTTTCCCTCAGTAAAAACATAGGAAGTAACAATTATATGACTTGCCCCGGCATCTATAAAACCTGCCGCATTGTCAGCTGTTATTCCGCCTCCAACCTGCATGCCTCCCGGATAAGTAGCAAGCGCAAGAAATGCCTGTCTTTTGGTTGCCTCATAAGCTTCTGTACCGGATTTGTTAAGCAGAATTATATGCCCACCGGGTAATTCCTTTTCCTTATAGAACGAGGCATAATAATCAGCATCCTTTGAAGCAACAAAATTTTCCTTGGCACCATCAGTATCACTGAGGCTTCCACCAACTATCTGTTTTACTTTTCCATCATGTATATCGATACAAGGTCTAAACTTCATATTTCTTCTTTGCCTCTACTAAGCTTCTTTTTCTACAAGAATACCGTTCCTGTATGCAGCAACAAGCTTTTTAAGCTGCTCAATGCTCTCTTTTATTTCATTACCGATATCAGTATCAGCCACACGGAGACGTCCGTTTAATACAGTCTCTACTACAATTGTCGAATTTATAATGTCCGTCTCGTTATGAATAGCGGCTTCCTTACTCTCAAATGGCTCATGTGCCACAAGATTAACACCATGCGAGTTAGCTACAAGCGTGTATCCTGCTATACCCGTTTTACCCTGATATGCTTTTGAAAAACCACCATCAATGATAAGGAGCTTGCCTCCACACTTTATTGGTGTCTCACCCTTCTTAAGTTCAACAGGAACATGACCATTAACAATATGCGACTTATTCTCATCCAGTCCGAATTCATTAAGAATCTTATTAAGAATGTCCTCTCTTTCATTGAGTTTATAATATGCATTCTTAACTTCGACATGTGTAGACTTATCGTTAATAAAATACCTCTCAAAGGTAGTCATCTTATCCTTACCGAATACCGGTGAATTTGGTCCTGCCCATATATACCAGAGAATATCCTGTCCCTTAATCTTTTCTATTTTATCAGTAGAATAATAGCCCTTTCTCGCATACTCATCGAGAATATCATAAAGTGCCTTGCCGGAGTACTTTTTTCCATATATTTCAACTTCTTTAAAATTGCCATTTTCGTCCATCGGAACACATCCGTGATACAGAAGGTTTGAATTATAAGCCTTATAAAGTCCTCCCTTAGCAAAAAGGAACTTCACGTGTTTCTGAAGCTTCTCACTGTGTCTGAAGGATTCTGCAAGACGCTTCATGACAAGTGCCTCTTCCTCCGTCATGTTATAAGGGTCATCCGGATTAAGAGTAGGAAAATCCGTATCATTCATTTCATACTCTATGCCATTTATTGTTACAGTTCCCTTTTCCAAATTAATTTTGTCGAGAAGTAATCTGTCATCCATTCCGAATTCAGGATGGCGCTTGATTACCTGCCCCTCGAGTTTGAACTGAAGCACAGCTATTGCCTTATGCATTTTGGTATCCATATCAAGATCCCTTGTATCATAGTCATCGCTATACTTTATTGAGAAAACACTACAATCTGCATTCTTATATGTCTTTATCGCAAAAGTCACAAGCGGAATCAGGTTAATTCCGTATCCCTCTTCAAGAGTATTCAGATTACCATATCTTGCGCTCATTCTGATTACAGTTGCAATACAGGCAAGATGTCCGGCAGCAGCTCCCATCCATACTACATCATGATTGCCCCACTGGATATCAAGTGAGTGGTGCTTAGATAAGGTATCCATTATAATATGCGGTCCCTTTCCCCTGTCATATATATCACCAACAATATGAAGATGATCCACAACCATTCTCTGGATAAGATTGCAAAGTGCAACAATCAAATCAGGCGCACTGCCTATGTTAATTATTGTATTAATAATCTCATTATAATATGCCTGCTTATCTTCAACCTCTTCCTTTTCCGTAATCAGTTCTTCTATCACATAAGCGAAATTCTTGGGAAGTGCCTTACGAACCTTAGATCTTGTATACTTTGATGATGATCTCTTTGTCATCTGAACAAGTCTGTGAAGAGTAATTGTATACCAGTCATCAAGAAACTCTTCGTTTTCCTGGATAATCTCAAGCTTTTCCTTAGGATAATATATAAGTGTTGCAAGTGCCCTTTTATCATGTTCACTTATTGTATTACCAAATTCCTCGTCAATCTTTCTTCTGACTGCCCCGGAACCATTCTTCATAACATGATTAAATTGTTCATATTCGCCATGAATATCTGTCAGAAAGTGCTCTGTACCCTTTGGAAGGCTGAGAATTGACTGAAGATTAATTATTTCTGTCGATGCAGCCGCTATTGTTGGAAATTGCTTTGATAAGCTTCTCAGATATATAAGTTCTGTATTGTCCATATCATCCTCACTAACAAAGGCAGGCCAAAAGCCTGCCTTCTAATATAACTTTATAAAATGCCATATTCCTTCATTGCTTTTGCAAGCACTTCCGCATGTTCAGGTTCCATCTCTGTAAGTGGACGTCTGAGTGGTCCAACCTCTTTACCCATAAGATTCATGGCTTTCTTAACCGGTATTGGATTAACCTCACTGAAAAGTGCATTTATAAGTGGTATTGCTCTAATCTGTTCCTTTGTTGCCTCTTCTGCCTTTCCATCGAAGTAAAGCTGACAAATATTATGTGTCTGTGCCGGTGCAACAATTGAAAGAACTGAAATAACACCCTTTCCACCGAGTGCAAGTGTTGGCACGATTAATGCATCCTCTCCTGAGTATACATCAACACAGCCATCTGCTATAGACATAAGGTTAGCAACCTGTGCTAAATTACCGGTCGCATCCTTAACACCTACAATATTCTCAACCTCTTTACAAAGCTTAACCACTGTCTCAGGTGCCATTGTGCATCCTGTTCTACCCGGAATATTATAAAGAATAATCGGAATCTTAACACTATCAGCTATCATCTTAAAGTGCTCATAAAGTCCCTTCTGTGTAGCCTTATTATAATAAGGAGTAACAAGTAATAGTCCGTCAACACCAAGCTTCTCAGCTTCTGTCGAAAGATAAATAGCTGTTTCAGTGCAGTTAGAGCCTGTTCCTGCAATAACAGGAATTCTGTGATTAACATTTTTTACGCAAGCCTCAATAACACTCAAATGCTCCTCATGAGTAAGTGTAGCAGCCTCTCCTGTTGTTCCACATACAATAATTGCATCTGTTCCAGCACTAATCTGATCCTCAATAATCTCGGCAAACTTCTCATAATTTACCGAACCATCTTCATGAAATGGTGTAATAATCGCTACACCTGCTCCCTTAAAAATTGACATAATCTTTCCTCCAAATCCTAAATAGTAAGCATTCCGGAAAAGCTCTCCAATAAAAGTAAAGACCGACACAACAGGGTCGGCCACAACATACCAATACTAGCGCGATAGCTCCCCATCTACTAAGATGACAGTCATATGACTCTTAACCATATGCCCAGGACATATTCCACAGTCTAATATATCCTTCGGCGCTCTTCCCTTTTGCCATGCATCACTTGTGACTGCCACATCAGCATGGTTACTTATGAATCACGCAACCTCTACCCTTTATGCTACCAAAAGATTAGCACCAGGAATAATATATGTCAACCACTTTGCGCTCAATTTTATTGCAAGATATGAATATTGGTGCTATACTATCACAGTTTGAGAAAAAAAATGCATTTTAATAAGAAGAGGAACATTTTCTATTATGAAAACAACAAGAGATGATATTCGTAATGTAGCTATCATTGCTCACGTAGACCATGGCAAAACCACTTTGGTTGATGAGTTACTTAAGCAGTCCGGCGTATTCCGTGATAACCAGGAGGTTGCCGAACGAGTAATGGACAGTAATGACATAGAAAGAGAAAGAGGAATTACTATTCTTTCCAAAAATACAGCAATTACATATAAGGATACTAAAATTAACATCATTGATACTCCCGGCCATGCTGATTTCGGTGGTGAGGTTGAGCGAGTACTCAAAATGGTTAACGGAGTTATACTTGTGGTTGATGCCTTCGAGGGAACAATGCCACAGACAAAATTCGTATTAAAAAAGGCCCTTGAGCTTGAGCTTCCGGTTATAGTATGTATCAACAAAATTGATCGTCCTGAAGCCCGTCCTACAGAGGTTATTGATGAGGTTCTTGAACTTTTCATAGATCTTGAAGCTAATGACGAGCAGCTCGACTGCCCATTTGTATTTGCATCTGCCAAAGCCGGCACAGCAACACTTGATTTAGATACTCCGGGAACAAATATGATTCCTCTTTTTGATACAATTCTTGATTATATTCCTGCTCCAACAGGTGATCCTGAAGCCGGTACACAGGTTCTTATAAGTACAATTGATTATAATGAGTATGTTGGCCGTATAGGTGTTGGTAAGGTTGATAACGGTTCAATCAAGGTCAATCAGGACGTTGTAATTGTTAACCACCACGAAAAGGATCTCTGCAAAAAGGTAAAGATATCAAAACTCTACGAATTTGATGGCCTTAACAAGGTGGAGGTTACGGAAGCAGGCATCGGCTCGATTGTTGCTATTTCAGGAATTGCTGATATCAAGATTGGTGATACGCTCTGTTCTGTAGAAAGCCCTGAACCAATCCCCTTCCAGAAAATTTCGGAGCCAACAATTGCCATGACATTTATGGTTAATGACTCTCCTTTAGCAGGCTTAGAGGGTAAATATGTAACAAGCCGTCACCTTCGTGAGCGTCTTTTCAAGGAACTAAATACAGATGTTTCACTCCGCGTCGAAGAAACAGACTCAACCGATGCTTTCAAGGTATCCGGTCGTGGTGAGCTTCATTTATCTGTACTTATCGAAAATATGAGGCGTGAGGGCTACGAATTCGCTGTAAGTAAGGCAGAAGTACTTTATAAATATAATGAACGAAACCAGAAGTTAGAGCCAATGGAAATTGCCTATGTTGATGTACCGGAAGAATTCTCCGGTTCTGTTATCCAGAAGCTTTCATCACGTAAGGGTGAACTTCAGGGAATGACCTCTATTAGTGGTGGATATACACGACTTGAATTCGAGATTCCTTCAAGAGGCCTTATCGGTTATCGTGGTGAATTCATGACAGATACCAAAGGAAACGGAATCCTTAATACTACCTTCGATGGATATGGCCCATATAAGGGAGATATGATGTACCGCAAGCAGGGTTCACTTATTGCTTTCGAAGCCGGTGAAGCTATTACATATGGTCTTTTCAACGCCCAGGAAAGAGGTACTCTTTTCATTGAACCCGGTGAAAAGGTTTATGCCGGTATGGTTATTGGTCAGACAGGAAAAGCTGAAGATATCGAGATTAATGTTTGTAAAAAGAAGCAGCTTACAAATACAAGATCATCCAGCGCTGATGAGGCACTGCGACTTACACCAAAGAAGGTATTAAGTCTTGAGCAGGCGCTTGAATTTATCGACACAGATGAGCTCCTCGAGGTAACACCTGATAATTTAAGAATACGTAAAAAAATTCTTGATTCACTTCTTCGTAAGCGTTCAGGTTTTAACAGAAACTAACATATCAAGAGTAACACAAAAAGCCATAGTAGCGAATAACTACTATGGCTTTTTTAATATTAACATATCAACTATTTATACATTTTCAATTGGTCTTTTACAACCCAAGAACTGTTGCTGCTATATTAAAGTAAATTAAAAGTGAAATCGCGTCAACAATTGTTGTAATAAACGGCGAAGCCATTACAGCCGGGTCAAAGCCCATTTTCTTTGCAAACATCGGAAGCGTACATCCGACAAACTTAGCTATGATTACAACAGCAACAAGAGTCATACATACAACACATGCTACAGAAAATCCTACTCTGTCCCAAAGCATCAGCTTAACAAAATTAGCGATTCCAAGTGTGAGGCCACACATTGCCGCAACTCTTACTTCTTTCCAAATTACTTTAAAAATGTCCCTAAATTCAATCTCTTCAAGCGAAAGTCCACGGATAATTGTAACAGATGCCTGTCCACCTGCATTACCGCCTGTATCCATCAGCATTGGAATAAATGCAGTCAAAATAACCGAAGCCTGAAGCGCATCTTCAAAGCTACTGATAATACCACCTGTAAAGGTTGCCGAAATCATAAGAAGCAAAAGCCATGGAATTCTCTTTTTCCATGTCTCCCAGACACCGGTTCTCATATACGACTTATCGGTAGGAACGATAGCGGCCATCTTTTCAATATCCTCAGTAGCCTCCTGCTCCATGATATCCACAATATCATCGACCGTAATAATACCAACCAGTCTATTTTCATTATCAACAACCGGCATGGCTGTAAAGTCGTATTTCTTGAATTGTCTTGCAACCTCTTCCTGGTCCATCATTGTATTAATTGAAATAACGTTTTCATTCATTATTTCACCAATGATTTCATCAGGCTGACTAAGAAGCAAGTATCTCAAAGCAACTGTACCTACAAGCTTTCTTCTTGTATCAAGTACATAGCAGATATTAATCGTCTCGCTGTCAACACCCACATTACGAATTCTCTCGATTGACTGTTCAACAGTAAGATTCTCTTTCAAATCTACAAACTCCACCGTCATGATACTACCGGCACTATCCTCCGGGTATCTTAACAGGTTGTTTATATCTCGCCTTGTCTCCGCACTCGCCGAAGCAAGAAGTCTTTTAACGATATTCGCAGGCATCTCTTCCAACATATCTACCGCATCATCCGCCATCAGATTATCGATAATACTACCTGCATCTCTTTCAGACAGGGATGTAATGATATAATGCTGTATATCTACATCCGTGTACGAAAAAACATCAGCCGCCATATCCTTTGGAAGAATACGGAAAAGCTTTAACTGATCATTTTTCTCCAGATCGCCAAGCAAAGCTGCTATATCAGCTTCAATCATTTCAGAAAGTTTCTGACGAAGTCTCGTATACTGCTTGGTATCAAGAAGCTTTTTAATCTCTTCTAATAATACACTTTCCTCCATAGTAGTCCCATCTCCTTGTAAGTATGATTAATAAGCTACCCGATCGGGGGAGAGGAACATCAACGTTATTCATTTTGTTCTTCATATTAATCACCTCCTGACTACTAATGGTCTATATCTTTGCCAAATAATTTTACCTTCTCGAATTGTCAATTGTCAATCCGATAAATCCGTGGGGTAGTAAAGTTCTCCACCCTCTTCAAAAGTTGCCTTACCACTTGTTGCATCCGTCACTTTTTTAATTATACTGTCAACCTTATCTATTTCGATTGCAGTCTTAATAGTCACCATATCAGTATACTGCTCGTCAATTATATCTATGCTCTCATTGGCCAGTATATATTTTAATTTCCCCACACTGCTGTAATCAATGGAAATGCTTGTCTCCTTCATGAGACACATTTTCTTAAGCTCGGCATTATTAAGTGCTTCAACAGTTGAATCGGTGTATGCCCTTACCAGTCCACCTGTCCCCAAAAGCACACCTCCAAAGTATCTCGTTACTATTACAAGTGTGTTAGTAAGTTCTCTTCCTTTAAGCACTTCAAGAATCGGCTTACCCGCCGTACCGGACGGCTCACCATCATCAGAAAAGCGCATAGTCTCGCTACCCATTCCCAAAATGAAAGCATAACAGTTATGCCTTGCATCCCAATATTTTTTCCTAAAGCCTTCTATATGTAAAAGTGCTTCCTCTTCACTCTCAACATGAATTGCAGTAGCTATGAATCTGGATTTTTTCTCGACTATTTCACCGACTGATTCTTCTAATATTGTATTGTATGATGTTACTTTTTCACTCATACTGACATTCTAGCATAAAGGCGCTTTTTTGCATATTTATAAATACTTCGATATTTTATTAATACTTTATTAAAACACTTTATTTAACAACTCGATTTTGATATAATCAAAGAATGTATGGGCGGAAATCTTCTTATATTTATGCAATTCGCCCGAAAGAACATTAATGAGGATAAATTATGAATTATACGAGTGAAGGAATTAAAAACACTCAGTCTTCCATGACTTCTTTTGGAACCAAACTGGGCAAAAAATTCATACTGATAATAGTACGTATTCTGCTTATTTCGATTATAAGTGTTGGCATAATAGGATGTGCAGCAGGTATCGGAGTCTTCAAGGGTATCATTGATACATCTCCGGAGATAGATAATATTGATGTTACACCTACCGGCTTTTCAACCTTTATTTACGATAAACAAGGTAATCAGACAGCTAAGCTTGTTGCCTCCGACAGTAACCGAATACCGGTAAGTTGGGATAAGATTCCAGAGAATCTTGCTCATGCTTTTGTCGCACTTGAGGACGAGCGTTTCTATAGCCACAATGGTATAGACATCAAGGGTATCATGCGTGCCGGTGTCACAGCTGTGCAGAGTCGTAACCTTTCACAGGGTGCTTCTACTATCACACAGCAGTTATTAAAAAACAATGTATTCACAAGCTGGACAAGTGAGAACAGTACTATAGATAAAGTAAAGCGTAAAATTCAGGAACAGTATCTCGCAATTCAGCTTGAAAAGACAATGCCTAAAAATGATATTCTGCTTAATTACATGAATACCATTAACCTTGGACAGAACACCCTGGGTGTACAGGCTGCAAGTCTTAGATATTTCAATAAAAATGTATATGAGTTAAATCTCTCTGAGTGTGCGGTTATTGCAAGTATCACACAGAATCCGTCCAGATATAATCCAATTTCACACCCGGATTATAACAAAGAGAGACGTGACAAGGCTCTCCGCAATATGCTTGAGCAGGGTTATATTGATCAGAAAGCCTTCGATGATGCCATGTCTGACGATGTGTACTCAAGAATCCAGAATAACAATGATACCGTTGATGACAGTACCATTAATTCATACTTTGATGATGCAGTCACTGAAGCTGTATATAATGATTTGTTAGCCCTTGGTTATAACGAAACACAGGCATATACACTGCTCTACAGTGGCGGTCTTGCTATTTACTCAACACAGGATCCGGATATTCAGAAAATATGTAATAATGTAACCTCTGATCCTGAGACTTATCCGGAAGGCACAAGATATCTTTTAAGATATAGCCTTTCAGTAGAACGTGCTAATGGAGATGTTGAAAATTTCAGTTCAGAAATGTTCAAAAGATATTTCAAAGAAACTTCAAACGCAAATTTCAATATGCTCTTCCCTAGTCCTGAAGATGCATATACCGCAATTGAAGAATACCAGAATTATGTTATGAATGCCGGAGATTCTGTCATCGCTGAGAATGTATCTATCACTCCTCAGCCACAGATTTCTCTTACTATAGAAGATCAGAGCACCGGTGAGGTCGTTGCCATGATTGGTGGTAGAGGTGCCAAGGAAGCAAGCCGAACCCTTAACAGAGCTACATCTACGACAAGACAGCCCGGTTCTACCTTCAAGGTTGTATCCACTTATGCTCCGGCTCTTGACAGTGCAGGATTTTCACTTGCTACTACTTATAATGACGCACCTTACAATTATGTCAGTGGTACACCTGTTCACAACTGGTATAGTGGTTACCGTGGTATTAATTCACTTCGTGATGGTATCAGGGACTCTCTTAATATCGTAACAGTTAAATGTCTTACCGATATCGGTCCTCAGTTAGGCTATGATTATCTGCTTAATTTTGGTATTACTACACTTGAATCGGGCAAAGAAATGCACGGAATGATTTACTCAGATATTCAGCAGTCTCTTGCTCTTGGCGGTATTACAAACGGTGTAACCAATATGGAGCTTAATGCCGCTTATGCATGTATCGCTAATCAGGGTACATATATTAAGCCAAAGTTATATACAAAGGTTGTTGACCACGATGGAAATGTAATTCTTGATAATACACCTAATCAGACCAGACAGGTACTTAAGCCTACCACAGCATATCTTCTTACAAGTGCTATGCAGGATGTTGTAACAAGTGGTACAGGTGGAAGTGTCAACTTTGGTAATATGGCAATTGCCGGTAAAACAGGTACTACATCAGATTACAATGATGTATGGTTTGCCGGATATACTCCATACTATACAGCTACTACATGGGCTGGCTTCGATAACAATACCAAGTTATCATCATCTTCTGAAAAGAATCTTGCCAAGACTGTATGGAAGGCTGTTATGAAACAGGTTCACGAGAATCTTGAATACGAAACATTCCCTGTTCCGGGTGGTCTTGTATCAGCTACTGTATGCGGTTCTTCCGGCAAGTTACCGGTTCCCGGACTTTGTGATGGTCATCTAAAAACCGAATTATTCGAGGAAGGTACCGTTCCATCAGACCATTGTACTGTACATTATGCAGGTACTGTCTGTGCATACTCAATGTTGCCTGCTTGCGACACCTGTCCTTTCCGCGCAGAAGGTGTTTTCGAACTTCCTCTTCCTGAATCTCCTGCTGTTGCCAGTGGTTCAGCAGGTCTTGCAGGCCTTGCAGGCGATGGTTCTACGGGAACAGTCATTACTAACGAGGATGGCTCAACAATGACAATGTGTCCACACAATGCATTCTTTATGGCAGATCCTAATTCTGCAACAATAATCCAGCAACAGATGCTTGAAATGCAAATGTCTGCCGATGCCGCCGCTGCTGCACTCGCTGCCGCTGCCGCTGAAACAAGCGATACCGGTGGAGTCGAATAATAAACAAAATTATCAATTATAATTAACACTAAGTAACATAGATGTAACACGCTTCGCGAGTTTACATCTATGATTAG
>JAGHUN010000091.1 GCA_018064805.1 Candidatus Colinaster scatohippi
TCTGGCAAGGAACATAACTGCAGCTGTACATTCAGCTCCTTTGATTCCTTCCGGATGATTATGGCTTACTTCTGCTGTAGCCTTTGCCACCTCTCTGGTTCTTTCAAGTGAATTGTATAACCAGCCTGCAGCTGATACTCTCATAGCTGATCCATTTCCAAGACTGTTATATGGGGCAGGTTCACTTGCAAGTATCCAATGGATGAATCTCGCTCCGTAGCCAGAATATGGATAGAGTCGTCCCCACTTCTGCATAGACTTAATACATTCTGTTCTAATATCAGTTACCTCTGCGTCCTTACCTGCATTCATAAGTGCCTCCGCAATCGCAACTGTCATAACTGTATCATCTGTCCACTTTGATTTTTCTGTTATAAAATCAAACTCCTTTATCCATGGACCTTGGTCAAATTCAAATCTGCTTCCTACTATATCACCTAAAATCGCTCCGTACATATCCCAACACCTCTTTCAATTAGTCTTTAACCATGTTGGATTCAGTCTCCAACGCATCCCCCAGCATTGCCATTGAGGTAAGTTCATAAACTTCATCATTATTCCTCAGCAGGATTAACTATATTCAATACACATATTACAGAATCAGACAAAACATATAAGATTTCGCCAGTAGCTTCGTCTCCAATTTTATCATAGATCCTCCCTGCGCTATAACATTCGCCAATAACCGTATGTGTGCTATTTGCGACATAGCCAACGAGACCTATACCTGGCATTTCAACTCTAATTGCCTCATTATCATATTCGTTATCGGGCTCCTTAACTAGCTTTACTTTCATCTCTGACTTCATATACTCTGTTCCGTGACGATAACGTGTCCCTGTAATTGTAAAATAAATGTCTGCCATAAAACTCCCCTCCGTATCTAACAGTTAATATATTTTCTAAATCGGACCAGTAATAGGCAAAAATTATACTTAAAGTTTTTTCTTTAAGGCTTCTTTAATGGTCTTTCATGTCATAACTCTACATCCTAAGCTGTCCTATAAATGGGCATAAAAAAAGGACTCTGATTACTCAAAATTCCTTCTTTATGGCCGTATCAATCTTCCTATCCCTACTGCACGCTTTTCTTATAATACTCTACAGCTCTGTCAAACTCATTGCCTGAGTCCCCTTAATATTCGACCTTATCACCGCAGCGAGATATCTGTCACGCTCTTCTACTCCAAGTCTGCTGAAATGATATTCAAATGATCAACTCTTTGATTTTATATTTCTCCCTTCGTATATCATTTAGTAAAGCAAATCCTCATCTACATTAAAACGAAATTTATCCGTTCTTATTCCATGCCTCATACAATAAGCTTTAATCCATTCCGCTTCTTCTTGTGTACAATCTTGATTAAATCTATGATATGCCTGCATTAATGTATTATTATATATTTCTACAGTAATATACGGTTGATTGACCGAGTCCGCTCTCCTAACAAAAAGAATTATTGTATCTCTGTTTATCACAGCATCCATATATGATAAAAGACAGTTTTGCATATATACCGCTTCTCTGCAAAAATCATTTATTGTTTGAGGATACCTAACTGTAAAATTAGAGTTTCGTTCCTGATATTCAGAAGGCAGTTTCCTAATCGCTCGCCTAATACTTTTAGTAAATTCATCCCTCCTTCTCAACAATAAATTATCCAATATACATATTCTATCCTGCATTATCGTTAAATCTTTGATATGTAAAAAACGATCTCCATATATAGGATCAATTACAGCTAGTTCACGCACTATATCAGCGAGTCTTCGCTCATACTTTTCCCTTTGTAGGAACAAATTAAATTGTGTCATAATCCACATGGGCTGAAGTTCCTTTTTCCTAGCAAAAAAAAGTCTTCCAACTTCACCAATAGTCAGTCCACCATCTATTAAAAACTTCAAATATAGACATTGTGCATCGTTAAATTTTTCCGTAAAAATCGCCGGAAACGTATTGTGTAATTCCTTTATAAAATATCTATTTGAAACTTTTGATAATAAAACTGCTCCTTCTTTACAGTTTAAGCACCGCAACACTTTAATTGATACACCGTCATATATATCTGCTGGTTTTGTTGACAAAAGATTAAGTTCATCAATCATATATATATTAGCCGCAAGCTCATCCAAATTAGCTTTATATAGCATTTCCTTAGCTGTATTCTTCTTACAGCAATGATAAATGTGATCCAATAATCGTATAGGATTTGTATAATACCTTCTAAGATGCCATTCCGGATGTTTTAAGCTATATTTTTTGAAGATCTTATCTGTATCCCTCGAAGTATATACACACGCTATATTATTCAAACACCTATCTTCGAAGAATAGCTCTTCACCGGCATTCCATATATAATCCTCTTTAAATATGAATCGTTTAATCTCACCATATTGACGTTTTTCAACATCCAGATTTTTAAAATAAAAAGTCTCGATATATTCCACACGTTCGATAACACATAAGCACTCCTCCGCCCCTGCAATATATTGAATTTGAATATCCGATAATATATTTGACACATCAACAACTGGCGGTTCCCAAGTGTTTTCTCTTATAATCAAATCTAGCATATACCCCCCTATGTCATATACGTACGTATAATTCCGATTATCAATCATCATGCACATCAAATTACAAAGCCGGCGTAATGTGAATTGTTAATTTCCATTCTGATTCGTTACGTATAGTTGCTAACCCCCAAAGATGAATACTAAGAACGTCTGCATGTTATATCTTGGCTCTGCATGACAAAAATTCTACTTTCTAAGCTGTCCTATAAATAGTCAACAAAAAAAGAACCCTGATATGATACAAAATCAGAGTCCTTTTTTCCTTCACGTGACTTCAGCTATCTCTTACTTAAACCTCTTCTTATCTACCTTATTATTTCTCTTCAGGAATCTCACCACTCCCTTAATCTCAGTCTCAGATATATAAGCCGCCTGAGCATGCTGAACATCCGCCGAATTATTAACAGAGAATAACATATCTCCGCTTCCCCTCAGTTTCTGAGCTCCAGTACGATTAATAATCGCAGAGGATTCTCTTGAATCAACAACCGTAAAAGAAGTTCTGCACGGAATATTGGCCTTAATCGATCCTGTAATAACGTCCGAGGTTGAACGCTGTGTAGCGATAATCAGGTGAACACCTGCCGCTCTTCCTATTCTGCTGATTCTATCTACAATAGATTCCACCTGTGTTCTATAGTTAATCATGAGTTCGGAATACTCATCGATGATTACAACAATCTGCTGCATTACTCTTTCAGAATATTTATCATAATAAGCCTGAATATTCTTAACTCCTTCGGCGCCAAAAATCTCATATCTTCGTGACATCTCAGCCTCTACCCAGTCAAGAGATGCAAATATCTGCGCCTCTTCATAAATAACCGGAGCCAGCAGATGTGGAATGTCATTATAATAAGCAAAATCAACAATCTTAGGGTCAATCAGAATAAGCCCCACCTCTTCCGGTGTTGCCTTATACATAAGACTAGTAATAATGTCATCCATAAATACAGTCTTACCTGAGCCAGTTGATCCGGCAATCAGCATATGGGGCAGCTGCTCTATATCAATAATTAAAGGTTTACCATTATAGCTGTAGCCTGCAGCAACAGTAAGAGGCGACTTGGCATTAACAAACTCCTCGGACTCAATAAGATTACGAAGCCCGATTATTCTGTCAGTCCTTCTAAGCACCATAATCATGACTGAAGTCTTGCCCTGAACGGCATCTTCTATCTCAATCTCACGCCCAAGATGAACCTCCAGATCTACCTTCATCTTATGAATATCCTTGATACTCTGCCCTGGAAGCGGCTCAACATCAAAGCAAATGGAAAAAGGAGTAATCTGATAACTATCGATTCTCGCCTCACACTTAAACATGCGCAAAACATCAAGAATAGTTTCTTGCATTACCCTTATTCTTTTATCAGATACATCACGGTCATGAACCGTTTTCTTTAGTAAATTTAATGTTGGAAATATGTATCCCATCTATATTCTTCCCCCTGTAATGATACCTTTATACAATCATGCATTATTTACGTTATTAACCTTTTCCAATAGAATCGTCAACCATTGCCCTCAAAGCCTTTAATCCGCCAACAACGTCTGACCTATCTATATTTGGTACATCCACAAAAAATGCATGTACTTTAACACCATCACCACTATCAAATAACAATGACTCGCTCATATCCTTTGTTTTGGGATATAATAGCCAAACCTCAGGTGTATATCCGTTCTTAGTATACTTTTTAGCATAGGCATACATCTGATACATATCACCGGATGTAATTCCGTAATTCTTCTTTCTATCAGGAATCAAACGCTTCCACTTAGTATCAAGAACAACAACTTTGCCATCAGCTTTGTGTCTCATTACAACATCAGGTCTTAGTCTAAATATATTTTTGTTCTTCCCAGTATCGCTTTGTTCTTCAAATAGATAATAACCCTGATCCTGAGCAGTCACATCCCATCCAAATGGAGTGAATTCTTTCTTCATTTGTTGCGCCACATAACTCTCGTATACCTTCTCCATAGGGAACAAAATTGCTCTTGAATTGGTCTTTCCAGAGAAAGTTGAAAAGCTCCTATTACAAAGAAATACTTTCGACCATTTCATAAGCATCTCATAGTCTTTAGTATTTCTATCAATAACAATCTTCGAGAAATCCTTTTCATAATTAGTCGACTCGCCTACCATCTCAAATGCCATAAGAAGCTGCCTAATATCCTTTGCATTCCTTGCACTTGTAGTAAGCTTCTGCAATTTTAATAAAGTTGACTTTACAAGTCTGTTTTCAGCTCTATTAGGCAAAAATTCTTCATATGAAACAAAAAACCGCTCTCCATGCGCTAAATTAGCTTTTATATGCTGACTAACTAGCAATTTACCTTTGTAAAATCTAAGATTATCTTCCTGACCAACGTAAGAAGACTTAATTCCCTTTTTAACAAGATTTCTTACTTCCTGAATGTACATGCTTATGAAAACTTCATACAAATTCATTCTGTCAGTTCGTAGATCAGCATGTGTCGCCTGCTTTCCCGGGAAATCTTTCAAACTTCTTAGCATTTTAAGAAATGTAGCACCTCTGTTGTCATCAAAATCAATTTTAGGGAACACCTGAATTTGATATCCGCCTCTAAGTTGAATCAATCCCACATAATTATTAACCGATACGACACAATCTCCAAGACTTCTGTTTTTAGGTTTATAAACCTCGAAAAACTCATTAGCATCAGCATGGTTCTCAGTTCCTACAAACTCATCAACAAAATCTACTAATCGAGAAAATGCTGGTTCATCCAAGAAACCGTATCCTTTTCTATTTTCATATTCAGGATTTGAGGTAATAATATCAAATTCCCCTACTGTTACCAGCCTTGACATAAAGTTCACCACTCTTATATTTTTTTGATTATCCCCTTATAACATCGTATATTAGTAAAATTCTTATACATAATCTCGTATGCCTTATCTGGAATATCAATCTCCTCTGGCTGATCCCCTAGGAAATCATCATCCCAGCCAAAAGTTCTTTCGACAATGAATTGGTCATCTTCGTTCGCCTTAGCATTATCGCCAAGTACCATTCTAATTTTCGTATAATCCTCATAGAAATATTCCTGCAATAACGGTATTATCGTTCTGGCAAAAATTCCTGCTAAAATGTCTATGTTTTGTTCAGCAATGAGTTTCATGAAAGGAGCGTGACCAATTGTATGCTCTCTATCATATAAATGCTCTATCCTCTTATTAATTTTCCTGAGCATTTCTCCCACGTTTACAGATTCACCCCTGTCTCTAACAACCACCTTATCCAAAATTTCTGGCCTTGGTAGCATCTCGACAAAACTAAATCTTCTTCTGAGCGCAGTATCCATCAGCGCAATGGACCTATCAGCTGTATTCATTGTTCCAAGAATATAAACATTCTTTGGAACACCAAATGTCTGGTCTGGAGCATATGGCAATGAAACCGTCATCTCCTCTTTCGCTCCTATTCTTTTTGTCGACTCAATTAATGTAATCAATTCGCCAAAAATCTTCGAAATATTACCGCGGTTTATTTCATCAATAATAAAAACAAAATTCCCCTGCTCAGGTTCACTTTCATAACTTAATTTTACGACTTTATCACAAAACGCCTTGAAGACGCCATCTTCAACTGAATACTTTAAATTTCCGTTATCATCAGACATTTGGGGCTTTATACCCTGAATAAATTCCTCGTATCCATATGCCTGGTGGAATGTTGTAAAAGCAATTTTACCTTGTTCCTTATATACATCATAGCGAAGCTTTACTGCCTTATAATCAGCCGCTGCTTCAGACAGCACCTCAGCCGTTGGCCTTTTCTCAACTATAGAGACAGCGTATATGACAGTATTATACGTTTTTCCCGTTCCAGGGGGTCCATAAAGAATTAGATTATGATCAAAGTCGGCATTCAAGCTCTCAGCTTCGTTTTCGTTACTATCATTTATTTCATCAATATCTTTACCGAATAAATTCCACGCAGCCATATCTAGTATTCGATAATTTTTAAATGGCAAGTTTGAATCTCTGAATGCTTTTATCTTTCTACAATTTGCAATATATGTGCCAAGTTCAGCAGGTCTTTCAATAGCAATGCCAAGTGCGCCAAAAATATTTCCATTCCCCCGGTTTCCATTAATAATCGGAAATACATTCGGCATTAAACAATGCAACACTACCGACGCCGATGCTGCTTTCATCCCCTTAAAACTTTCATTGAGAACTCTTTCAGCCTTCGAAAATATTGTTGCTTCGTTGAATTCATTCTCCTGGCTAATATCGACTAGCATTTCTACAAACCTTTGTGCACACTCGTCTGTAGTCTTATTTTCAAAAGTATAGAATCCAGTTCCAAACATCCCAACAAACGGTTTTCTAATATCAGCTTCATCTTTATGTTCGTAACAGCCGCTACAAGCTTTATCCCATACATTGTCAATTACAGAATACAATCGTTGCTTTTCGGTGTCCGCTAAACATCCAAGACTAATCTTTTCCTTTTTCTTCTCCGCATTTATCTTCCATGTACCTATTGCCATGAGATATATCGCATTCATATCCAGATAGGTAACCTCGGAGAAGTCATCTAAAGTCGCATATGAAGATACAATTTCTCTTACAAGCTCATAACTTCCATCATACGAATCTGCAATTATTTCCTTTTTCGATTGTAGTTCCTGTAAAAGTTTTTCCTTATCCATAAAAACCCTTTCCTAATACTTCATTGATTGTCCACATTCTGGACATCTTGGCGCCTTATGAAATCTATTAAAGCACATTCCACATGTAATAATCTTTTCTCCTTCAATCACTTCAGACCAAGCTGGTGACATAGGGGTATTGATATCTATCGCTTGTTCTTTTTCTCTGAAATCATCCAAAATTTCAATATCATAAGCTGGCGATCCGATTACTCTAACTCTTGTACCAATACGTTTAACAACATCATGGTTTGGCCTTGATTTTTTCCCATCTCGAATATATACCCCTCTAAAAAGATACAATCCGCCTTTGGGCTCTTTTGCAAAAATCAAATCATACCCCCAATACTTCTTATCCATATTAGCTTGCGTATTTTTCAAATCATCAAAGACAACTTCATTCCAATCATCAGAAATTGTGTTAACACAATCAAATCCAGCCGAAACAAATTGTCCATTCTTGGTTTCCGCCAATTTAGGGAACCATGCTCTGAACCTCCCATTGCCAAAATTATTTGGCCAGGTAGCTTTCATCCATCCTGTATATTCTGTCCCAAAGCAATCATTGATAGCCTCATATATCGACTTGAATTCTATTCTTTGTGAAGCATCCAATACTTCGTACTTTATGGCTGCCATATAATGCCTCCAACTAAAATTTGCTCTTTATTAAATATATAAAATCAACTGTCCACACTCTGGACATCTCTTTGCAGCTGTAAAATTATTTTGACAGTTAGGACATACTACTATCTTCCTATCGGCTAGTTCTATTATTGCATTTGGTTTTAAAGGAACATTTATATCAGATACATTATTATTCAAGTTTTCTTTCAGAAATACTTTGACAGGATCCGCTTCCCCCATTTTATATAAATCTGCTATAGACTTATCAATATATCTACTTCGCGCCTCTTCCTCTGCAATATGTCCAATGAATTCTATTCGCCCTTTACATTCAGCAGAACTGAATGTTCTAGTCTTCATAGGAATTGTCCCCGCAGAATACCACTGTTCTATCTCATACACTTCCACCACTCTGCTGTTAGCAACTGATAGACAAAATCTAGCTTTTGAAACGCTTTCAATCTTTCTTTTCCAAATACCTCGAGTAGTTTCATATAATTCAACGTCTGACATGTCTGGGCTGTAAGATCTGTTTATTTTAATTACAACAAGGTCATCTACCAAGTCTTCACGTTTTAATTTTTGTACCCCAGAGTCTTTTTTCTCACACTCAATCAAGAAATCTAAAGCCTTATCATTTACAGTAAGTGGTCCCATTATTGCCTCTATTCCTCTAGACTGTAAATCCGCAAGATATGGCACAACAGTGTCAAACTTATGAAGTAGTTCAAGTTCCATATATCGGCCATAGTTATCGAAAGGACTTCCATCCATAACCCAAGCACTATCATCAATCTGACAATTGGGTAAATTCACTTTATTGGCCCTGCACTTAAATTTTATGCCGCCAATTGGATTACTTACATAAATATATACAATATCACCAGCCTCAATATTTGTGCTTTGCTTCCAATCTATTATCCCCAAGGTTTCAAAAGCACCTTCCACATCATATCTTGATAAATTACATATTGTAATCCACGTTGCCATTGATCTTACCCTCTACTCCAAACCTCATACCCCTGCCTCCTGGCGGAGTCATACACCGGCTGCATATTCTTCTCAAGAATATGCTTAAACTCTTCTTCACTATTGCCTTTGCGATACAGTTCCTGACCTGCCCAAATTGAATGCAGATCAACCAGCAAAATGTCATAATTTTTATTTGTCACTTCTGATGGTGAAAGAACCTGCGAGGGAGACAATCCATATATACTTCTAAAAATAATCTTCATCGTCTTACGAAGAGATGTCTGCGGAACAACAAATCCTATCTGCTTTTCTGCATATTCCTCACTATCGGCTAGATATTTCATCAAATATACTGCCACAATAGTCTTCCCACTCCCAGGCATTCCGTTGACCACCACTTTATCAACAGTTCCTTCTTTGAGCCTTAATAAAATATCCTCAACAGCCTGACGTTGACTATCATTAAGTTCTTTATATGGGGAATATTTAAACAAATCTGAATTTTCGATTTCTTCAATAGAATGCTTTACTATTTTTTCCTTTTGAAGCTTTCTCCATAGCAGTGCAAATTTTTCATCATATTCCTACTTCTGGTAATATTGCTTATCTGCAATACCTTTGTTTTTATTGGTTACTTCAAAAAGTTCATCTGCAGCAATATACTGAATCAATTTTGACTCATAATCAAAAGTAACTGATTGGTTAAACATCTTTGAATAAATGAAATGTACTTTATCAAAGATTCTTTTTTCCTCTATAGAAGAATGTTGGATCATTCGCGTCTTTACGTGACTGGACTCACCAATGTAAGCTTGCCGTCCATTCTCAAGAATGTATAGCATTGGCCAATTATCCAGATACTCTTCATTGCTATATGCATTATTCTAAAAATCACCCACAATAATTTTAAACATATTTCCCTATTCGCTTTACTTATCTTTTACCAACTTTTCTTATACAGTTTTACCATTACCATTAATTCAAGAATAACAATCTCTCTGCCCATAAATAGGACTTGATTCATTCCCATTTAACTTTCATTCACCAGACAACTCTTACTCCTCAACATGATACCCCTTGAGTATCTTCTGTATTTTTTCCATACTCTCAATACCATAGGTATATCCCGAATAAATCAATGTATGATTCCCGTCCGTGTCATAGTAATGGAAGTCCCAGGCGACACCATCTGCGCCATCAACTGATTCTTTTATTTCTCCAGCTGATGTGAATCTGTATATCTCATCATAATCTCCATCACTAAGAGTTAGTTTTACGCTTGTTTCACCGCTGAGATTATATACGTCAGTAACCTCTATCGTTCCATCATAGTGGACGGTATATGTTGTAGAATCCCAATAATCAGACATAATGTCCACTTCTCCCCAGTTATGCGTAGCAGCCCTGAACATTACCCCGTTATATTGTTTAAGATCGCTGTAATCTACTTTTGTAGAACATGCGCATAGCATAAATACAGCGATAGCGCACGCGCTAATCAAAAAAACTATCCGTTTCATTTAATCCCCTTTAGTCCATAAAAAGTTGTCTCTTACGATCAATCATTTCATCTATCTTACTGATATACAGCATTACATCCTTTACATTGTCGCATCTCTCAATACGGCCATCGCCATATACACGCTTGGTGACAGTGCCAGCGCCACATGCAACGATTGTCTGCACTTCCTCCATTATGAGGATGTTGTAGATGCCATTTTTTCCTTCTTTGGCGAAACCAGTGTTCTCAAAATTACCAGACATATTCTTCTGTCTATACAGATAATATGGATGCATTCCCAGACTTCTGGCGCCCTCTGATGCAATCCTCATGGTTTCATCTGTGTTATTTAGTACGTCGTAGCCGTTCTCTTTAATGAATTCGCCCAGCTTAGACGCTCTCTTAATTGCAAGTGAATGAACTGTTATATTATCTGGATCTAACTTCGCTAGTTCATCCATCGTGAAGCTAACATCCTCCGGTGTTTCACCAGGAAGTCCTAATATAAGATCCATGTTGATATTGTCAAATCCGACCTCTCTTGCCATATGGAAGGCATCTTTTACCTGCTGTGAATTATGATGGCGGCCTATAAGCTTAAGTGTCTCATCCTTCATGGTCTGCGGATTAACAGATATACGGCTTACGTGATGACGCTTCATAACCTCTAACTTTTCTCTGGTTATTGAGTCTGCTCTTCCCGCTTCCACAGTAAACTCCTTAACAGCTGCAACATCATATAATTCTTCCACTTTAGATAAGAGCGCATCTATCTGCTCTGCTGACAGGCTTGATGGTGTTCCACCACCAACATATATGGTATCCACAGTGTAGTCCTGCATCAGCTCGTGCACTTCCTCTAGTTCATGGAAGAGAGCATTAAGATACTGATCAACTATTCCTTTTTTCTCATAAGAAGTAATCGGGTATGAAGTAAAAGAACAATACAGACAGGTTGATGGACAGAAAGGTATGCCTATATAGAGGCTAATACCTTTTTCTGGTGTAAGGCCATCTAGAATCCCTTTCTCCCTCTTAGCTATTTCAAGACACAGATTAGATTTCTCATCACTTACAAGATACCTGCTCTTAAGTGTTCTTAGAATCTCTTCGTCAGCAAGTCCCTTATTTAATAGATCCATTGCTATCTTGGTAGGTCTTATTCCGATAAGAGCACCCCAGGGCAAATCCTTACCAGTCTGCTCCTTCAAAATTCCATATAAAAAGCGCTTAAAAGCGCTCTTGAATTCTTTGGTATCTGATGAGCCACCCAGCATCTCGAGTGATTCCTGTGAGATGTTGCCATCCTCTTTATGCAAGAGATAGGTTACTGTGGCTCCGCCTTCTTTTATGTCTATTATTAAGTCGATATTATCAGCAGTTGCACAGATGTTACTATTATCCATATTGGCATTAGCATCCGCGTCTAACCTTCCCTGATTAGCTTCTTGATAAAAAGCCTCAAGTGTCTTAATCACCGCCTGCTGCCCCGGATAGAAGGACTGCACCAGACTTCTCACATCATATTCATAATTCTCTTTGTTTAATGCTACGTTCATTTATGGCTTCCTTTGCCAATCCCTCTAAAAACCTATATA
>JAGHUN010000116.1 GCA_018064805.1 Candidatus Colinaster scatohippi
GTATTATTTTAACTAAAATCAAATAATATAATTAAGAAAAACTTAATATTTTGGATATTGAATATACAAAATAAAATGTTACTATATCCTTTGTGAAAAAATTATTATATATATCCTTGAAGTAAACAATGGACAATAGAAATGAGGAGTAGTATGAAAGAAATTGTAATAAGAATTGGATGTTTTTTTCTTGGTGTTTTGCTTACAGTGAGTGCAGTTCTTGTTAAGGATAAGATATTTACAAAGCCGGAGATTATCGATGCAGTTGCAGAGATTATTGAGGAAAGCTCAGAGCCGGAGTCATCAACTGTGACACCTGAGGAATTGGCTGAAGCTGAGGCTGAAGAGAAGTTTAAGCAGATGCAGGATGAGGAAGCGGCTAAGGCTACAGAAGTGGCTACTGAGGAGGATGAAACAGAAGATGTTGTATATCCTGCGAATGATATAAGATCTGCTAAGCTTAAATGGATTCCTGATTATCCTAAATATAGCGAGATGACCACATTGGAGCAGAAGCTTACACAGAGATCATCATATGAAGAGACATTGGCGGTTAATGCCTTTGATAAAAAAGTAATCGAGAGTTGTAATATTGATTTTTCAGATATAAAAATTACTGTAATGGGAGATTCGCTTACAGCAGCGACAAATCTCGAAGAAGAAGACAGACCTAAATATGCATATCCTGTAATACTTAAGCAGATTCTTGGATGTAAGGAGATTGTGGACCTTGGAATTGGTGGTTCTACAATCAGCAGATGTTCGGATTCGTTCGCAATGGTTGACAGATGGCAGGAGATTCCTGAGGATTCAGATATTATTATTGTATTCGGAAGCAGTAATGATGCGCTTTTTGAGAATAAATGGCAGTATGGTGAGCTTGAATATGACAGGCGTATGACTAAGGGAACTTTCTGTGGCGATCTTGATGAAATGTGTGGACAGATGAAATATGTTTACATGGATAATAAGAAATATGACCACTATACCAAGATGTTCTTTATAGCGCCACCATCTACAATACTTAATGATGGTGTTTATGCTACCGATCCGGGCAATATGGTACAGCAGGGTGCATTTATTGATGCGATTAAGGAAATAGCACCTGCTTATGAATTTGATGTAATCGATTTTTATAATGGTAATCTTCTTAATTCACATGATCAGGATGTAAATCATAACTTTATCCCTGATGGAATTCATGGTAATCCGGATGGATACAGAATTATGGCTGAGCATATAGCAAGTGAGATTATTCAGAGAATACAGCAGTAGACAAAGGCCTGCCTCGTTTGAGGTGGGCTTTTCTAGATTAGATTCTTAAATGGTTATTTCTGCCATCGTGGAATTATAGAAGATAATATATTATAATGGTTACTGGTGATGCTGGGTTTACTTACAGCGGAAGAAGGAAAATAAATGTATAAGAATTATTTTTGGCAGAATGATAATATAGAATATTCCAATGACAGATACTGGAGACCGGCCATAGCATATCCGGAGTATAGATATCCGGAGAGCGGACTTTCTGAAAATAATGATATATACGATGCAATTCGCAATATCTTCATAGAGCTTGGTCTTGACAGTGCTAATATAGGTACAGCTGGTTGGAACCCGCTTGGTGAATATATAAGTCCCGGACAGACAGTATTAATAAAGCCAAATCTGGTTAAGGACAGCAATGAAGCCTGTGAGGGAAAACGTGGAATAGAATGTCTTGTAACCCATCCGTCTATTATAAGATGTATTGTTGATTATGTACTGATTGCACTTAAGGGTGAAGGAAGAATAATCGTGGCGGATGCCCCGGTTCAGGGATGTATATTTCCGAATCTCAGAGAGAAGATTCGACTGGATGATCTTGAACATTTCTATAGGGATAATGGAGAGAAAATTGTTGTAGAAGATCTTAGAACTGTCAGTATGATAAAGAAAGACGGTGTAAATGTTACTATACAGAACGACCTGAAATATAAGGGAGTTGAAGTCAATCTTGCAGAGGATTCTTTTTTCTTTAATAATAAAAATGAAGGAAGAGTAAGAATAACCAACTACGATTATCATGAACTTAACAGGCATCATACAGGAAATGTGCAGCAGTATCTGATAAGTGAGGCCTGTCTAATGGCAGATGTGGTTGTGAATTTATGTAAACCAAAATCGCATCGAAAAGCCGGTTTTACAGGTGCGCTTAAAAACATGATTGGAGTAAATACCTCCAAGGAATATCTTCCTCATCATACAAAGGGCTCCAAGGAATCCGGCAGAGGTGATGAGTATTATACAAACGAAAAAATGGCTGCAATAAGAAGTACCTTTGCCGAATGGCAGGATATTGCTAATAAAAAAGAAAAATATACCTTTTCGAAAATGCTATATTTCACCTATAAGGTGATAAACAAATTGGGCAGAAAATACGATAAGGAAAAATATCGTGAAGGCAGCTGGTGGGGCAATGATACTATATGGCGAACCATTATAGATGTTAATAAAGCTGTTATTTATGCTGATAATAATGGTAAAATGTGTAAAGAACCACAGAGAAGGATGATTTGCTTTGGCGATATGATTTGGTGTGGTGAAAAGGAAGGTCCGCTCCTGCCAAGTCCCAAGAAGGTCGGTGGTATACTTTTCTCTGACAATGCGGTTGTTTTTGATCACATACTTACCAAATTAATGGGCTTTAAGCAGGATAAGTTAGTACTTCTTGGTAATGTAAGCGCGGAAGAAAAATTATACAGTGGTAATATCAAAGAGGAAATAGCAAATTCCAATCAGGAGAGATTTTGCGGAAGAATAGATGAGATAGAGAGCAATTTTGCTTTTCGTGCATCTGACGGCTGGACAGGTGTTATTGACTGCTATCAGTCAGAGTATAAGCAATAATCATTTTACGACATATTTATTATGATAATGAGTTACCCAAAGACATTGGAGAATAACTGATGAGTGATAAGTTACTTGCCATAGACAGTGGCATACGATCTGCAGATTATGTGAAGGCTGCGGAAAAACTAAATATCAAATATAAGCTGGTTAATTGTCTGGCTTCAGATATTATGGCACAGCTTGAGGATGCATATGCGCTTATATGGCACTGGAAGCATACGGATTATGCTGAAAAAAGAGTTGCCAGATCCATTATTACGGCATTGGAGAAAAGGGGACTTAAGGTTTATCCCGACATGGATACCTGTGGCACCTTTGATGATAAAATTGCACAGAAGTATTTGTTGGAGGCAATGGGACTTCCGATTACAAAAAGTGAGGTTTTTTTTGATAAAAAGAAAGCAGAAGAATATCTTAAGGTGTGCAGATATCCGATAGTTACCAAACTGGCAGGTGGCGCTGGAAGTACCAATGTTGCGCTGATAAGAAATGAAAAGGAAGGCGCGAAGGTAATAAGGGAGAGATTTGATTCCTATCATCATCTGAGTTTTAACTGGGGAAGAAAGAAAAATCCAAGAAGTGCCCTGAGTTACTTTGTTAAGGCGGACAATGAGAGACTGCTTGGAGAAGATAAGGGCTATATTTATTTTCAGGAGTTTTTGCCGGATAATAAATATGATATCAGAGTTTCGGTTATTGCCGGTAAGGCAGTTATTTTCAGAAGATATGTAAGAGATAATGATTTCAGGGCATCCGGCAGTGGTAAGATTGATTATTCTGTGTCAGATAAGGATATGGAGGCTATCAGTATTGCATATAAGGTGGCAGATGCACTGAATACACAGACAATCGCACTTGATTTTGCATATGACAGTAATGCCGAACTTAAGATTATTGAGATTAGCTATGGTTTTGTATCAAAGGCAGTATCGAATGCAGGCTGCTATTATGATAGGGAACTCAAAAAAATGGCTGAACCTGTTGTTGTAGAGGAAGAGGTTGTAAGACTTTTGGCAAGGTAATAAATGAGATTTGTTAAGGGATATCCATCAATGGGTATCCCTTTTATTATGGCTAATTCTGTGATATACTATTACGGAATATGTAATAAGATGCAATAACTATGTAAAGGTAAAAAATGAGCAAAATAATGTTTCATCTCAACTGTCTGGAACAGGGGGGAGCAGAGCGAGTAGTATCCAATCTGGCAAATGCTTTTTCAGAGTCCGGTGATGAAGTAATCGTGGCTACTGAATGGAAAGGCGAACAGGAATTTTCGCTTAATGATTCTGTTAAGAGAATTATTGTTGGCATTACAGAGGAGGAAAATAATAAATCACGTATATCGAAAATATTTTTACGAAATAAGCATCTAAAGGACTGCATAAAAAAAGAGCAGCCGGATGTTGTAATAGCTTTTACACAGGCTGCAAATTACAGAGCACTTATGGTAGCCAAGGGGCTGGAGGTTCCGGTAATCATTGCGGTAAGAACGGATCCGGTTGGTCACTATGACAGGCCGATTGACAAGATAATGATTCCGCTTACATACCCAAGAGCAGACGGCTGCGTTTTTCAGACAACGGGACAGAGGGACTTTTTTCCTGAATATATAAGAAATAAATCAGTAATTATTCTCAATCCTGTTAATCCGAAGTATGTTGGAGTTCCGGCACCGGAAGTAAGAGAAAAGGCAGTTGTACATGCGGGAAGGATAGTTGATTTCAAGAACCAGCCGATGCTGATTGAGGCTTTTTGCAAGGTACATGAGAAATATCCGGAGCATGAGCTTAGGATATACGGTCCGGATTCCTTTGACGGAACCCTTGAAATACTTAAGAAGAAAATAGCTGACAATAATGCAGAGAGCTTTGTAAAGCTTATGGGTGGAAGTGACAGTCTTGAGAAGGAACTGCCGAGAGGTGAGGTTTATGCCTTTTCATCTGACTGGGAAGGACTGCCTAATGCACTTATTGAAGCTATGGTGCTTGGAATGCCGATAGTGGCTACAGATTGTCCATGTGGTGGTCCTGCGACTATTATGACAGATGGTGTGGATGGACTGCTTGTTCCGATTAAGGATTCAGATGCAATGGCTGCAGGTATCTGCAGACTTCTTGAAGACAGAGAACTGGCCGAGAGGCTGGGCCAAAATGCCAGAAAACTTGAAGAGAGAGTTAATAGTGATGCGATTATCAGGCAATGGCATGAATACATTGAGCAGGTAATTGAAAGCAAAAAGAAAAAATAATAGATTTGGAGAACTGATATGTTTTCGTTCGAAGACTACAAAGAAATAATAAAATATGCCAAGGATAAGGGTAACTGCATGGGCTATCATGAAGCCCTTGGCAAGGATGAATTTACTATAATGCGACATGATGTTGAGTATAGTGTAGAACGTGCCTATGAGCTGTCTAAGGTTGAACTTGAGATGGACTTTACATCGACCTTCTTTTTTCAGTTGACCAACAATTCCTATAACGTATTGTCAAGAAAGAATATGGCTATGATTAGGGAAATGCATAAGGAAGGACAGACAATCGGTCTTCATTACGCATTAAACGGACTTACTGATATGGATATTATCAGAAAGGAAATTGTAAGAGATATAGGTATTATGAGTGAGATGCTTGGCTTTGAGATAAATACCTTTTCGATCCACAGGCCCATTAAGGAGGTTCTTGCAGAAAATATAAAGCTTCCTGGAATAATTAATGCTTATCAGGACGATTTCTTTACCTTCGGAGAGAATATAACGGACGAGACGCCTGTTGATGTCAAGTATATGTCAGATGCCAATCATATCTGGAGATATGGATATCCGACAGAAGCCAATATAAAGAATAATAAAAAGGTTCAGATTCTTACACATCCATTTGCCTGGACACCTGAGGGCTATGACAATATGGACAATTATAAGAGTCTTATTGAAGAGAAGGAATCGGAGCTTATTGATAGCATTGATGGGGAATGTAAGGATTTTAAGGAATACAGAGAGTATTTTGTCGATAAGGCAATTTACAGAGGTTTCTAGGATTGGAAGTATTGCTAAATGTTACTTTTAGACAGAGTTTTGCATGGAATTCATTTCAAGGTTGCCTGGTTTGCGGATGAACCCTTGAAGGAAAAAGGAATAATTACATACAAGGAATCGAAGATAGAGAAAAAGGATGCGCATCTTTTTGAGACTCTTGTAAATGATCTTACAAAGGAGCCCGAAGAGATAAAGTCGGGCTTCGCGAAAAATTGTAAGTACGAGGTTAACAGGGCAGAGCGTGAGGATGTAACCTACAGAATTCTTGCAGGTAAAGAGATAAGCGATGAAGACATTGATACATTTGTGGATTTCTTTACAAGATTTTGGGAGAGCAAGAATATTCCGTTTTCTGATGGTGAACAGATAAAGAGGGACTTCAGACTTTATCGTGATATTGATGCGCTTGTTATCTCGATAGGTACCGTAAGCGGTGAGGATGCCATTTATCATACATACATTCATGATGAAAAAAGAGCCAGACTGTGGCATTCGGCATCACTTTACAGACTGCTTTCCGATGAAGATGATTCATCACGTAAGATAATCGGTATGGGCAACAGATATCTCCATTTTAGAGATATGATTTATTTCAAGGAAAAGGGTCTTACCGAATATGACTGGGGTGGAGCAGGAAAAGGAGAGGACGTTGCCAGTATAACGAAGTTCAAGGAGGCATTTGGTGGTCTTCCTGAGCAGAGCTATGAGTTTGAAGAGGTCAGAGGTATTAAAGCGCACCTGTTCAAATTCCTTATAAATGTTATGGATGATGTTATGTTCTAAGTTCCTTAATGAATATGTATTAGCATTAGTAAATTATCGGAACATGACATGGAGGAAATAAATGTCACTGTCACTTTTTAAAAAGCTGGGAGCAATCCTGGATAAAAACCAAAAAAGAAATATATTTGGTCTGATGATACTGATTCTTATAGGTGGTCTGCTGGAGACTTTAGGTGTGTCGCTGGTACTTCCGCTTATTTCGGCAATTCTTGACAAGGAAGCCTTTGGACAGAATAAGTATGTGATTACTGCAATGAATATGTTTGGAATAAACGATGTTCAGTCGGTAATATACCTGCTTTTGTTTGCACTTATGGGAATGTTTGTTGTAAAGAACAGTTATCTTATCTGGCTAACCTATATGCAGTCGAGATTTGTCAACTCTAACAGATGCAGGTGCACAACAAACCTGCTTAGCCAGTATCTAAACAGACCATATGAATATTATCTCTATGCTGAGACCTCTGATATTTTGAGGACAATTTACGGAGATATGGATAATATTTTTAATCTTCTTTTGCAGTGCATGAATCTGGCAGCTGAACTTGTTGTATCCGTATGCTTGGGGATATTCCTGCTGTTCATTGACTTTAAGATGATGCTTGTTATTGTTGGTCTTCTTTTGGTTGTAACAGTATTCGTGACAAAAGTGTTAAAGCCTAAGCTTAATGTAGTAGGTGAGGGAGCCAGAGTATCGCAGGCAGCGCTTTATAAATGGGTACTTCAGTCAGTAACCGGTATTAAGGATGTAAAGGTTCTTAACAAGGAGGAATATTTCACCAGAAAATATTTCAAGAGCTCGAAGGAGTACTGTGGTTATCAGGTAAAAAGTAACGTTTTAACTAATATTCCAAGGCTTCTTATCGAGACTGTAGCTATAGTTGGAATTCTTGCCTATGTTGCAGTTGCGATGGCAACGGGTGTTCCAATGTCACAGCTTCTTCCGCTTATTTCTGCATTTGCACTGGCGGCCATGAGACTGCTTCCAAGTGTTAACAGAGTAAATACTTATATTGCCAATATTTCTTACTTTGAACCGGCGCTTGATTATATTTATGAAAATGTTGATACGGCGGGACTTGGCAGTCCGGAGCTTGTAAAAAGATTCGAAAGCAGCGAGCTTGACAGTAGCAGGAAGTCAAGCCTTACCATTGAAAAGGATATTAGGCTTGAGGGAATTACCTTTGCTTATCCTAATACAGATAAGAATATATTTACTGATGCCAATATGGATATTCCGGTTGGTAAATCGGTAGGTGTTATGGGGCCTTCCGGGGCAGGTAAGACGACAATTGTTGATATACTTTTAGGACTTCTTGAGATTGAAAAAGGAAGCATCAACTGTGACGGAACGGACATTTTTTCTGATTACAGCGGATGGCTTTCACATGTTGGATATATTCCACAGAATATATATATGCTTGATGATTCCATACGTAATAATATTGCCTTTGGTGTAAAGGAATCTGATATCGATGATAACAGAGTATGGGAGGTTTTAGAGCAGGCGCAGATGAAAGAGTTTGTAGAAAGTCAGCCGGAGGGACTTGACTCTCAGATTGGTGAACGAGGTGTGCGTATCTCCGGAGGGCAGAGACAGAGGCTTGGAATTGCAAGAGCACTTTACCATGATCCGGAGCTGCTTGTATTTGATGAGGCGACATCAGCGCTTGATAACGACACAGAAACGGCAATTATGGAAGCAATAGATACGCTTCATGGACAGAAGACAATGGTTATAATTGCACACAGACTTCGCACAATAGAAAACTGTGACATTATTTATGAAGTAAAGGATGAGAAGATAACTCAGACGAGATAATTATGAGAGAACTGGAATATCCATTTGATTCGGAATATGTGCTAAAGAAGGCCAAGAGTTTAAAAAAGGCATTACTATCCGATGGAAGCAACAGAATTAAAAAGAAAATAGCAGTACTCGGCGGAAGTACAACACATGACATTATAAAGTGCATGGAGTTATTTCTACTAAACTTCGGTATAGAGCCTGAGTTTTATGAGTCTGAATATAATATGTACTGGCAGGATGCTATGTTTGGTAATGAGGAACTTATGGCATTTGGACCGGATATAATCTATGTGCATACCAGTAACAGGAATATTACAACATATCCTACACTTGATAATAGCAGGGAAGAAATTGACAATCTGCTGCAGGCGCAGATGCAGCATTTTACTGTGATGTGGGATAAGCTCCGTGATACATATAAGTGCCCGGTTATTCAGAACAATATGGAAATGCCTTTCTACAGACTTCTTGGCAATATGGATGCCTATGAAAGCCATGGAAGGTTAAATTATATTAATTCTGTCAACTTAAAAATGTATGAGTATGCAGCATCGCATGATGACTTTTATATCTGTGATATTAATTATCTGTCAGCCTGCTATGGACTTGATAAGTGGAGCGATCCATTTTTCTGGCACATGTACAAGTACGCACTGTGTATGCCGGCGATACCGTCTCTCGCATACAATGTTGCAGGAATAATTAAGTCAATTTACGGTAAAAACAAGAAAGCACTTGCGCTGGATCTTGACAATACATTGTGGGGTGGAATTGTTGGAGATGATGGCCCTGAGAATATTGAAATTGGCCAGGAGACCTCGATGGGTCAGGTGTACAGTGAATT
>JAGHUN010000034.1 GCA_018064805.1 Candidatus Colinaster scatohippi
TCTGCTTGGTGATATCATATCTGTATAGAAAAAGGTGTCAAGAACAAGCCTCTGGTGCGAAGCATTCTTGACACCTATTTTCTATACAGATACACTGCGAATAAGCAGGAATGATTTAGTTTGTGCCAGAAGTGGCACAAATTAAGAAAAGCCCATCGAATCGATGGACTTTGTCTACAGTCTGAGGGCAGTTTCAATTACTGAAACTGCCCTTTTATTAATTCTTTTTTAATACCTTTCTTACAACAGCAAGACCAACCTTATATGGCCATGGTCTTAATGCCTTATCAGCCTCCGCAAGCTTTTCCCTAATTGGTAAAGCCTGAGGACAATGCTTTTCGCAAGCACCACATTTTATACACTGAGATGCAAAACACGGTTCCTTTCTAAGACCAATATTCTGTGCATATTCTACTCTTGTAGAATGTTTACCCTGAATCGGTACAAGATTGTAATAATAGAAGGTTCCCGGAATATCTACACCCTTCGGACATGGCATACAATAACGACAACCTGTACAACCTACCTTTTCATTTGCCTTTACTATATCCTTAACCTTTGCAACTAATTCCGTATCCTTATCACTCATGCATCCTACCGGTGAAGATGATGCTGTTTCTATATTTTCCTTCACCATATCCATAGAATTCATACCGGAAAGAATAACTGTGACACCGGGCTGATTCCATAACCACTTAAGTCCAAGTGATGCCGGAGTGAACTCATCTTTCATTAAATCAATAGCTTCACCCGGAAGATTTACAAGCTTACCTCCTCTTAATGGTTCCATTATTATTACCGGAATACCCTTTTCATATGCAGCATCCAATCCAATTCTTCCTGCCTGAGAATATTCATCAAGATAATTATACTGAATCTGACAGAAATCCCAATCATAAGCTTCCAATACTTTTATAAACATCTCTGAGCTTCCATGGAAGGAAAAACCAAGATTTATAATCTGACCGGATGCTTTTTTCTTCTCAATCCATTCTTCTATACCAAAAGACTTAAGTCGCTCCCAATCATTAATATCTGTTATCATATGCATCAGATAATAATCAATATGGTCTGTTTTGAGTCTGGATAATTCTTCTTCAAAAAAAGAATCAATCTGTTCTTTTTTCTTAACAAGATATTGTGGAAGCTTTGTAGCAATCTTAACCTTATCTCTACATTTATTGTTTTCCAATACTTTTCCGAGACATTCTTCACTTCCCGGATATAGGTAGGCTGTATCAAAATAATTAACACCATTTTCAATGGCATACATTATTTCTTTCTCTGCTTCTGCATAGTCGATTCCGGAACCTTTTCTCTGGAATCTCATACATCCGAATCCAAGCTGTGATATCTCTTCGCCCTTCCGATCCTTCCTATATAGCATACTTTTTCCTCCATTAAAGCAGAAAGTCCGACATTAGTATTATTAAAAATGTCGGACTAAACTCTCTAGTACTATATTAATAATTAATATTAGATTCCAAGAAGATCACTATATACTTTAAGTGCTCCATCTGTTTCATGAGCAAGTACCTTCTTAGCAAGCACCTTACCAAGCTGTACACCTTCCTGATCAAAACTGTTAACATTCCATGTGAATCCCTGGAACATAATCTTGTTCTCGAAGTGTGAAAGGATTGCTCCCATTGTCTTAGGATTAAGCTCTTCACCGATGATGATACTTGAAGGACGATTACCCTCAAACTTCTTATTATTGTTCTCATCATCCTTACCACAAGCGAAAGCTACAATCTGAGCAGCTACATTAGCGCAAAGCTTCTGCTGACTTGTGCTTCCCTGAATATCTACATCTACACCACACTGACTGTTCTTGAAACCAATGAACTGAAGTGGAATAATATCTGTTCCCTGGTGAAGTAACTGATAGAATGAATGCTGTCCATTTGTTCCAGGCTCTCCATAAATAACTGGACCAGTAACATAATTAATTGGCTCGCCAAATCTATTTACACTCTTACCATTTGACTCCATATCAGCCTGCTGAAGATGAGCCGGGAATCTTGATAAAGCCTGAGAATAAGGAAGAACTGCTGTACATCCCATTCCAAGTACATTTCTCTCATATACACCAATAAGCGCATCAAGAAGTGCCGGATTCTCTTTAATATTCTTATTAGTTGCAAGCTTATCCTCTGCTGCTGCACCATCAAGGAAGTCAGCAAATACCTGAGGTCCAAATGCAAGTGAAAGGATAGCTCCACCAACTGCTGAAGAAGATGAGAATCTACCACCGATATAATCATCCATGAAGAATGCAGCAAGGTAATCACTGCTCTTAGCAAGTGGAGATGTCTCAGATGTTACAGCAATCATATGCTTACTTGCATCAAGTCCTGCCTTAGCAAGTGCATCTTTAACGAATGACTCATTTGTTAATGTCTCAAGTGTTGTACCGGACTTAGAAACAAGAACGAAGATTGAATGAGCAACATCAATTGAATTAAGAACTGCTGCTGCATCATCAGGATCAACATTAGAAATGAACTTTGCTTCCATCTTGAAGTTGCCTGTCTTCTTAGCCCAGTTCTCAAGAGCAAGATAAATGGCACGAGGACCAAGATCAGATCCACCGATACCAATCTGAACAGCTGTAGTGAACTTCTCACCTGCTGCATTAGTAATCTCACCATTATGAACCTTTGTAACAAACTCAGCTATATTCTTCTGCTGAGTTGTATAGAATTCTCTCTTATCAACACCATCAGCTATAACTGCATTACCAAGCTGACCACGGCACATCTGATGAAGAACAAGTCTCTTCTCCCCTGTATTAATAACCTCACCATTGTAAAGCTCTGCAAATTTCTCTGTAAGTTCTGCTTCATCAGCAAGAGCCTGAAGCTTTGCAAGAACCTCATCATCAACTGCCTTTGCTGCATAGTTGTATGCAAGACCTTCTGCCATTGCAACACTATACTCCTTTACTCTCTTGGCACCGTTTTCACCTGCCATCACATCCTTAACAACTACCTTCTTAGCAGCCTCTAATTCCTTGAAGCTTCCAAGAGTATCAAGATTTTTCCATGAAACCATGTTATTCTCCTCTCTATATAATTCACCTCGTGAATAATAATCAACCTATGACAGTATAGCAATGATACTGCCTTTTTTCAATATTTATAACAGCCATCGTCAATAAAATGCTTTAATACATACCGTATTTAATTACCTTCCATTATACCTTGCCTTCTTTTCCAGTTCTCATTAGTAATTTTCCTTTATCCTATATACATAGGCGCCTCTTTCTGCTGTACCTATTTTTTCTATAATTCCTATTTCTTTTAGTAGCCCAATTACGTAACCCGTTGCCCTCTCAGTTAGCTTTGCAGCCTTAGCAAAGTCCTTGGATTTGAATTCATCAGGAAGATCCTCCGGCACATATTGCATATAATCCTCCGGCATATCAAGAACAATTTCATCCGTTAAATTAGTAGGAATCCTGTCAAAACGCTCCGCACCGAATCTCTTTCTATCTCTGCTCCTTCCGGAAAGTAGCTTATATTCAATCATATCCAATTTCAATATACGAACATGCATATTTGGATTATTCAAATATTTCCTTATCTTGTATATTTCAATAAGTGGGGCATACCTGCTATAACAACGCTTATTAGGTCCAGGTTTACATAATTCCCCGGTGTCTGGATCAATCCATATTATCTGTTTATGATCCGGCATTGGTAGAACTGCTGTTACATCATATGATTGAAGAAAAATATCCAACTTATCCTTTAGCTTATTCCATGCTCTTGTCTGGATCTCTATAATTTTTCCATCAGCTGTATATATATCAGCGCATTTTCCTTCAATTGGAATCTCTTGGTAATCTTCATTCGGCTCATAATAATTTTTTACAACTGCATGAACCGTTTTTTCAGAAAGCGTTCCTATCTGTTGCCGTTCCCTGTTAATTCCTATTATTTTATCCTTGGCATGCTGCCATCTAATCTGATCAAGCGACATATTCTCTTCCTTTTCTCCATATATCCTATCACAATATGCTATAATTCTGTTAAAAAAGAAGCGCAAATTTCTATATGGAGCAATTTATATGAAAATATCAAAAGAACATTATGATACAATGCTTAAACAAATATATCTCGATTGCAATATGAATGAAGGATTCCAGGTAAAAGAGGATTTGTGGCTTGCACCTACTAAGGTCCTGCCGGGAAGTCGAGTTATTAACAAACTTGATCCTTTTTTCCGTGTAATTGTATTTATGGGAACAGCTTATGTCATGGCTGATGAAGAAACTCTTCCCGGCTGGGAAGAAATCCTTAAGGATTATCCTGCCGATTGGTTTTTTAATTATGGTCGCTTACGCAAAATTGACAGAATTCTTAATGAATTTGACAGAGAAATAATTGATACTCATATATATTACCTTCCTGATGCAGATGCTCCTGCACTCACTATACCCGAAGAATATATATGGTTTACTCAGGATGAAATTGACAATTATAAGAAAGAAAATGAGTTCCACAATGCATTATGCTATTCACCAACTCAGCCGGATGTATATGCAGTAGCTGCTCCTGACGGAAAAGGAGGATACAAGGGTATGGCGGGTGCCAGCAATGATGGACTCTATGTCAGACAAATTGGAATTGATGTAAAAAAAGAATATCGTGGAGAGGGGCTTGCGACAAACCTCGTTAAATCTCTCAAACAACAGATAATAAGTGATGGCTTCCTTCCATTTTATGGTACAGCTGAGTCTCACGCTCTTTCAAGATCTGTTGGTGTTAAAGCCGGTTTCCTTCCCGCTTTTTCGGAAATATTTGTCGGTAAAATAGATGCTCATATGCAGGGTATTTATGAATAGTTTTTTTGTTTTATTCTATATTGACACACATTATTACCAAAACACACGGCATATGTTATAATATATAAAAATTTTATGAGGGATAAAATTAAATATGAAATTATTTAGAAAAATCAAAGAAGTAGGATTAATTAACACATTAAAGGGAACTTGCCGACGTTCATACTACAAAAAGCTCCAGAAGAAATACGATTTTGATACATGGCATGTCAGCCCATATGAACTGCGTGAATATGCACAGGTTGTTGTAAAATACATTAATAACCAGGCACCTGTTGAAAACGAAATTGTTGACATTGGATGTGGTCTTGGTGAAGTAATTCGTAATGTTAATGCTCCCAACAAATTTGGTTTTGATTTATCACCGGCTGCAATCGAGTGTGCCAAAATGCTTGATAAAAAGAATTCTGTTAATTACTCTGTAGGAACCTTTGGCGAAGTTGGTTCAGGCAGAACTATTGATTATCTTGTTACTCTTGGTTTTATGCAGGGAAGCAAGGAAGATAAATGGGTTGATGATTATACTAATATTACAACAAATAATGATATTAAAAATATTATTGTAGATGTTCTTCCTTTCAGCGAAGAACAGAAAACCAATAATCTGGACTTCACAAAAATCCTTCCTTCCAGCTACAAATTAAAGGAACGAAAGGGACCCTACCTTAGTGGCAGGTATATTGAAATATATAGCAAGGAATAATTGTTAGTTATGTAAACCTCGTGCATTGATAACATATGCACGAGGTTTTTACTATTTCTTATATAAACTGTAATTTAGTAAGTAAGCTCCTCCAATAAATCTGCAAACTCAGCAACATATTCGTTATCATAATGCTTCTTAAGACTTTTAACTGTTTTAAGTGATTCCAAAATAGCTTCTTCCATATTGTAATCAGCTATATATTCACTTCCCTTAAGCGCAAGAGATGCCTGTGCTACAGCTGCAGCAAGACGGAAGTCATCAGAAGGATTTTTGTCAAAGTTATTATAATTAATAGGATACTCAAGATATCTTGACTTATTACCATCAGGCTCCTTATAAGCGATACTGAGTGTACAGTATTCATCATATTCAGAACCCTTTACTTCAGGCTTTTTTTCCTGATATTTTAAATCAGTTTCTTCATAGTTATCAGTTGGACATATTTCATATACCACTGTTACCTGATGACCGGCACCAAGTTCTCCACCATCCTTTGTATCATCTGTAAAATCTTTTGATGACATTACTCTGTTCTCATAACCAACAAGTCGGTATTCCGAAACAGCTGCAGGATTGAATTCTACCTGGAGTTTTACATCTTTTGCAACAGTAACAAATGTTGAAGACATTTCATCTATAAGTACCCTTTTAGCTTCTGTAAGATCATCAATATATGCATAATTCCCATTACCCTTGTCTGCCAGTGTCTCCATGGTTACATCAGAATAATTGCCCATGCCAAAACCAAGTGTTGACAAAAAGATTCCTGAATCCTTTTTCTCTGTAATTAATCTCTCGAGTTCGCTCTGTGTTGTTAATCCAACATTGAAATCACCATCTGAACAGATGATTACTCTGTTAACACCATCTTCAATAAAGTTATCTTCTGCTATTTCATATGCACGTACAATTCCATCTCCACCATTAGTTGAACCACCTGCCGAAAGCTTTTCAAAAGATTTAATAATTTTTCTGGAATCATCACCAGAGCAGCCATTAAGGATTGTTTCTACACCACTTGCATATGTTACAATTGAAATTCGATCGTTCTCATCAAATTTGTCTGTAAGCATTGCCATACTTTTCTGAATAAGTGGAAGCTTCTTTTCTCCTCTCATCGATCCGGATACATCAACCAAAAATACAATATTACAATCAGGAATATCCTTGCTGTCCAATGTTGCAGTATTAATTCCAATTGTCATTAGAAGATTTTCACTATTCCAGGGACAAACACTTACCTGTGGAGTTACTCCAAATACTTCACCATTCTTCGGCTCTTCATAGTTGTAAGTAAAATAGTTCACCATTTCCTCAGTTCTAATAGCACTCGCAGGAATTCTATTTAAACCATAACCATCCAAAACCATTCTTCTAAAATTAGAATAACTGGCAGTATCAACATCTGCTGCAAAAGTAGACAGCGCTTTTTTCTCAACACTTATCCATCCGTTTTCTTCAATTGAATCATATTTTTCTCCGGACAAATCTTCGTATTCTTCCCTACAGTCGTATTCGACTTCCTCTTCACAGTATGTACCACGAGACACATCAACTGCCGGTTCTTCAGCACAGTCGGCTACTGCATCACTTACAACATAATTAGTAGTTTCCTCTGCTGTCTTCTTACCACATCCTGCTACCATACTTCCAACAATTACTACTGATAATAACATTGCAACCATTTTTCTTTTCATAATAAAAACCTCCCTATATATCGATAATTTTTATCGATCTGTCATCTTATGTATAAGATACGTAGGGAGGCTTTTATTTTTATGGTATTTTTTTAAATTATTTTATTTTTTTATTTCAAATATTCTTTTACCTGATAATTAACATCCTGATATGCTTCAGGGAAGCTTTCAATCAACTCACTATCAACCAATTCATATATGAAATGTATCTCCATATTTTCCTCAGCCCTTGAAAGAATTGCCTCCTGATATTCTGTAGGAAGATATATCCTTCTTGCACTTCCATCATCCATCATTATTTCTATGAATTCCGGATTATCGCAGACTGTAACAATTCCATAATATTCAATTGTATCTATGTCTTCCTTTTCTGCTGCCCCTATACCTACATCAGCAGGCACAGCTTCTTCTACTACTTCCGCAGCAGCTTCATCCATAGCATCAGCAGCTATATTATTAGTATTTTCAGATACATCAGAATCTGCATAATCATTATATGCATTCTCTTCAGCCACATCTGCTGCTGCATCATAATATGGTCTCTCTGCCGTTGCAGAATCTGCTGTTTTTAATGATCTTGAATTGCTCATCATAAATAATCCAAATGATAATGCAATCGCTGCTGCTGCAACTATTATCGGAACAATTCTATTTACTGTTTTCTTTTTATTAATACTTACTACTTTTTTTGTTACTTCCTCGTTATTAACATAATTATTAGTGCCAATTATATTTTTATCTGCTTCAAGCTTATCAATTCCTGCTTCTATTCTATCCCAGAGATCTGGTACGTTTTCTTCAGTTAACTTTTTATATTCAATTTCAAGATTTTTCATCGTAACCATACCTCCTTAATT
>JAGHUN010000096.1 GCA_018064805.1 Candidatus Colinaster scatohippi
GTTGTTAATAATGGAGCCTATAGTACAAGAGCTGTAGAGATATGTGAGTATTATAATCTGCCCCATATTGATCTTCAGTTCCCACTCGATGAGCAGCCAGATCTTAAGGTTGTAGAAGAGACTCTTAAGGCCAATCCTGATATAGCGCTTGTGCATACAACACATAATGAGACAGGAACAGGAATTCTTAATCCTATCCGTGAGATTGGTGCACTGGCTCATAAATATGACGCTGTTTTTACTGTTGATACGACCTCAACACTTGCTATGAGACCTATTAATGTATATGAGGATAATATTGATTTCTGCATGGCATCAGCCCAGAAGGGACTTATGGCCATGACAGGATTGTCATTTATCATTGGTCGTACGGATATAATAAAAAAATCAAAGGACTATCCTAAACGTTCATATTACTGTAACCTTTATCTTCAGTATGAGTTCTTTGAGAAAACAGGTGAGATGCATTTCACACCACCGGTTCAGACTGTATATTCAACAATACAGGCACTTAAGGAATATTTTGAAGAAGGTGAAGAGGCTAAGTGGGCAAGACATACAAGGGTATTTAATGCAATTCATGATGGCTTGGATGAACTGGGCTTTAAGGATGTTATTAAGCGTGAACTTCAGGCCGGCCTTGTTGTGTCGGTAATCTATCCGGATGATCCTAACTGGAATTTTGAGAAGATACACGATTACTGTTATGAGCGTGGATTTACAATTTACCCCGGCAAGATTTCGACTACAAATACCTTTAGACTGTGTGCTCTTGGTGCAATTGATGAAAAAGATATTAAGGACTTCTTTGTTGTACTTAAGGAAGGACTTGAGTTTAATAATATAGCGATTCCAATCAAATATAATGATTAATATGGGGGAATATATGGAGAATAGTAAAAAGGTTTATGCTTGCTTTTGTACAGATGTTATTCATGATGGACACCTTAACATAGTTGCAGAAGCTAAAAAATACGGAAGTGTAATAATCGGTGTTCTTAGTGACGAAGCACTTATCAGATATAACAGATTCCCAACTGTATCACAGGAGGAGAGAATAAAATTATATAAATCTATTGATGGGGTTGAAAAGGTGATAGTCCAGAGCGAGATGCAGTATGATGACGTAATCAGTCTGCTCAAACCGGACTATGTTATTCACGGTGATAATTGGAAAAACGGACCGGAGATAGCAATAAGAGATCATCTGGTTGAACTGCTTAACGAATATGGTGGAAAACTCATTGAGGTAGAATATACCAGAAATGAGAAGGTAAGAAAAATCGATGCCATTACTCGCGAGAAGCTGGCTATGCCGGAGTTTCGAAGGAAACGACTTCGTCAGCTTATAAAAATGTGTCCCGTGGTTAAAACTATTGAGGCTCATTCGGGACTTACAGGACTTATTGCAGAGAAGACGGTGGTTGAGAATAATGGTAAGCTTGATCAGTTTGATGCCATGTGGGTAAGTTCTCTCTGCGACAGTACGGCAAAGGGCAAACCGGATATAGAGCTTGTTGATATGTCATCAAGACTAAGGACCATAGATGATATTATGGAGGTTACCACCAAGCCGATTATTCTTGATGGTGATACAGGTGGACTTACGGAACATTTTGTATACAATGTCAGAACCCTTGAGCGAATGGGAGTATCCGCAGTTATTATTGAGGACAAAACAGGACTTAAAAAGAATTCTCTGTTTGGCAATGAGGTGGTTCAGACACAGGACAGTATTGAGAATTTTTCGGCTAAAATCGCAGCCGGAAAAGCGGCTCAGCTTACAGATGATTTCATGATTATTGCCAGAATTGAAAGTCTCATCCTTGAGCGTGGTATGGAGGATGCACTTGAAAGAGCCGGAGCCTTTGTGAAGGCCGGAGCTGATGGTATTATGATTCATAGCAGGAAGAAAGAACCCGCAGAAATTCTCGAGTTCTGCGACAGGTTTAGAGCAGAAGACAGCAAAACTCCGATTGTGGTTGTGCCGTCATCATTTAATACAATTACGGAAGAGGAGTTGGCTGCACATGGCGTGAACATTGTAATATACGCTAATCAGCTAACTCGTAGTGCTTTTCCTGCCATGCAACAGACTGCAATTGATATTCTTAAGAACCACAGAGCTAAGGAGGTAGATGACAGACTTCTTCCTATTAAGGATATTATTACACTTATTGATGAATTGTAACTAACGGTCTATGCAGAATGGAGAGAATATAGATGAGAGTAGAAGATTTTGTCGAGGCACTTGGCGTTGATTTTTTTACAGGTGTACCGGATTCACAGCTTAAAGCTTTATGTAATTATCTAATGAATACATACGGTGTTGACGGTAAGCATCATATTATTGCAGCCAACGAGGGTAACTGTACAGGTATTGCGGCAGGCTACCATCTCGCAACAGGCAAGGTGCCGGCTGTATATATGCAGAACAGTGGAGAGGGAAATATTATTAACCCTGTTGCGTCACTTTTAAATGATAAGGTTTATGGCATTCCGTGTATATTTGTAGTTGGATGGAGAGGCGAACCGGGAGTTCATGATGAGCCGCAGCATATCTATCAGGGTGAGGTGACTATTAAGCTTTTGGAGGATATGGATATCCAAAGCTTTGTTATTGATAAGGATACAACTGCAAATGATATTTGCAATCGTATGGCATACTACAGAGAACTTCTTGATTCCGGCAAGCAGGTAGCATTTGTTGTGAAAAAGGGAGCGCTTGAATATTCAGAAAAAGTAACCTACAGTAACAGCAATTCTATGGTAAGAGAAGAAATAATAAGGCATATTACAGAAGCCAGTGGTGATGATCAGATTGTATCGACAACAGGTAAGGCAAGCCGTGAACTTTTTGAAATCAGAGAAGCTAATAAACAGTCTCATGGACTTGATTTCCTGACAGTCGGCTCTATGGGACACAGTTCTTCCATAGCACTTGGAATTGCTCTTCAGCGTCCGGATAAGAAATTGTGGATAATAGATGGCGACGGAGCGGCACTTATGCATATGGGAAGCATGGCTGTTATGGGAGCAAATGCACCTAAAGGAATTGTGCATATAGTTATTAATAATGCTGCACATGAGACTGTAGGAGGTCAGCCGACGGTTGCCGGTTCCATTGATTTACAGAAGATTGCAGAGGGCTGCGGGTATAAACAGGTATTTAAGGCAACTACCTATGATGGCCTTGATGTGGTACTTGCAAAGGCTAAGGAGTCGGATATGCTAACCTTTATAGAGGTTACATGTGGTATCGGTGCAAGAGAAGATCTTGGACGTCCAACGACTACTGCAAAGGAAAACAAGGAAAACTTCATGAAGCAGATGGGATTATAGATATTCATAAAAATCATAGGTTTGAAAGATGCAGGAATAATGTCTGTAAATAATTAGTTGATATTTGCAGTAATACAAAGAAAAGGAAAGCAGTATGAATCTTAGTATCAAAGAATTTGACATATTGGTTGCTTTGGCTGAGACTAAAGAGGAACTTAGTCAAAGAGATATTGAAGAAATAACAGGTCATTCGTTAAGTACGGTTAATCGTAAGCTTAAAGACCTGGTGGATAAGGGATATGTGGAAAACGGTAAGATTACGGCCAAGGGAATCGAGATACTTGAACCATATAAGGTTAGGAGAGCCGTATTTATTGCAGCCGGTTTTGGTTCCAGACTTGTTCCGATTACACTAAATACGCCCAAACCTCTTGTACGTGTCAACGGAAAACGCATTATTGATGGTCTGCTTGATGCAGTGATTGCAGCAGGAATTACGGATATTACAATCGTAAGAGGATATTTGGCAGAGCAGTTTGATCAGCTTTTATATAAATATCCTATGATTAAGTTTATTGACAATCCTATTTATAATGAAGCCAATAATATATCTTCGGCAATGTGCGCAAGAAAGCTTCT